>JBEIEO010000061.1:0-13292 GCA_040382895.1 Halobacteriovoraceae bacterium
ACGAGGACTCCGTCATCTTCCTGCGCGAAGGTTTGCAGTTCGATCGGCAGTCAGAAAAAAAACTTAAAGACATGATTCTCGGAACCTGGTTGCAGATGGGACTCATGGTGGTGCTAACCTGGACGTTCATCACTTGTGCGCTCTGGATGATTGATGTGAAAGTGAGTGGTTTTCGTTTGTTCTTGATTGCGCTCTGGCAAGGACTAGGGCTTTCTTTTCTTCCGATTGTTTTGGATTATTTCCGTAAAAAGCTCTTCTCCGATATTGGAAAACTCTGGAAGATGTTTTATGTCCTGCGCTCACTTTCCCGTGTGCCACTTTCCCGTACTGAAGTCATGAGCATGGCAGGCGTAACGGAGTTGAAAAACATTCAGCAAAAGAATTTGCTCCATATCGTTGAGAAGCTTAAAGAAACTTGTCAGCGTGCCCTCCAAATGGGGGGAAGCTACGAAGAAGAAGTGATCTCGCTAATGGCCGAGCTGCGTTTTCAGGAAAAGTGGCACTTTGAGCTGTTTGAAAAGCGACTCATGGTGATAAAGCTGGGATTATTGGCCATTTTCTTTCTTCCTTCTTATTTAGCCTTTATTTTTCTGCTTTTAGGAGACCTAATGACTCTGATGTAAAGAGTCATTCCTTCCCAGAATGACACAATTCTGCTTTAATAGGGCTTCTTAAAATTCAAAGGAAGTCCCATGGCTGTTGTCGACGACAAAAAGATCATTTTTGGTATGCATAAGGTGGGGAAAATCTATCCACCGAAGAAACAAGTTCTTAAAGACATTTCACTTTCATTCTATCTTGGTGCCAAGATCGGTGTGCTTGGTCTTAACGGATCTGGTAAGTCTTCTCTTTTAAGAATTATCGCCGGTGTTGATAAAGATTTTCTTGGGACTGTCACGGCCAATAAAGGAATCACTTTCGGTTATCTGGAACAGGATCCCAAGCTTGATTCCAATAAAACTGTAAAAGAAGTGGTGGAAGAAGGCCTGGCCTCATTGGTTGCCACTGTTAAGCGCTATGAAGAAGTGAACATGAAGCTCGGCGAAGAGATGTCAGACGATGAGATGAATAAGCTCCTCGATGAACAGTCTGCTCTTCAGGATAAAATGGATGCTCAGAATCTCTGGGATCTTGATTCTAGACTGGAACTGGCGATGGAAGCTCTTCGTTGTCCTCCTTCGGATCAACTATGTGGAGTACTTTCCGGTGGTGAAAAACGCCGTGTAGCTCTCTGCCGTCTTCTTCTTTCTGAACCAGACGTACTTCTTTTGGATGAGCCTACCAACCATCTTGATGCAGAAACCGTTCTGTGGCTTGAGCGCCATCTTCAGGCCTATAAAGGTACTGTTATTGCCATTACCCACGATCGTTACTTCCTTGATCACGTGGCCGGCTGGATCCTTGAACTTGACCGAGGTCACGGAATTCCTTGGCAGGGTAACTACTCATCATGGCTTGAGCAAAAAACCAATCGTCTGGCAGCGGAAGAAAAATCTCAGTCTAAGCAAGCTAAGAAAATGGCCGAAGAACTTGAATGGATCCGCATGGGTGCCAAAGCTCGTCAGGCAAAATCGAAAGCTCGTATTCAGAACTATGAGAAGATGCTGGCCGAATCAAAATCAGAGGCCCGTAACGAAACAAATGATCTCTTCATTCCAGCAGGACCTCGTCTGGGTGATGTCGTGATTGAAGCCGACGGAATCGCCAAAGGTTTCGGAGATAGACTTCTTTATGAAAACGTTTCTTTCAAACTTCCACCGGGAGGAATTGTCGGAATCATCGGTCCCAACGGTGCCGGTAAAACCACGCTCTTTAAAATGATCACGGGCCAGTTAAAACCGGATGCCGGAACATTTAAAGTGGGCTCTACTGTGAAGCTTGCTTACATCGATCAGTCCCGTGAAATGGATGGAGATAAGACCATTCTGCAAGAAGTGGTAGGGGATCAGGACGTCATTCAGATTGGTAATAAAGAGATCAATGCGCGTGCTTACGTATCGCGCTTTAACTTCACCGGTGAAGATCAATCTAAACGCATCAAAGAACTTTCTGGTGGCGAAAAGAACCGAGTTCACCTGGCAAAAATGCTTCGTGAGGAAGGCAACGTTCTGCTACTGGATGAGCCGACCAACGATCTGGACGTCAACACACTTCAGGCCCTCGAGCGAGCACTTCTTGATTTCGCAGGTTGTGCTGTTGTGATTTCCCACGACCGTTACTTCCTGGATAGAATTTGTACCCACATCATGGCCTTCGAAGGTGATTCGAAAGTGACCTGGTTTGAAGGAAATTTTGAAGACTACCATGAGGATCTTCGTCGTCGTATCGGTGATAAAGCCGATGTCCCAAGCCGAGTGACTTATAAAAAACTAAAACGAGACTAATTTCTCTTTGCTCATCTTTATCTCACCTCATGCGATAAAGATGAGCTTTACTCAGTTTCTACGCCCCGTTTTGTGCTTTGACTCGCTGATTTCTTTTAAGCTTCTTTAATCTAATTTCTTAGGAGGTAAAGATGCTGACAGAAATCAACCCGACTCCCACCATCGCCGTTAAAGACCTGAATACCGCCAGACATTTCTACGAAAAAATCCTCGGCCTTAAGCCCATCGGTGAGACCAACCAGATGGTGCAGCTCTTCCAGTGTGGCCAGAGCACCGTAGAAGTCTATAAATCGGACTTTGCCGGGACCAACAAGGCCACCGCCATGACCTGGGAAGTAGGGGATGCCATCGAGGAGGAGGTCAAGGCCCTTCGGTCAAAGGGTGTTGAGTTTGAGCACTACTCAATGCCCGATATGAAGCTTGATGGTGACCTGCACGTGTCCGGTGACTTCAAGGTTGCCTGGTTTAAAGATCCTGATGGAAACATCCTGTGCATGCACAATCACTAGATCAAACTGTGCAAGGCCAGGGTAATCCCCTGGTCTTCAATTTCTCGGGCCTTTAATTCTCCAGCGTATTCTCCCTTCGTCCCATGCTTAGGGTAGCTCATCAGAATGGAAGCAAACTGTATCTGGTGATACTGCCCTAATAGATAGAGTGCCCCTGTTTCCATATCCGAGGATCCGGTTCTTTCGCGGTAGGATGCGTAGTAGCCATCGATGTGCTGGTTCTCAGCAGCGTTCAACTCGATCTTTAACTTTTTCGCTCTCAGGTTGATCATGAAGCTCAGGTAGTCGTTGACTCGTACCTTGTGCAGATGTTTGAGCTGATAGTCTTGCTTGAGCCCCAGAGGCAGAGTGGTTTCTTCAACCAAAGTCAGTGTGTAATCTTTAAAGCTTGAGTCGTTGGAACCCACCCGGATGATCCTTTTGGCACCGAAGGCCACCAGCTCTTCCAGAAGGAAGGCGGCTGCTGGGGCTCCAATCCCAGTGTTGGCCACGAATACCTCTTCATCGAGGTAGGATCCAACATAAATCTGATAGCCCCGGTAATCAGTGTGTGTGCATACGTTCGAAAGATACTCGCGGGCAATCCGCTCTACCCTCTGAGGGTGAGCGCAGATGATTCCGTTGGGAGGAAGGCGCAACGATTTATTGAGAACAATGGTGTCCTGGATCGAAAGAGTGTTCATAAAGTACTTCCGTAAAAATTAAATCGAATGTCAGAGAAATCAGAGTGAATGGCTTAGCGCCACCAATGGAGAGTTGAGACTGAATGGTAAAAGAAAATAGTCTTCATGGTTGCATGAGTATCAAAGAATTTTTACTCATGCAACCACTGTAAGAAATTGAAGGCCTAAAACAAAGCTTGGACATCCGAAGTTACGGTCTCAAAGAAAGCATTACCCTTATCCGAGCCAAGGATCTTAATCACTTCTTTTACTTTCTTGTTCTCCATGAAGACAACGTATTCAAGATTTCGGCACAGAAGTTCCATGACCTTCTCAAAGGCAAGATTCGCTTCACCAGCATAGAGAGAAAAAAGCAGCGCCACCCGGTGGAGGGCATCGTGAGCACTGGAGGCGTGAAGAGTCCCCATCAAGCCCTTGTGACCGGTGTTCATGGCCATTAGGAATGGTACGACTTCATGCGATCGCATCTCTCCCAGGATGATCCGATCGGGGCTCAATCTCAGAGAATAGGAAAGATAGGATTTCAAAGAAGTCTGAGCAGTACTACCGGAAAGAAATCGCGTCTGGTGGGGATGCGAACTCAGAATCTCATAGGTGTCTTCGAGTACGACCACGTGCTCGTCTTTTTCGACGTAATCTAAAAGAGTTGTTAAGAGAGATGTCTTTCCTGAGCCGGTTGAACCAGCGATCAGAATATTATTTTTATTCTTCACCATCTCACCCAGTGACTCTGTGTCACCAAAGGAGGAAAGGGGATGGGCCGTCCGGGCAAGACAGCGAAGCATAAGTTTTGAGTTTCCACTTGGTGAAGTGGATCCATGGATCATACTGAACCGATAATTTTTGCCAAACAATTCGCCATAAAAACTGCAAAATGGATTTTCCACATTCCAGTTTTGCTTGTATTTGATGGACATGATCTCTAGCCAAAGCTGCCAGTCTTCGGGCCGGAGAAGAATTTCAACAGTTACTTTTTCTCCCCGAGATGTCAGACGTTGTGACTCAAACACAGAATGAAAAAAGAACTCTGTGGCATCCTGATTGAGAATTTCCTCTAAGAAATTCCAGCTGGTGAGTTGAAAGAAGTTCTCTTTAATTGCTTCCAGATCCTCAGCGGTATTGACCACTGGTAATTCCTGAAAGTATTGATCCCAGGAAGGAAGAATCCCTTTGTTCAGGTAAGACTCAAGAATTTTACGGGAGCGGGACAACGCCGCTTCTCTTTCTAAAGGTACTTCTGTCTGGTCTTTGAATATACTTAACATTATTCTACCGCCTCGAGGACCACGTATCCGTAGATTTGTTTGTAGGTTTTTTGATCGGACTTTGATTCAAAAAGATGTTTCAGAATTGGGATCTCCGAGATGAGAGGAATCCCTTTTCGTGCCTTGCTTGAAGTTTGAAAACCGATCTGGAAAATTTTCATCGGTACTCCGATCTCCAGTAGTGCCGAAGAGACTTCTTTGCTACCCGAGATGGCCTGCTCCACAGGACGCGAAAACTCCGTTTCATATTCCAGGAGCAACTTTCCGTATGATTCTGAAATCTTAGTTTTGATTTTCAGGCCTGCAAAGCGCCAGTCGATGGGAGCGATCACGGTTGCACCTTGAATACCAACATTCTGGTAGGGGATCTGTGATCCGATTTCGATTAACTGAGGAGTATTGAGATTGACTATTAACTCCGGCTCGGCAAGAGAGGATAGATCCATCTGAGACTTTTGCAAAAAGACTGCGTTGTTATCAATAAGGTTACGGATTCCATTTACAAAGAGATCAGAAACATTTGCCTGCAACTTATCCAGACCCATGTGGATTTCTCTTCCGTCCATACGCTCAAGTTGAATGAGTTTTAGTTTCAAACGGTAGTTCTTATGACGAAGCCTTGAGTCCTGCTGAATAAATGAAACCCGATAAAAGCTCGCCAATTGCTTAAGATATTCAGGATTGCTGGTTCCTTCGTAGAAACAAAGAATATCCAGCCAGTCTGCCTGGCAGGTAACGGATGAAAAGCCGTTGGCATAAAGTTTTTTATATATCTGGCCTACGATGTGATTGCGAAGTGTTGGACCCAGGGTGATTTTAAAAAACACCTGATCCTGGAACTGGCCTTTAATCTTCTGAAGATAAAGATAATCTGCAAAGTCGGTCAGCACTCCCGAAGCGGTCATGATGGGGCCCTTGATATCAATAGTGAGGTTGAGATTTTTCAGGGCATCTGCCAGCTGGAAGGTTTTCAAAAACTTCTGCTTTGAGAGGACATAGATACTGATGACTTCTTTTCCACTCTTTCTCCATACGACGAGGTCAGTGAAGCCAACTTTCTTTCCTTTGAGGAGCAGCTTTCCGCTTTTGGGAATAAATTTATAGGAAATGACCTCGGGGTTACCGACCGAGAAGTTTTTTAGCTCCGAAAAGCTCAATTCTTTCTGCTCTCCCTTGGCGAGGATGATGTCAGAGGGAGAAAAAGAAGGTTGAGAGGCGTTTGTCTGAGCAAATAACGCAACAGGCAAAAAGAAGAACACTTTGACAAAAAAGAGGCTCTTCGTTAAGTTAAGGAGCTTCAAATTTGATAAGTAAGCATTTTTCCTTGAGGAGATATTTATGGCTTCTAGAACCGCAGTAACTGAAAACCGTCGTAAAGCTAAACACAGAGCCGCTGGAGCTAAGAGAAAAGCTGCCAACAGAAACAAAGGCACAACTCCTAAGTTTGCTATCCACGAAAATCCTGAAACAGCTCCAAAAGCTGCACCTAAAGCTAAAGCTGCTCCAAAAGCTAAAGCTGCAAAAGCAAAGTAATTCATAAGCGCTCCTATGGGGCCTGAAATATTTGAAGTGATTCGGTAACGAATCCGCGATCAACGGAGACCACTAAAAGGTCTCCGTTGTTGTTTAAGCACAGGTCTAATTTTCCTCGCTCCTTTAAATCTTCACAGCTAATCACCTCTTTCAGAGCAATCAGATCTTCTGGGATAGCATAAGTTTTCGTAAATATGTCTTTTACCATAGTGGCCCTTGTCGGATCTTGTTCATAAAAGATTTTGATCGGGGAAGCTGAGACCTCTGCCGTCATCAGAAGCAGAAATGAGCTAATAACGAATTTCATGACTCTCTCCTCTTGTGAGAGGTGAGAAAGTGAGCGTTTTTAAAAACGGTACAATTTCCCAGCTCTCATGCTTTAAGAGGGCATCAGCTTCCGATTCTCTTACTAAGACCGTGAAGTGCCCCTCAGGTTCAACTGGAGAGCTTTCTAACATGGCCTCCACTCGCTTTCGCGCATTCCGCTGAAGAAGAAGCACCTTTTTTCCAGATTGAAACGGCGTGAGTAATTCTGCTCTGACATGGATTTCAACCCATCCTTGCGGTACCTTAGACTCAGTCAAGGCACCTGTTTCATTTTTAGAAAAAAGCAGAAAAAAGAAGATATTGGAGCAGACCAACGCAACAGCAAGCTTGGCCCACCAGAGTTTATTTTTTGTATCGGACTTCAAGCTCTTGCCAGCGATTTTCGAAATCATGGAGATGCTCCTTGGTTTTGTATTCATAGAGTTTGTTTAAAAGAAACAGGCCCATAAAAAGTAAGCTTGCGGCTCCTATCGTAAGGACAAAAGCGAGGATAACTTCGCCCCTTTCTCCTCGGCGATGTACTTGATCCTGGGGTTGATTGCTTCCATCCCCACGGTTTGCACTTGGAGGCTTAAAAAATAGGGTTTGGATAAAAACATATAGGTCCATTTATCACTCCTGATCAGGGCTCGGTCATCTGGTCCCCGTTTATATCCTTTGCCTGCGAGTTCAAAAGGGGTCAGCACCATTCTTGGATCGAGTGGGCACCCTTTACCTTTAAGCTCAGTCAGTTTTTTATAATAGAGAATCAAACTGGCATTCTGCGCTGTCTTGATAATTCGCTTAATCTTATCTGCCTTGAGAGCCGCTCCCTGCATGCCGGGGATAAAGAGTGCCACCATCTGGGCGCGCGTGGTGTTTTTGAGGGCCCAATTGGTCCGGCCCATAAATATTAAGTAGCGATCCAGCTCACCTTTCGTTTCTTTTACACACAAAAAGAGTTCAGTGCGCTTTTTCAGATTTGAAAAAGAGTGCTGGAGACGAAGTCCGCACAAAGTTACCAGTCCTGAAAGTACCACTAGTACCAGGACGCAAAGGAGAGTCGCTTCGCCTCGCTGGTTCATATTTTTCCTTTGAGTTTCAAGTGAAACTCATGCCGTTTGAAAGAAGGCAGTCGCTGCCAGGAAACTTCCTTGCCGGTTCTTCGGATAAAGGTCCGGCATTTCGGATCAAGACTCATCTCCTTATCCATTGGCCTATGCAGAAGAACCCGGGTTTTAAGCTCCGTACTCTTGAGCCAGGCATTCTGCCGGCAGACCGTGGAGGTTTGAAAGTCCACGGCCTTGATCATCAGCAGGATCAGAAGTGATAGGGATAGGGACCAGGCAAGAAGGTTCATCTTCTACTTGGCTCTTTATCGATGACATTAACGATCTCTTTTTCCATGCGCTCGATACGAACCTTGATGACGTCGCCGAAGGACTTCACAGTGGCCAGACAGATAATACCGATCAGGCTGGAGATGATGACGTACTCCATGATTCCCTGGCCTTTTTGGTTTTTAATGATCTTTTTCATAATTGCCTCCTTGGTTGCTGTGGTGGAGCCAGTTGTATAGGGGCAGTGGTATTTTTTCAGCAGAAGTTGATTAAAGCTGATCAGTTTGTTCGGATTTGAAATGCTTTGCTCAAAATGTGCCAAGACCTTAAAATAATGAAATGGAAGAAAATAACAAAGTTATCGTTTTTGAAAAAAAAGAGATCGTCCTCGTTTTGATCTTTGTGGTGGTTCTTATCATCACAAGCTTCACCCTGGGAATTCGTTTAGGCAAAAAACTTGGCCTGGCCGATGCCGGTGTTACCGAAACCGATCAGAAAACTGTTACCCTGAAGTCCGGTCTGGAAGAGGATGTTGAAAAAACAGTTGAAGAGGATTCAAAACTAACTGACGAAGAAAAACTTCGTAAACTGATGGATGAACAGCAGAATCTTTTAAAAGATAATCTGGAGAAAGTTTCTTCCGATGAACCGGTGATGTCTTCGAATCAAAGTGTCGAAACGAAATCATCGAACGCTATGACTGGTAAATTTACCATCCAATTGGGTTCTTATCCGACGTTGGATGAAGCTAAGCAATTTGCTGAAGGCTTTTCAGTCCGTGGCTATAGCCCCATCATCAACGAATCACAAATCACAGGAAAAGGTACCTGGTATCGCGTGAGCCTGGGATTATTCAATTCTGTAGATGAAGCTAAAGGTTACATCAAAGGTGAACAGAGTCTTTTCTCAGGACAAGACTACGTCATCACTGAAATCAAATAATTTAAAAAAAGAATCCGATTTCTACACCGACACTTAACCATCCGAGAGCGAACGAGCGATCTGATTTGCTTTCGGTTCCAATGGCGTTTCTGGTTACAGAGGCCAGGTTGTAGGAGAGTTTGCCCCCGTAAAAGTAACGGGTAGAGCTGCGTTTGTGGATACCATAGTTGGTGGTTAATCCGTAACCCTGATACTTTTGCTTGATGTATCTATCGTCGAACGTAACGTAGTTCACAAATACATCGACTGTCTCAAAAACATCTTCCGTCTCAAAAAACTCCTGCAAGAGTTTAAAGCGGTAACCAATACCCGGGCCTCCGGCAAACACTGATGCTTTGGTGTTGTTGGGACGAAGGGTATTCACTTCGGCATTTGGATTAGAACTTGAACCTCTATGGTTTTGAGTGATGGAGTCAAAGTAGGTGTTGTGCTGAAACAATTGAACGCCATACCACAAACGACTATAGAGCTGTGTTCGGTGCATGTAATTGAACTCAAAACCCAGAATGTCGTTAAAGTGTTCGTAATCTCCAGATACGTGTCCGGCGATTCCAATTTTATTGCTGTCAGCTCCTGTGTAACGGCGCTGATCTTTGATCCCGAGATCGGTATCAAGATCGTAGATCATACTTTCATCCCGCAGATACTTCTCAGGTTTCTGAATCAGCACTTCTTCGGTATCAGGATTGATTTCTTCATCCGATAGAGATTTGAAATCTACAGCGTAACTTAATGAAGGTAGTAGGAGCAAAAGTAGTAGTTTCATATCTTACCTCGAAGCCAGTGACTCAAAATTTTCCCCAGGAAAATCTTCAAGTCCCATGAAGTCGGCGAGTTCAAGTTTCTTTAGTAGGTGCTCATATTTCACATTCTCAGTATTGATGTGTGAATTAACCAGGTTATCAATGGCGAGTTTAATGTCGGCATAGGTGGTACGGCTGGCGATGTAGTTATCCAAAGCCGAATCATAGTTGCTTTGAGCGTTTTTATGCTGAAACTGAGCGATTTCAACTTTCTCTTCCAGAAAGCGCACTGTCTTGTAGATGGTGCGGACTTTTACTTCCAGTTCTCGTCTTGTGTTGAAGAAATTGATCTCGCTGATGCGCTTATTCAGGTAGCTGCGCTGATTATCACGAGTGTTGAATAACCCACCTTCGCCAATCAGGGTCCAGCGCATGTTAATGGAAGCTACGAGTTCAACATTCTTGTTCCCATCGGTGGTTTCAAAATTCCAGCTTGTGCCATCCGGATCAAAACCTGTGCGGTAAGTGCCCAGGTTGAAACCAAACTTCGGAAGAGGGAGGTTATCTTTTAATTGCTTCTCATAAGAGCGTGAAGCCACATCGTAGGCGGTTTTAGCATCACGGTATTGCTGGGACTGCTCCTGAGCCGAACGGAGTGCCTCTTCCATGGAAGTATTAATGCTGACAAATTTCAGCTGCTCAAATGAGCGATAGCTTCCCTGGTATTCATCACCCATGAGGTTAGACATTTTCTCTTCTTCCAGACCAACTTCAAACTGAGCTTGTTGGTATTCGGTTTGCGAGCGCAGATACTCCGAACGGGTTTGATAGTATTCCTGAGTCTGAATTTTTCGAAGCTGGAGTTTCTGACGGGCCAGACGGTGAATGAAAGAAGTCTGGCGCAATTGCTCCGCCTTAATGCGCATGACTTCTTTGACTCGAATAAGATTGAAGTACTGATTTATCAGGGAGAACTTGAGTCTTCGTCGTGCTTCGCTTAGTTGCTGATTGGCCCGGTTTAACACCTGCTTGTCATTGAGATACTCAAGGTAATCTCTACCCCAGTTAAAAAGCGTATACTCATCAATCACTAATCCTAAGCTGCCATTGGGAGCTTGTTGCGCACCCATAGAAGGTGTTGATGCTGAAGATTTTCGGAATCGATCGATGCGATGATTTGATGATTGAAGTTCAAGTCCAACTGTCGGAAACCAGAATTTCTGGAACACATCGGTTTTTGAAAGTTCGATTTGCTCTTTCTGCTGACCACGAATTTGTTCAAAAGGGTTACGGCGGAACCCTTCTTCTAAAACCGAACGAAGATCCAATACTCGGCCTTGAGGCTGACCATCTTTTTCATTTCCTTCCTGAGGGCGCGTAATGCTCCAGCGAGATTTTTTAGGAGCTGAAGGGGTTGGAGTATTTGAGGAAGTCGCAGTAGGGTCTGAATTAATGGAGGATTCTAAGAAGGTCAGGTCATCGTCCTGGGCAAAAACCCAGGGTGAGGCAACCAATAATAATAGTATGAACCTGTGCAAAGCTCATCTCCCGAAAAAAATAAAATGTGTGTGCGGTGAAAAGTGTAACATCAATAATTCTGAGAAGTAAAATCAGGAATTAAAGAGAGATACCAGGACATCCGGAGCGAACGATGTTTTCTTCCATCGTTTCGATGTTGAGATTGGTGAGATAAATTTCGTTTTTTATTTTTACCTGGGTGGATTTCAGTCGACTGTGGAGACTATCCTTGGCCCGGGGTGATTTTTTGATGAGGTCTTCATTGCGCTGGAGAAGGGCGTTCAGCCGTTGCTGAACTTTCACTTTCTCAGACCTTTCTCGTAAAAGCTCCTTACAACGAAGACTTAAGGCAGGTTTGGTGATGGCATCTTGCATTAGATCGTCATCCTGAGCAAATGATGTCGCTATTTGTGCCAAAAGAATGACAGTTATAAACAGTTTCATGTTTAGAGTTTATCACGACCCATGCTTAACGCAAAGTTGAAATGCACTCTCAAAAGGTTGTCGTTTTTGTCTTCTGAGTGGTAAGTTGAGGGGTCAAATTTATTCAAGGTACAGGCGCACTTTTTATGTCATCCGTGGTGATACTTATTCCAGCTCGTTTTGCTTCTTCCAGATTTCCCGGAAAGCCCCTTGCCCTCATCAAAAATAAATCCATGATCGAAAGAGTTTTCACTAATTGTCAGGCCTCAGGGTTTAAGACAGCTGTGGTGACAGATAATGATGAAATCGAAAACCATGTAAAAGCTTTCGGTGGGAATGTCATCCGAGTGGATGACGATGTTCCTTCCGGTTCGGAGCGAATCGCCCTGGCCTATCAGCGCTTTTTTGAAAAAGAGAAAGCGGATCTGGTCATCAATGTTCAGGGAGATGAGCCTCTGCTCAAAGGTGATGTCTTAAAAGAGCTGGCCGAGTTTCATCTCAAAAGTCCTTATGCCATCACCACGCTAATCAGGGAGAGAAAATCTTCGGAAGACGATTTTAAAAATCCGAATGTGGTGAAGGCCGTCTGGTCAGAAACTTCTAAACAATGTTTTTATTTCTCCCGTCAATCCTTACCTTTTGATCGTGATGGGGGAAAAGATTTTTCCTGGTATCAGCACATTGGTGTTTATAGCTATCGTCCGGAAGCTCTGGTTAAGTTTGTAAAGCTTTCGGTGTCTAAGTTGGAAGACCTGGAGAAGCTGGAGCAGCTGCGGGCACTGGAAAATGGGTATTCCATTGGTGCCATTCTCACCACTCAAAAATTAATCGGTGTCGATGTCCCAGATGATATTAAGAAAGTTGAAGGAGCTCTCGCGTGAGTAAGAAAAAATATATTTTCATAACTGGTGGTGTAACAAGTTCACTGGGTAAAGGTCTAGCCGCCGCCAGTATCGGTTGCCTCCTTGAGCGTCGGGGTCTGAAGATCAATATGCTGAAAATGGATCCTTATATCAACGTGGATCCAGGCACCATGAGCCCTACTCAACACGGAGAAGTATTCGTGACCGACGATGGAGCAGAAACTGATCTGGATCTGGGTCACTATGAGCGCTTCACCACTTTAACTCTTACTCGTGAAAATAACTTTACTACCGGTAAGGTGTACTTACAGGTCATTGAAAATGAGCGTGAAGGGAAATATCTTGGAAAAACCGTCCAGGTGGTTCCACACATCACGGATGAAATTAAGCGTCGTATTCATTTAGCTTCTGAGAAATGTGATCTTTTGATCGGCGAGATCGGCGGAACAGTTGGGGATATTGAATCACTCCCATTCATGGAGGCCATCCGCCAGTTTGCTCTCGATGTGGGAACGGAAAATGTGCTTTTCGTTCACTTGGTTCTCATTCCTTACATCGCAGCTGCTGGAGAGTTAAAGTCAAAGCCGGCTCAGCACTCAGTGAAAGAACTCCGGGGTATGGTCTTTTCCCTCAAATTATTATTTGTCGCGCGGATCGGGAAATCGATTCTTCCATCATCGATAAAATTTCTCTGTTCTGTAACGTCCCTAAACAGAATGTTTTCCAGTCTATTGATCTGGATCTCATCTATAAAGTTCCCCGTTCATTTCATGATCAGGGGCT
>JBEIEO010000062.1:0-13264 GCA_040382895.1 Halobacteriovoraceae bacterium
AAACGGGCGACCTTACTATCTTCGATTAATACTGGATCAGGGATACTGGCCTGAAACTTTTATGACTCCCCCCTCGGAAGATGCCATTCGCAGAGATATTCTTTTAATTAAGGCTGCGGGATTTAATGGGGTCAGAAAGCATCAAAAGATTGAAGATCCCAATTTTTTATACTGGGCCGATGTTCTTGGTCTTGCAGTGTGGGGAGAAATGCCAAGTGCTTATCGCTTCACACACGACTCAGTCGAACGGATTACGAAGGAATGGGTTGAGGTGATGGATAGGGATATGAATCATCCGTGTGTGGTAGTTTGGGTTCCCTTTAATGAATCATGGGGCGTCCCCGATTTGGCATCAAAGCTAGATCATCAAAATTGTGTGAAGGCCCTCTACCATTTGACCAAAACTCTGGATTCAACTCGTCCCTGCATTGGAAATGATGGTTGGGAAAGCACTGCTACAGATATCCTTGGTATCCATGATTATGATGAACTACCCGAACGTCTATTGCATAAGTATGGAAGTTCCAATCAGTCACTGACTGATATTCTCAACCGATATCGGCCTGGCGGAAGAGTCATCATTGCTGAAGGCCATGCCCACCAGGGTCAACCGGTGATGCTGACCGAATTTGGTGGAATCGCTTTTGTGAACCCAAGGCAAGAAATTAAAGAAGCTTGGGGATATTCAGCTGCTAATAGCTCAAAAGAATTTCGAAGAAGGTATGAAGAGCTATTAAGTGCTATTCATAGAATCGAAATTTTTGCTGGATTTTGTTATACCCAATTCACCGATACCTTTCAGGAAGCCAACGGATTGTTTAGCTCTGATAGACAACCAAAGTTTCCCATTAATGCTATGGCCAGGGCCACCCGTGGAGTAGGTTTAGGTCGAGGAGAATTATTATCGGTACCTCAGCCTCCGCCAATTCCACACGATAACGATCTATTGGATATGCCAAGAGATCTAATGAGTGGAGAAAAATGATTACTTCTGAATTTGTGCCTTCGTTAATCTTTCCATCTCAAAGCGTGAGTCGGTTCTGAACCAGTCATTACCAGCGCCACGACCTACTGCCTTGAAAAGATCTGTTGAAACTTTGCCATCGACTAAAACTGATTCATCTACATGAATAAGTTTCACTTCTCCGGTAATAATTGAACCAGCTCCGGGTGTTTTCCCATAACAAAGCATATCTCTAAAGACACACTCAAAATGAATTGGTGATTCTTTTACCCGGCGTGCCTTCACGACTTGAGAAGGAAGGGGATTGAGTCCAGCGAAAGCAAATTCATCCTGCCCATAAGGCAACTCAGTAGAGGTCAGATTCACCTTGTCGTAGTTATTTTCTGTGCAAAAGTTAACAACAAACTCTTTTTCCCTCAGAATGTTCTTCACCGTATCTTTAAAATCCCCCGTAGACGTTCTGATCATTGGTGAGAAAGCAACGATCATGGGACTGGCCGAAACTGCTGTAAAGAAAGAGAAAGGAGCAAGATTATTGCTGCCGTCAATATTCAGGGTTGAAATCACGGCTATAGGACGAGGTATAATAGATCCAATAAGAAATTTATAATTGTCTGCGAAAGCGCCATTTGTTTGGAATGTTTTCATAAGCCCATCATATAAGAAAAAACTATGTTGAAAACGCTATTTTTTATCTCTCTGCTCTCTTTCATGAGTCTAGCTTCCGCAAAAGTGGAAGTTCGCTGGCTTACAGTGTCCTGTATCGTTCTTCAGGACGGTGAATCCACGATTGTTTTTGATCCGATGTTTACTCGGGCCGGACTAAGTCATTGGTTAAACCTCTCAGAACTGAGGTCGGATCAGGTTTTAGTAGAGAAGGTACTTAAGGAGCAAGGAATCTCAAAGGCCGATGCTGTTTTCGCCAGTCATTCCCATTTTGATCACTCAATTGATGCTCCCATGGTCTCCAAGATAAGTGGGGCGACTTTTTATACCGATAGGAGTTCTGAAAGAATTGCCCGTGCCTATCGAGATCCACAAATTAAAACGAAGCTTCTTACAAATCGCCAACCGATTCGAATAGGAAAGTTTAAACTAACACCAATTCTCAGAGATCATGCTCCTATCCGTTTGATTGATGTAAATTTCCTTCCAGGAGACGTGCCGGAAACATTTCGTTTTGGTTTTTATGACTATCACATGGGGGAAACCTGGTTTTATTTTATTGAGCACCCCGAGCTTAAAATCCTGATCGATCAGGGAGCCAGCGCTCATTTGGATAAGTTGAAATCTCTCACATCGTCAGTTGATGTTTTGATTCAAGGGATTGCCAATCGTGAACATGATGAAGCGATTACGAAGGGCTATCTATTAAATTTAAAACCTAAATTATTCATACCAACTCATATCGATAATTTTTTTTCAGCTTTCAATCCCCGGGCTGAAATGACTTATCTGCCGGGTGTAAAGTGGGATGAATTTCTAAAGAGTTTTGAGCAGACAAAACCGAGTGCTAAACTGATCAAGCCCAAATATGGTGAGAGGATTGTGCTGACGCCATAAAAAACAAGGGCCCTTGCGGGCCCTTTGGTAATTAAAAATCAAAAGAGATTTTGGCACTTGTTCGACTTACATCCATGATTTTGGAAATTTCAGCACCTAACTTCAGGAAGGCAAATTGAAGATTGGCACCAGCTGCAAAGTAATTTCCTTCGTTTTCCACTTCGTAGCTTGTTGTTGGTCCAGGGAAGCCGAAGATGTCAGCTGTTGCATCCACTTCTGAATCCGCACTGGCCTTACCGAATTTCACATACGGAGTGACAAAGAGGAAGGTCTTACTCACTCCCACCCACATGATAGTGGTTTTAGATTTAAGGCTAATATCAGCTTCTGAAGTGATCGAACCCACAGGATCCTGAGTAAAAGAAATCTCAGAGTTCGCCCGATTCACGCCCAGAGCGACATCTATCGGCCAACCAAAGAATCCACCGAGGTTCCAACCAATTTCCATCGTCGTATTTTTTACTTTAACAGGATCAAATTCCTGTTCCGGAAGAACAGTGACTTCTGCAAAGAGATCAAAGGGGAAATGCGCTCGAACTTGCAGGCCTGCGTGGTAAAGCTTTTCAAAATCTTTCCCATCACCACCTGAAGAATCCACGACATCTGCCAGGTCTGGTGATTTAGACTGGCCTCCGACGACACCAACTTCTAAACCCCAAAGCCCATCGGTCTCAGGAGCAGATACACCAGTGTGAGAAAAGTTTCCCGAGAATTCACGAGCGACGTTTTCAACCTGTGATTTAGACAGGTTTTCAAATTGGATGTCTTGAGAAAAAGCCGAAAAAGAAAGCGTGGACAGTGTTGCGAGAAAAAATAATTTCTTCATGAGGTTCCTTTTTAAAAAAGCATGCCTATATTTTCATGCTTTTTTCCACTTTTACCTAGTGGGAAAAAGAGGAACCTCAGAAGCAATTCAGTCGGATTAGGTCATCCAGCTTTTCCAATAAGACTGATTCTCATGTTTGCGGAAAGCTTCGGTCGTTTCCAGCGGCAAACGAGAATCAATCATTACGGCAAATTCATCGGTCCACTCTTTTTCATTGGCCTTAGCGAATGCCTTGGGATGCGGACCATGGTGAATCCCCTGCGGATGATAGGTAATGGCACCGGCGTCAATGTTATCCCGAGAAAAGAAGTTGCCCTGATGATAGAAGAGGACCTCATCGTAATCGATGTTGGCGTGGTAGAAAGGAACCTTAAGCACTCCTTCAGACGTATGCTCCAATGGTCGAGCTACAAATGAGCAAACCACAAAGTTATGGGCCACGAACATGGTGTGACCTGATGGAGGAATGTGGTAACGGTGAGAATTAATCGGACAGTAGTCGTAGATCGAAATCTTCCAGGCATAGAGTGAACCCTTCCATCCGGCGGCATCCAGTGGATTGAACGGATAGGTAAGAGCCGTTTTTTGGCCCCGGTATTTAATGTCGATGGTATATTCTTTCAGGTTGTTTTCACTTCCAAGTGCCGCTTCCGGAACAAACTTAGCCGTCTGATCATAAAGAGCATTCGGACCCAGAATTCCCCGAGAGGGTTCTTCGAATTCACTGCGCGATTCCACTTTGAGAAATTTACACGGTTTGGTCAAGTAGGTTTTGTAAGTCGTTCCCCGAGGAACGATGATATAGTCACCTTTAGTAAAGGGAATATGACCAAAGATTGTTTCCATTCTGCCTTCACCCTCGTGAATGAAGAACATTTCATCATGATCAGAGTTCCGGTAGAAGGTTTCAAATGGCTTTGTACGAGAACCCAGATAAATTTCAACGTCGTTGTTATAGAGAACTTTTACGAATTTATTGTCGAGATCTTTCGCTCCAAAAAGTGGTGGAAGATTTCTTGGCTTGAGGTCACCAACAATATTAGTCCACGCCGTCGGCTGGTGAGTGCGATAGAGGTGAGATACACGACCGAAGAATCCTTTACGACCATGCTCTTCCTCAAATGTGCCTTCAGGGATTTTTACGTGTGCTTGTTTAGTATAAACGCCACTAGCTCTAAAGTTTTCCATATCGTCCTTACGGTTTTGCGTTGGGGGTTCCAACGATATTTTTTAACGCTCCGATTTTTTCAATCGCTAATTCCAGGTGATCTCCTGGCTGAATCCACTTATCAAGTTCTAGTCCACAACCGGTTCCAACGGTGCCGGATCCGATGAAGTCAGTTGCCCTGATCCACTCTTCCATGGACATGTGTTCAATCATTTCACCCCAGCTGTAATGGGAATCACCTGACTGACCTCGGGACCATTCGACACCATTTACAGCTGCGGTCATTAAAAGATTTGGTTCTTCGTAGTTAAATTCATCAAAGGTCACGATCACTGGGCCCATGACAGAGCACCAGTCTTTACCTTTTGCTGGCCCCAGTCGGATAGACATTTCTTTGCGCTGAATATCTCTGGCCGAGATATCGTTGAGGATCGTGAAACCGAAAATGTGTTTATTGATGTCTTTGGCTTTCACGTTTTTACCATCACGGCCAATAACTACACCAAGCTCCAGCTCATAGTCGAGTTGCTGAGAGTAGTAGGGCCAGGGAATAATTTCATCGGTTCCGATAAATCCGGTGTTTCCACCTTTATAGTAAGCTGGGATTTCATACCATGCTGGCGGAACCGGCTCGTTTCGTTTTTCAAAACCTTTCTTCACATGTTTTTCATGGGCGTAGAAATCACGATACATGTTGATTTCATCCAGGGGAACATCGAGTTTGGTATCGATGGCATCCAGCAAATGAAAAGCAACGTCAGCACCTGTTTGCGTTTTCAAAGTCCCGCGTTTCATCAGGTCACCATAGCAATAAAGTGTTTCCTGAAATTTTTCGATGGCACCATCTTGGTAAAGTCGCAGAAAAGCGGCCAGGGAATTTGGAGCAAGCATCTCCGCTCTTTTTTCCGGAGCGTAGAAGCCGAATCGCTCAAAGACTGCCTGCCAGGTGAAATTCACATCCACCATGATTTTATCATTGTAGAGAATGCCCAGGCGTTTCTGGTAGCCAAAAGGTGAGGGACGTTTATAGGTACAGATTTTCATTTTGTATTCCCGAATTTAGCTTTGTAACGAGGCATGACTTCACTCATCGCTTCATAGAAATGATTCATTTCTTCTTTCGTGCCTAAAGAAATGCGCACGTGATCAGGCATGAGATTTGCCCGCAATGGCCGAATGATGACTCCGTGATTGAGGAGTTCATTGTAAAGAAAAAGACTGGCTTCTTCGCTGCCGGTTTTTATCGTTATAAAATTTGTTACTGAAGGAATGGGATTAAATCCTTGTTGAGTCAGGTAATCAAACAGGATTTCATATTGCTCTTTATTATTTTCCAGCGTGCGAAGGAGGTGAGGATAATCTTTAAGGGCCCCATAAGCACCTTTCTGGGCAATCAGACCAGGCTCGAAAGGCAGCTTCACTTTATGAAGGTTACCGATCAGATAATCATGTCCAAAGCCATATCCACAACGAATGCCTGAAATCCCGTAAGCCTTAGAGAAGGTTCTGAGAGTGATAACGTTGTCATAGCGATAGTGCATGGAATCCGGATAATCCCAGGTACTCTGAGCAAATTCAAAATAAGCTTCATCCAGAATTACAATTGTATGAGAGGGAACATGCTTCATTAAAAAATCAAATTCTTCTTTTGTGATGTAGGTTCCGGTCGGATTGTCTGGATTAGCAATGTAAACAATTTTCGTGTTCTCGTTAATTTTTTTCGCCATGGCCTCAACATCATACTTGTAGTCGGATCGTCGAGGGACCTGAATGAGTTTGGCACCCACGGATTTGGCGAGAATCAAAAATCCAATGAAGGTATTTTCACTGGTTACCACTTCTTCATTAGGCTGAAGAAAGGCACGTACGATATAACCCATGATGCCCTCTGAACCATTACCTAAAATGATATTCTGGGGTTTGAGTTTATAAAGCTCACAAAGAGAGTTCTTTAACTGATGAGCAAACATATCAGGGTAGCGATGAACATCCCACAGAGCATTGGTCATCTCACGAATAGCAAAAGGAGATGGACCCAATGGGTTTTCATTACTTGCCAGTTTAGAGATCTTGGTCAGACCCTTTTCTCGGGCCAGCTCTTCAATTGGCTTTCCTGCCTGATAGACTTCGAGTTTTTCAATATAGCCGGGAACGAGTTTTTTTTGCATGGATCTAAATTACCAAAAAGAGACTGAAAAAGGCACCTCTAATCCTAGGTAGTTAAAATTATGAATCTCTGAGTAGCCTGTAAATATTCCAAACTACAGGATCTTATGTCCCTTTGAGCCTCATGCCATGATAAAACCCAGATTCTTCATAGGAGAAAAAGATGAAAAAAATCATGACCATAATTCTGGCGCTCTCCAGCTTTACGCTTTATGCCGATGATATTGAGGGAAAAAAAATACCTGTCAAAGAAATTAAAGCTTTCGTCAAAACAATTAACCCAGATTCAACTTGCTTGGATGAATTTCTTAAACGTCGCAATCAATTGATTATTAAACTTTCAGCTTCTCCGGCTGTTTTGGTCGCTGGTACAGCGGGTAGTCTTTATGGTGGTGCGCTGGCCGGAGCAGCTGCCGTGAAAATTATCCAGCCCGGTCCATGGCTTGACCTTGGTTATGTTGTTGGTGGAGCTTTCTTAGGGGCTGCTGGCGGTGCCGTTTCAATTTCTGCCGATACTGTTGTCACTGCGGTAAGACTAAGAAACCTTAATCTCGTCATCCAGGGTGTAGCCTCAGAACTGATGAATCGTGAAACTGAAAAAGTACAAATACTTCATGAAAAATATAGCAAACGTTCTGAGCGAGATCTTGATCAGCAAGAATTTCTTAAGCGCCTCATGGATCTCGATGCTTCAGGAAAGCTTTGTGACGGTTCCCTGGTTAAACAACCAAAAATTAAGTTGGGGCCCAAGCTAGCTTTTAAAGTGGCTAAGTTGAAGAATATTGTTCAGGCAGTTGATCAGCTTCCATAATTTATTTTGATATTGGCGCAGCGAGTAGCCTGCGCCAGTGTCTCTGACCCACAGCAAACTCTTGTTATCTTCCCCCTCCGACGTTAAAGTTGTACCTCCAAAAGAGAGGTATTTGATGAAGTTACTAGAAGGTAAAAAAGCTCTTATCCTGGGTCTTGCTAATGATCGCTCAATTGCCTGGGGAATTACCAAAGCATTCAAGGAGCAAGGTGCCTCCATCGCTCTTTCCTATATGAACGAAGCTATTCATAAACGTGTTGAACCACTTTCTAAAGAAATTGGTGCGGACTTTATTTTTGAAATGGATGTGACTAACGATGCCCACTATCCAGCGATGAAAGAAACCATCGCCAAGAACTGGGGAAAGTTCGACATCCTCGTTCACTCTCTTGCCTTCGCGGATAAAGATGATCTTTCTAAGCCATTCCTGCATACCAGTCGCAAAGGTTTTGCCATGGCCTGTGATATCTCAGCTTTCTCACTTGTAGGGCTAACAGATTCTTTGCACGAGCTCATGAATGATAACGGTTCCATCATCAGCATGACCTACTATGGCTCTCAAAAAGTGGTGAAAAATTATAATGTCATGGGTGTAGCAAAAGCCGCTCTTGAAGCTTCTACTCGCTACCTGGCCTATGATTTAGGTCCTCGTGGAATCAAAGTGAATTGTATCTCCGCCGGTCCGATTAAAACGCTTGCTGCTTCCGGGATCTCGGGCTTCAGAACATTGCTTTCGCAAGTTGAAGAGATCGCACCAATGAAAAAGAATGTGACTCCCGAAGATTGCGGGGGCGCTGCTGTTTACCTGGCCTCCCATCTATCAGGTGGAGTGACAGGTCAGGTACTTTACGTGGATTCTGGTCTGAACATCCTTGGCGGATTCTAATGGAATACAAGTACGGTCAATTCGGACCGGAACATCTGGCAAAGATGGAAGAAGGGATTCGTCTCTTCAACGAACAGATGTACTGGGAGTGCCATGAGGCACTAGAAGATATCTGGATGGAAGATCGACAGGATCCTGCTCGCAATGTTTACTGGGCCGTCATTCAGGTTGCAGCTGCCATGATCCATTATCGAGATGGAAAACTGATTGGTGCCCAAGGCATGATCAACAAGGCTCGCGAGAAATTCAAACGTTGTCGGGATCAGCATATCCTGACAGAATTGGCGTTTCAGTATCTCAATTGGGAGAAACTCGAGAAGCTTGTCCTTGAGGTCAAAGAGCAGGGGGCTGAGTTGGATGACTTTGAAAAGTTGTTCAATTTTCGTTTCACCGATTACCAGCCGCATCCAGCAAATTAAACTGACATATTCACTGGCCTGAGCATAAAATTTCCGAGCACAACTCAAGAGGGGTCCTTATGCTTTGGCTTACGGTCGTAGAATGGCTGGCGCGTCTTATTCTTTTAGTTCTAGTTATCCTTTCCATCTGGTCAGTTTCTATCATCATTGAGCGAAGACGTTTTTTTAAGAGTCTTAATCTTGGTGCCGATGACCTGAAAAAAAATATCAAAAATAAGCATTTTCATTTTACTCAGGGTCATTATTTTTCCGATGTTCTCAAGGAACTCTCGGGGCTTAAAACTTCAGAGCAAATCGACAAGGCCTTCGATGCCATCAGTGCTGATAAACGTAAAGAGCTGGAGAAGGGGCTACCGATCCTGGGAACTTTAGGATCCACTACTCCTTTCGTGGGACTTTTGGGAACCATCCTCGGAATCATTGTAAGTTTCGGTGAACTTTCAAGCGGAACAGGTAGCACCAATACAGTTATGTTCTCACTGGCAGAGGCTTTGATTCTTACTGCGGTGGGTTTGATCGTAGCTATTCCTGCGGTAGTTGCTTATAACTATTTTGGCCGAAAGGTGAAATTGATCCTGGCGGATGCTTCGAGTTTGAAAGATCTCTACATCGCCTACAAGGACTAAACCATGGCCGGTAAGTTTGATACAGGTGATGACGGAATTAATGATATCAACATAACTCCCTTTGTGGATGTGGTTTTGGTTTTGCTGGTTATCTTTATGGTAACAGCACCGGTGATGATTAAAGAAAGTTTGAAAGTAAATCTTCCCAAAACTCTGACCTCAGATATCACCACAAAAGCAGCTTCGGTGGGAATTGCCATCACTAAAGAAGGGCAGGTTCTTTTTAATGGTAAGCTTCTGAGTCCTGATTCCTTGAACATAGAATTAAAATCAATCGCAGCGAAAGCACCTGAAACGAACTTCCTTATAAGTGCAGACACTGAAGCTAAGCACGGTGATGTGGTTCGAATGATCGATCTATTAAAGCGCAATAATCTGAATCGCTTTGCCCTACAGGTAGAAAAAATTAAGGACACTCCATGAGCCTGGCCGCCTTAAGGCCCTGGCAACTTTCGTTTCTTGTTCATGCCACGCTGATCCTGGCATTTTTGGTCCTTACTTTCCTGAAACTTCCGGAGTCCGAGGTTTACGAGGTTCCGATCGAAGTCAATGCACCTCAAGAGGTGCAGAATCTTACGGAAGTGAAAGAAAAACCAAAAGTGGTTTTAAAGTCTGTGAATGAACCTATCCCTGAATCGAAACCGAGCCGGGAAATTTTCGGAGCTAATCGAAACTCCTACACCGATGAATCTCAGGGTGCAGAGGGGGTAGAGATTAAGAAAGGAAATACACTGGCAAAGGAAGTGGATTCAACCCGGCTTGAAGATTCCGATGCCGATAGTCTTCCGACACCGACTGAAGAATACCTTGTGTCTGAGATGCCTTCGGTGCTTTCAGAAGTAAGACCCGTTTATCCTAAAGAGGCCCGGGATAAGCAGTTGGAAGGTACAGTCGCTTTGGATGTCCTGATTGATGAAAAAGGACTCGTTCGTCAGGTGAACGTTATTGAAGGCCTGAATATTTTTCGTCAGGCAGCGATGAATGCTATGAAAAGTTATAAGTTCCGTCCTGCTAAAGTGGATGGGAAATCAGTTGCAGTACGTATCCGCTATTCTATTAATTTCCAGTTGGAGTACTAATGTTCTGGATTCTCTCACTTCTATTGAGTTTTAATCTTTTTGCTCAGGTCACTGGCACGGTTCAGGGTGTGCTTTTGGAAAAAGGAACCCGTAAACCACTTAAGGACGTAAGCGTTTTCATCTTGCCTCATAAAATGAAAGCAGTGACTTCGGCTAAAGGCGAATATCTATTTGAAAATGTTCCTGTAGGAGAATGTACGCTGATCATTAACCTCACTGGTTATGAGAAGTATGAACAGAATCAAAAGTGTGAGCTTTCCAACAAAGAGACTATTTATCTTGAGAAGAAGTTCTATACAAGTTTTGAAACGACCGTTACGGCCAAGGTCAATAAACGAGATGACCAGGCCCAAAGTCTGACCCAGGAAGAGTTTCTTAAAGCACCAGGCTCCTTCGGGGGAGATCCGGTTCGGGCGGCCCAGAACCTACCAGGAGTTGCAGCATCTGGAGCTTCAGCCCAGATCATTGTTCAAGGAGCAAGCCCGGATGATACGGGCTATGTGATCAATGGTCACCGCGTTCCTTTAGTCTTTCACTTCGGTGGCCTGTCTTCGGTTATTATTCCGGAAGCTGTTGAGAGGGTAGATCTTCTTCCAAGTGGATATGGTCCAGAATATTCACGGGCAATAGGTGGAATCATTGGACTTACCACAAAGGCGCCGAAGGATGACCGCATCCATGGCATGGCCTACATCGATCTATTAAATGCAGGCGGATTGATCGAAGGTCCGATTGATGAAAAGTCATCATTCCTGGTCGGTGGAAGATATAGTTATATCGGTCAAGTGCTTCAGAAGGTAGCAGAGGAAAACGAAGACTTCGAACTAACTGCTGCTCCTACTTATTATGATTTCACCTCTATCTATCGCAGACAACTAAACGAGAATAATGAATTTAAAACAACCTTCATCGCCTCGAAGGATGAACTGGAGTTGATCTTAAACAAACCTGCCAACAATGATCCTTCTTTGAGAGGTGGATTCTATAACCGAACTGAATTTTTCAGGCTTATTCCACAACTCACCACTCAGCTCAATGCCAAGAACCGGATGGATAACTCCGTGGCCATTGGACGCGATAACTTATTGGTTAATATATCTGGCCGTTACCTGGACGTAAATTCTCTGGTCATCTCCCAGCGATCAGAACTCGTAACAGAGTGGAAGCCTACGTATAAAACCTACATCGGACTCGATAACCAATGGAACGACAGCACGGTCGGAGTCAATCTCCCTACAAGATATTCTGTTGGAGGTATCTCAACTCCATTTGGCGTGGGTGAAGAAAGAAAATTTGTTTCCGAAGGATCTGAAACTCTGCTCGGCGCATATTTACGCCAAGAGATCAAAACCAGCGAGGATTCTAAATGGACCTATCTGCCGAACCTGCGCCTTGACCATTTCACGATCAATCAGGATACCCAGGTGCAGCCTCGTTTCCAGATTCGCTACCAATGGGATCCGTCGCTCCTTTTAAGAGGATCAATTGGTAAATACGTCCAGGAACCGCAACCTCAGGAGAGTGCAAGAAATTATGGTAATCCGAACGTATCTTCACCCTATGCGATTCACTACACCACGGGGTTTACCAAAGATTTTCGTGAAGGATCAACTCAAGGGTTAGAGTTAACTAATAACTACTTTTACAAAGAACTCAAAGATTTGATTTACCCTGATGTTCAGACTCGTTATGAAAACTCAGGAACGGGCACCATAATTGGGGGAGAAGTACAGGCCAAGTATCGAAAGGATGAATGGTCATCTCAGATTGTATACACTTACCTTAAGAGCCGTCGCCACGTTCCAGGTTTTGGGACTCAGCCCTCGGACTTTGACCAGACTCATAATTTAAATCTCATCGGTGCCTACAATCTTCAGCGCTGGACTTTTTCCGGCCGATTTCGTTTTGTAACCGGTCTGCCTTATACTCCGGTTAATGGTGGTACTTACGACAGTGATAACGATGTGTATATCCCGAACGCCGGTACTATTTACTCGCAACGCTTCGATGCCTTCAAACAATTGGATATTCGCATCGATCGAAAATACATTTTCAAAACCTGGATACTCACCGCCTATGTTGATATTCAGAACATAACCAATAGTAAGAATTCACAGAATATTGAATATTCCTATGACTACACTCAAAAGAAAAAAGTCCGCGGTCTACCCATCCTTCCAACCTTTGGTATCAAAGGAGAGTTTTAAGATGAAAAAATTTTTTCTTGTTTCGCTTTTTCTCCTGAGTTCCTGTGGAGGAGATGATTTTCAAAAGGTGGAAACTTTAGAAAGTTTTAGAATCTTAGGCGTGTTTAGCCTAACTCCGGAGGTCGCTCCCAATGTAGGTTCGGTAGATTTGCAGCTCTATGTTTCGGACGTCAATGGCGCAGGTCGGAGTATAACTGGTACTACACAGGGCTGCATCGATCCGGGAATTGCTTTGGGCGCTGAGGTTTCTTGCGATCATGATCCAGCAACTCAGAATGGGGCTTACACTATTAATACAGCGGGGATGGATCTATTCACTGGTCTTAGCCCAGACATTGCCCAAGTAAATATTCCAAATACGATCCTTTTAGGGCGTTCAAGTCGCGAGCAATTTAATGGGGTTGGGTTTATTGTCATTTTCCGATTTAATGTTGATGGAAAAGATGTCACTGCATTTAAGCGAATTGTCGTCACCAACCGCGGCACTACGAACACTACGAACACTAATCCGATACCTGGTACTATGAATGTTAATGGAGCAGGCGTATC
>JBEIEO010000063.1:0-13020 GCA_040382895.1 Halobacteriovoraceae bacterium
ACAAGGAAATCTTCTGGAAAAAGCTGAAAAAGAAACCATGAAGATCGTGCAACTCTATGTGAAAAACATGGAGAAAGCTGAGTACTTAACCCTTCTCGGGCAAATCGAGAACTACGCTCGTCTGATCAACAGTTTCTTCGTCCAGTTTAAACCACATGATGACCGTGCGGACCTTCAAGGACGCCAGGATGCACTTTATAGTTCTTTCTATGTTCTAAAAAATCTTATGATCATGCTTTACCCATTTGCCCCTCAGACCATGGAGCGAGTGAGACAATCACTTAACTTACCTGAAAGTGTTTGGACACTATCTGAGCTTGGTTCAGGAATTCCTGTTGGCCACTCAATCGGTCAAAAGACTCAGTATTTCCCCGCGGTCGAGGGCGCAGAAGAGAATTAATATGTCGGAAGAAAGAATCACGAATCTGGAAATACGATATTCTCACCAGGATGATTTTCTGGAACAGCTTAATCAGATCGTGGTTGAACAGCAAAAGACAATTGAACGTTTGGAGAAAGAGCTAATCGATATTAAGCGCTCCCTCAATTCTTTTCCGGGAGAGGAGCGATTGCTAAAGAACGAGAAGCCTCCACATTACTGAAAATTCACCTAACACGGTAGCGATGTTCAAGACTCGTCCTGGCCCGGACTTTACCCAATTCCGGGATTTTCACAGAAAGACCCAGTCTTTGACGGTAATCGATGTTGGTCAGACGAGGAGTTCTGGGATTTGGTGCGGTAATGATTGTGCCGGAGGGTCTTTGACGCAAAAAATGAAGATCTAAGACAGCATTCTTTTCCACCGTTGATAGCCAGAAGCCTACTCCTGAGCGAAAGGAGAATTTCGTTCGGATTTGAGAAAGTTCAAATTCTCTATCTTTTTGTCCCTCAACAGCGTTTACAATTTTTTCTGAAATACCAAAAGGCTTAGTGAGTTCGTTCTCTGTATTCCAGTCGGGAGTGATAAAATCCTCTGCCTTTCTCAGGCTTAATTGATCCGGCACTTTCATATAGACCGGTTGAAGGGAATATCCATGGGATGCCTGAAAAAATATCAGATCCATTTCATGATCAAATTCGGTTCTGGCCCGGGCCCGGGTTAAGCGAAACTTGGCTTGGGGATTCTCCATGCGGGAAATCTGATTGAGTGATTTCATCATGACCTGATGGAAGCGCTGGGATCCTTTGAGCTCGAACTCTTCGGACTTTCTCATGGGGATGGATGAAAAAGAAAAACGGAATCTGATGCGTTTGTCAGCTGAACCTTCGATCATTGTAAGAATATTTCCACTGGCGCTGAAGGTGTAGATTTTGAAAAAGCCATCAACATACCAGTCTCCGATCCTTGGCATGGTTGCCATTTCTCGGATCAGAATACCGATATTGAAAGCGTCTTGACGGAGCAGCTTGATGATTTTCATTCTCTTTTTAGGACCAATCTTTTGGAAATCAATGAAGTGCTGGATTCGGTTTTCTAGTTCCTGGAAAATAATTTCTTGATCATCTGTGGCTATTTCGACAGTCTCAGTAATCTCGGTTTTTGTATTATTAGTTTTTCTAGTCCAAATAAATTCTATCGCCGATTGTGCTCCAAGAGCGAGTACGCCAACATCTCCCTTCGCATTTACCCCGACTTCAACATCAAAACGATCCAGACGCAGATTGGGTTTGTTAAAAGAGTTTTTAGAAAGGATTTCATCATGCACATTCACAATCTGCTGAAAACTTTCTTTGGAGGTCTGAGGAAGCTCAGATACTTCGTTATGGAAGCTTTCTACAGGAGTTATCCAATCCTGTGGAACCTGTGCCTGAAGATTGAAGCTCATGAATAGGATGGTCGCAAGGATCTTCATCGTAACACCTTGAAATGAAAATCCAGTTGAGAATGAGCTCCGCCTTCCAGGATCCCTAAGCCGGCACTGGCTTCCAGAGAAAAACTCATGGTGAGAACATCGAGTTGGTACTCCGGATGATTCTGGAGGCCCGATTCATCAACTTGTATTTTTGATAATTGCTGCAGCCGAGCTTCATAGTTTTGAGCTGAAATCTCTGCTACCTGACTGTTTGCGGAACCACCGGTTAAAACCGGTAGAGAAGGGGGATTCTGTCCACAACCCGTAAAAAATAAAATGATTGAAAACAAACGAAGGGGTTTCATATACGTGTTATATACAGATTAGTTTTGATTCGAAAATAGACAAAAAATACAGGGTCTTTCACAAAAACAGGCACTTAGTGCACCCTTTAGAGGCGGCTTACCCAACAGAATCTTAACCTTCCCTTAACTTATCAGAGTTACCTGGTACTTGGTAAACCAGTCTCATCTAAAAAAGAGGTCTTATTTTATGTTGAAGTTTTCAATCATCTTTTTTCTATTTTCCTTGAATGTGTTGGCTAATGACTCCGCACTAACCGATTCTTTGTCTTATTTTAAAGACGGTGTGGTTTTTGAACATAAACCAACAAACTTCAAATCCAAGTTTCGATTCAGAGTTCAGAATCGTTTCAGTTACGAGACAGAAGACAGTGACAGCCTTAGGGCCGAGGCTGCGGACTTCACTGTTCGCAGAATGCGTTTGCGCTACGAAGGTCATGCTCTGGACCCGCGCTTACTCTTTAAATTTCAATTTTCATTCACCCGCGGTGACATGGATTTTGACCGTACCAACTATCCCAATATCCTGCGAGATGCAGTGGTGGGCTGGAAGTTATCAGATAAAACGACTCTTTGGTATGGTCAGACTAAACTGCCGGGTAACCGTCAACGTGTTATTTCATCCGGCGCTCAGCAGTTTGTAGACCGTTCTCTTCTGAATGCTACATTTAATATTGATCGTGATCTGGGTGCTCAGCTTCACCATCAGTTTGGTGAAGAGAGGCCGGTTTGGTTAAAGCTTGCAGTTTCAAACGGTGAAGGTCGAGCTACTGAAAATAAAGACAATGGTCTTGCCTACACTGGCCGAATGGAGTGGTTACCGCTTGGTGCCTTCAAAGACGAAGGTGATTACTTCGAAGGTGATCTTTCCCGTGAAACAACCCCAAAGATTTCTATCGGTGGTGTTTACTCAATCAACAAGAAGACTACCCGAAATGGCGGCCAGATCGGCCGACAGTTCACGACCGCTGGACTGAACAAAGATATTGAAACCTGGTTTGCTGACTTTCTTTTTAAATATATGGGTTACTCGTTTTCCAGTGAATACGCTAAACGGACTACGGCCGATCCATTTTTCCGTGATGGTACATCTCGGGTAACTGTGTACGAAGGTGAAGCTGTGAACTTTCAGGCCAGTTATATTATGGAAAACAATGTGGAGCCTTCCATTCGTTTTACTCGCTTGTGGGCAGAGTCTGGAACTCTTTTGGGTGAAAATAATCGCCGTCAATACACAGCTGGCTTAAGTAAGTATTTCAATCACCATAAAATTAAAGTTCAAACAGACCTGACTTTTGATGAACAGGACAACCGTCTAAGTAATCTTTATTCAAATTCCTGGATCTATCGCGCACAACTTGAAATTGGTATTTAATACATCGTTTGTCCGCACTTAACTGGTGCGGACAACTTTTTTCCTTCCTTCTCAACTTTTGTAGGTAAGTTTTTTCCACAGTCCATACAGGCCGGAGTTAATCCACGAGTTTTGGCCGATATTCCCTTGAGACCCATACGTCGGACTTTATGATATGAGACATTGGGTGAATGGCATGCAGGACAACGCACCTGAACTTTGAAGCCGGCGTTTAAAACAAACCATCCTGAAACGTTTTCCGAGTCCGTATTCATATGCTCTCCCATGTACTTAAGTTTATATTCAGTATTTTTTGCGTTTGAATTGAGTCTGCAGTAATGGAGATGCAGCAAAATCGAATATTCAATGAACTCAAATGGTTTTGAAAAATTCAGATCTACACAATGTATATTCGACTCCAAATAATTTTAAAATATCTTCTGACAGTTCATCGCATAACCCAAGGAGGGTCTATGAAATTTTTATTAGCAGCATTAATGTCTCTGAGCAGTGTTTCTACTTTTGCTGATCACCACGAAGATAAAAATTGGGAGAAGCTACCTTTTGAGCAACAAAAACAGATGAAGCTTAAAATGTTGGATGAAAAATCCGCCATGATTGAAACTACCCGCAGCTGCGTGAATGGAGCTAAGGACAAGGAAGCGCTTAAGAGCTGTAAGGAAGAAATGAAGGATCAGAAAAAGGCGATGAAAGACGTATGGAAGAACAAGAAAAAGCAGGCAGAGGAAGATATGCAAGATGCTAAAGATGAGACAAAATTCGAAGAGATTGAAGATAGCGAATAATTCCATGAGAAGCCGGACACCTGTTTGGCTTCTCGTTTCAATGACATAATCAGGTTTCTCAAGTTCAGGTTGATTCTTTCCGAGTAGTTAGCCTGAATGAGTCGTTCTAAAAATGATAAAGATATTCTGAAAGCATTGGATGAGATGGAGCAGGTTTCTTCCGAATTAAATTCCCGCAAGTCACGGGAACAGGCCAGGATTAAAAAGCACATCAAACCACGGCCTGAGATAAAGCGCATCGATATCATTAAGCAAGAAAGTCAGGAGCAATTAGAAAAAGCTACGTGGAAGTTGAAAAATAAGCTGGTTATTTTTCTCACTCTTTGCGCTTTCGCTGAGTGGTACATCTTTAATTCTCTTGCCAAAGGAGACCTTGTGAATTTTGTTTTTTATAACATTGCCGGCATTTGCATGTTTGGCCTGATCAAGATGAAAATGAATAATGGCGGTAGATAAAAAAATCTGAAGTCTCAGAAGTGTGCGAAGTAGCGCCTAGTTTAAAAGCTCTCTCCCAGTTTCTTTTATCTCATTAAACTTAGGATCGTTAAAATGGAAATCCAGTTCAATATAGGAAGCCTCTGAATTGGAAACAAACTTTCCTGTTCCAGAGATATTCATGAGCTCATCTAGACCTGAGAATTCTACAATAGTTAAAATTGATTCCGCTGAACCATTGAGAAAAGTGCCTGCATCTTCCATGACAAAACTTCCACTTCTTCCCCGTATGTTGCCTTCAAATAGAATTAATCCTAGGTAGGAGGCCAGAGAACTTTGCCGGTCATCTTCATTGAAGTGGTTATAGTACATGTTCCAGTTCACCCGGGCGACCCCAGTCAGATCGCCTTCCACTTTGAAGGTGACGTCAGTTCGGGTAATTCTCTGGGTGAGATTGATCTCCTGAGAGGTGACTTCATCCCAAAATAAGACACTCAGTCTGCTACGCGCTTCCATAGGCATCCTTTGTTAAATTTAGGATAACTCCGGAGAATGAAGCGTCAAATCAAGCTTACCTTCACGCATGGTTGCGCGCTGCGCTTCATTGAGAAATGTCATTTATTTTAGAGCATTCGGCCATCTGATAGTGGATTAGTTCTGTCTAAGTAGGTAAAATCAATCCATCATTTTTAATACTTAATCAGGGAGTTGTTATGGACGTTGCTCTGTTTACCCAAGAGGGTTTAGTAATGGCCCTCCGTTGGATCCATTTCTTTTCTGGGATCGCGTGGATTGGTCACCTTTATTATTTTAACTTTGTTCAAGGTGCTTTCATGGCCGAAGTTGATGCTCCGGTGAAAAACCAGGCCTTCATGAAGCTGGTTCCGAAAGCTCTTTGGTGGTTCCGTTGGGGAGCTATGGGGACTTTCCTTTCAGGCGTAGCAATGCTTTCAATTGAAGGTGCTGGTCTGGGCGCAGATTTCATGAAGACTTCTTATGGTATCTTCATTTCTGTCGGTGCTCTTCTTGGAACTCTGATGTTCCTGAACGTTTGGCTCATCATCTGGCCTAAGCAGAAAATTCTTATCGCTAACGCTACAACTGTAGCTGGTGGTGGGGCTGCTAATCCAGAAGCTGCAAAAGTTGCTCCTCAAGCTCTTTTAGCTTCACGTACGAACGTCATGTTCTCAATCCCAATGCTCTTTTTCATGGGGGCTTGCCGTCACTTGTCTCTGAACATTCCTGAAGATTTTAGCCCTGGTCCAGTAATGGGTGTTACGACTTTGTTAATTCTTGCTCTAGAGCTGAATGCGATCAAAGGTAAGCTTGGACCTCTGACCACCGTTAAAGGTGTTATCCACTGCGGCCTGGGATTGTTAGTTGTTCTTTACGGTTTGATTGAGGTAATTGTTTGATTAATTCAATTTTAGTTCTCGGCACTTTCGGAGTGCTTTATTTATTCGTCACTTTTTCTACTCCGGTGAAGGCGCCGCCTCCCATCAGAGTCGTAGAGGAAGTGGTTGAAACGAAAACAACTGAAACTTCTGAGGTTGCTGTTGAAGCGGCCCCAGCGGTTGCGGTGGTTGAAACGCATCCGGTTGACATTGAGAAGGGGAAAGAGATTTATCTTTCAACTTGTATCCAGTGCCACAACAAAGATCCTAACGTGAAAGGTCCGATTGGTCCTGAACTGGTGGATGCTCCACTTGAAGTGATGCAGGTGAAGGTTGTGACTGGCCGTTATCCGGAAGTTTTACCTGAAGGTTTTGTTCCAAAAAGAAAAACCAAGCAGATGAGAAAGTTCCCGGATCTTGAAAAAGATGTGCCTTCCATCCACGCTTACGTTCAATCTTTAAAGAAATGATGAAAGTTTTTTTAATGGGTGCTCTTTTGAGCACCCTTTTCATTGCAAAAGCATTCTCGACCGACCAGGCAACTCTGGATCGCGGTAAACGCATCTACATGTCCAACTGTATTCAGTGCCACAATCGTGATCCGAATCTTAAAGGTTCCATCGGGCCTGAGATGGTGGATGCTCCTCTCACAGTGATGACTTCAAAGGTGATGACGGGAAAATATCCTGCTCCATTGCCGGCGGGTTATGTTCCGAAAAGAAAGACCTCTGCCATGCGGGCACTACCTAGACTACAGAAAGATATCCCGGCTATCCACGCCTGGGTTCAGTCGGTTAAAAAGAAAAAGTAGTAAGGCCTGTATAGAGTCGCGGATTTCTATCTTAGAACCCCAGGATATCCACGTAGGTTGTACCCTTGGCCAGAGCTGAAGATGATTTTGCCCGCTGACCTTTAATCATGATCTTCTTTTCATTAAAGAGATCTTTCAAAGCACCACGAGATAGATTTTTTAACGTCAGATTATCTTCCTGTTCGCGAAGAGCGTTGAGAAGCACGTTATCCATGCGTGACTCTGGATAATCCAGATTTAAAGTGATTCGATAAGAGTTGGCCGGCTGAGCTGGAATAGTTGTCATAAGTTTGTCCTTGGTACGTTCTTTCTAATACATAAGTCATGAAAACCCAAGTGAGTCATACCCTTTTACTCAGATGTAGCTAACTCTTTGGAATAAATAGCCCACTCCTCACGATTTCCAGTACATATGTTAAGATTCTTCTATGCGGTGGTTACCCATTTTCATCTTAGTACTCTTCTTTTCCGAGGCCTGGGCCTCTTTTAATCAGCCATTGACCCTCAAACAAGTCTCAAGTGACGGGAACCAATTTGTTTTTGTCAGAAGGCAAGGTCAGGATCCTCCCTGGAATGGGATCACTATCAAAGATCCGCACACCAAAGTGATGCTTTACGAAGCACGAGTAACAAAATGTAGTAAAATATCCTGTTTGGGAACAGTCGTGAGAAACCATAGCGGGATCAAGCTCCGCATAGATGAGGAGTATGTTCACTCCTATAATGAAACACCCATTAAGTGGGACCCTAAAGATTCTCCCTTACCCGTCCCGGAAGAGCCGAAGCCGGTTCCCCCACCTAAAGTAGAAGAAAAAAAGCCTGAGCCACCAAAACCATCTCCCAAGCCAAAACCTGTCCCTAAGGTCGTGCCAGAAGAGCCCAAAGCCACTAAGAAGTTGGAAGATATGGATCGGGCAGCTTCGTTCAGCTTCGGTAGCCCGGTGGGGCCTGGATTTAAGCTGGGCTATCATCTACGTAAGAGCTATGGCTGGTTAGGTTTCAATTATGCGTCTATCTCCAGCACCACCAATATGGTCAGCATTAAGGGGCATCTGGCATCGGCTTCATTGGCCTATAATCTAGTACAATTCGTTTCGATTTTAGATATCAATGCCGTTGCTGAACTTGGAGTGATGAAAGCTGATCTGGATTTTACCGGAGTGGATGCAGGTGGTCCCACTCAGTCAGAGTCCACTTACTTTGCTGGCGTGGGTGGAGAGGCGAAGTTGAACCTAGATCGTTGGGCCCTGGCCGTTAAAAGTGGCATGAGTAAAACCGGTCTTGCGGCTTCTTATAGCAGCTCTGGTGGAGATTATAATAATCCCTATGGATCTATTCTGGTATTCCTGGAAATTGGCGCTTTCTATCGCTTCTAATTTAAATCTCTGCTGTTGAAATCTTATCCTTCTTCATAGGATAATGACTCCTCAAGAAAAGAGGTTATATGGCCCAGTTTATCGATATCATGCTCCATTTGGATCAACATCTCCTGCAATGGATTGCGCTGTTTGGTCCGTGGTTTTATGTGATCATGTTCCTGGTGATTTTTTGCGAAACCGGACTGGTGGTGACACCTTTCTTGCCTGGAGATTCTCTGCTGTTTGCCTTGGGAGCATTGGCCGCCCTGGAAAACGGATTAGATGTCTGGTTATTACTGATTAGTCTCACCATTGCAGGCATTATTGGCGACACGGTGAACTATCACATCGGAAAGTATCTGGGCCCCAAAGTTTTTGAACGTGATAGCCGCTTCTTTAAAAAGTCTTATCTGATTCAGACTCAAGCTTTCTATGCCCGATGGGGTACTTTCACTATTGTGGCCGCTCGCTTTGCTCCCATTGCTCGCACCTTCGCTCCATTTGTCGCCGGAATTGGGTCCATGGAGTATAAACGATTTCTGACCTTCAATATTCTAGGTGCCATAGCCTGGGTTTTCACTTTCATTCTGGCCGGTTACTTCTTTGGCAACATCCCTGTGGTTAAACGAAATTTTACTATCGTGATCTTTGCCGTGATCTTTTTGTCAGTGCTCCCGATGTTAGTTCCATGGGTTAAAAGCCGCTTCGGAAAGACTGCTTAGACAAAACCTTACCATTCTCTTTTAGTTCACTGTCATTCTTCATGAGTCCACTTAAGATGGATTCATGCAAGAAGCACTCATCATCCTTGGCGACCAATTACTTCCTCATGATTTTTTTACTCCCCATAAAGGGAAGCTGGTCTTCATGGCCGAAGATTTGGGTCTGTGTACACATTTCAAATACCACAAGCACAAGATTCTCTTTTTTCTGGCATCGATGCGTACCTACGCCGAGGAGCTGAAGGAAGAAGGATTTAACGTGCATTATGAGGAGCTCTCAGATGAAAGCTTCCTTGATCGTCTGGCCAGATTTTTTAAAAGTCAGCACATCAAGAAAGTCACCATCGGTGAGGTCTCAGATAAATTCTTCGAAAATCAATTGCTGGAACTTTTTAAGAAGCTGAATCTGGATGTGACTGTTCTTGAAACACCTAAATTCCTTTGCTCTCGTCAGGAATTTAAAAACTATCTCTTCTATCATCCCAAGCCTTTCATGAAGACTTTCTACGAGAAAGAGCGCAAACGCCTGAAAATTTTGCTCGATCCGAAAGGAAAACCAGAGGGGGGACAGTGGAGTTACGACTCTGAAAATCGCAAGAAGGCCCCAAAAGAACTCACAAATAAAGAGCCTCTGAGCTTCGAGGATAACAATCATGTATCAAAATTAAAGACTATCGTTGATGAACGATTCCCTGAACATCCAGGTCTTACCGATAACTTCTGGCTTGCCACTAGCCGCGAGGATGCAAAGAAAGTGCTTAAGCACTTTCTGGATCATCACTTCAAAGACTTCGGGGCCTATCAGGATGCCATCACGGATCGCTCTGCGTTTATGTATCACTCCATCATCTCCCCTTACATCAACGCCGGAATGCTGACTCCGCAAGAAGTGATTGAAGCGGCCGTTAAAGAATATAAAAAAGGCAAAGTTCCGCTTTCATCGGTGGAGGGATTCGTGCGGCAGGTGATGGGATGGAGAGAGTTTGTTAACGGAATCTATCAGAACTTTTCTGAGAAAGAAGAAAACACCAACTTCTTTAACCATCAGGGCAAACTGACCAAAGACTGGTACGAAGGTACTACTGGAATTCCACCGGTCGACGATGCCATTCACAAGGCCAACGATTACGGTTACTGTCATCATATCGAACGATTGATGATTCTCTCCAATATCATGCTGCTGTCTGAAATTCATCCTCATGAAGTGCATCGCTGGTTCATGGAAATGTTTGTGGATAGTGCCGACTGGGTCATGGGGCCCAATGTGTATGGCATGGGTCAATTCTCAGATGGAGGAATCTTTGCCACAAAACCTTATATCTCCGGTAGTAACTACGTACTGAAGATGTCCGATTATAAGAAAGGGGACTGGTGTGATGTCTGGGACGGCCTATTCTGGCGCTTTATTGGAAAACATAAAACCTTCTTTCAAAAACAGCCTCGCTTGAATTTCATGGTGATTACCCTGGAGAAAATGGACCCTCAGAAGCGTCAGTATCTCCTGGGGCGGGCGGAAGATTTTCTCGCCCAAAAGACTTCTTAAGTCCCTAAAAACAGACTCTCTAATCGACTGTCTAAACTTTAGACAGCTCTCACACATTTACAAGCATTCTTAAAAAAACAGGTCCTGGATTTATTTTTCTGATTTAATGGGCTCGTACTTTGAAGTTGAAAGGGAAGTTATGAAGTTTTTGATCGTGCTCATGATCTTTTTAAGCCAGGCAGCCTTCGCGGAAGCTCCATGTGATATCAAACTGGGTAAAACAGTTGGAGTCAGAGTGATCGAGTACGCCTCAGGCAACGTGGTTCACTCGAAAATGCCGCTAAAAGAAATGTCGGTGGCCAGCCTTAGAGAAGAGATGGTGAATCTTCAGGATATGGGAGTGTGTGAGCCGAAGATTGAGCGTAAACGTTGTATTCTTAAATTTGAAAAAACGATAAAAGGCAATCAGCTGACTCTTTTCAGAGCAAGTGATCGCTGGTTGAGCTGGAGTCTTGCCGGTAAACAGTCGGCCCAGAAATTTGTCCGCATCCTTCAGCAAGCAGGGTTTTGTCTATGAGAAAAGTACGCGTTTTAGCTTACTGTTTAAACCTGATGTCCATCTCGGCGGCCGCTCATTATGAGTGTGAATTGAAACTCGCTCATTCCGAGGATCTTTATACAACGATCGCGACTAAAAAAGTTGAAGTCAAAAAAGCTGTGATGAACGCCGGGAACATGGGTGTTTTGTTCGTGGAATCTGAAAGCAAGCGTCGTCAGACCACCCTGGAAATAAATGGTGTCATGAGTGGGTGGGAAAACGAAGAGGATGCTTCATTTGTGATCATTCGTCGTGAGAAGCGAAAGTATTCTTCAAAGTTTCAGCGGCTGACTGATCAGGTTCTCACCGTGAAGGGTAACGACAAGATCACCGGCTGGTTTGATTCTTATAAAATAGACATCGATTGTAAGACCAAATAAAAAAGGCTCCCGATGGGAGCCTTTCGTTTCTTAATCATTCAGAAGCATTGGGAGCTGAGACAGGATACCTTTGAATTCGGTAGCCTTTTCTTTGTTCCAGAGAAAATCCGGACGCTCATCCGATTCCCATTCTCCACCTACGATTTTTCCAGCGGCATCGATTTCCAGGCGGTATTCATATTTCTTCGAGGCAATCATCTGATCTTTGGTTCCATGAACCACGTCCCAGGTCACGTTATCCACTTCATTAACGTAGAAAAACTTAGTGGCAATCTTCATTTCTTTTACAGCAGAAGATGCGGCTGAGTTTGAAGGCTTAAGGTTATCGGCAAGAATTTTTGATTCGAAGCCAACTATCGGCTGATTCCAGACCTCTTTCCATCGATCTATATCGGCCATGAAGCCTTCTTTGCGAAGACCCAGCATATTGGTGATGACGATGTGGAAGGCACCAGCGTTCAGATCTTCCTGACAGCCGCGAGCTCCACCCATCCAGCGACCGAAGAAACAACGAAGGCCTAGTTGGTGAGTGGACTCGGTTTCATGATGGAAAGCATAGTAGTAGCTTAAAAGTGCTTTGATATCGGATGAGCCAAAGGGAATTTCAATTCCATCCTGGTTGACCAACGTTTTTGGAGTCGGTTCATTATGATGAAGTGTAGCAGGTGCCCAGCCGTGACAGATGCCGGCCCAGTCTGGAGCGTGACGGTTAGCGGCCGTGGCGGCCAGTTCTTTCATCGGGTAGTCGTATCGGGCAGTGAGAAGATCATATTTTTCTGAAGGAGCAAGTTGAGCTTTTTCAGCTAAGGACATTTTTTGAACATCAGTTTTTGAAGGAGACTTATATTTAAAACCTTCTTTTGCAGGATGATTCCAGCGAACGTTGATTCCACCTTCCTTAGATGGCCAGTAGTGACCAGACCACGCCTTGGTAGTGATCTCTACAGAACCTTCAAGTGGAAGTTCTTTGAAGGAGTGAGTGAAACCAGCGGCCATGATTTCCGGAGATGAGAAACCTTTCCAGGCCTCAAATATTCTGGTGTTCTCAGCGTGTGCTAAAGATATGAAATACACAAAAAGGATCATCAGTCTGATGGTCATAGAAACTCCCCCAATTAGTGGGGGAGTTTTATTATTGACGAGCCGCGTTTGGGAAGGTTAATTATTGAATCGCTTGAAAGGTACCTAACTGAGTGAAGATGGAGTCAGCACTATTAAAGATGTTAGGCAGTAATCCTTTAGCACTTGGTGAGTAGCCTTTGACTGGTACCAACGGTGCTGCTGGGAAAGGCATGCTACAGCCTCCAGGTCCGACGATAGTAGCAGCATCAATACACTCATTTAGATTTAAGTGACCAGTATAGTTCAAAGTTTCTTCAGATCCGAAGGTTGTTCCGTTCCACTTCATGAAGTGACGTGTACTAAATCCGCTAGATGGATTCCAGCTGATGTAAATACTGCTACCATTATTTCCCAAATAGAAAGGGTATGGGTTAGAGGAGGTGTTTGTAGGTGTAATACTG
>JBEIEO010000064.1:0-12572 GCA_040382895.1 Halobacteriovoraceae bacterium
GGCCATGCTTTAGGTGGTGGAGTAGGTCTTGTGAGTGTTTGTGACTACGTGGTGTCAGTTCAGGAAGCCCTGATGGGCTTTACCGAAGTAAGACTGGGGCTTATCCCTGCAGTCATCTCACCTTATTGTATTTCGAAAATCGGGGAATCTAATGCCCGTGCCTGGATGCTCTCTGGTGAGCGCTTTAACGCTGAAACTGCGAAGCAGATGGGACTGGTACATGAAGTCGTTGTTTCAGCTCAAGATCTTGATGCCAAAATTGAAGAAGTGAAAAAGAAATTTCTGGCCGCCGGCCCCGTAGCCGCGAAAGAAGCGAAGAAACTTATTCGGGGAGTAATGAAAAATCTCAAAACTTCGGAAGATTTTACCTGCAATATGATTACCGAGAGAAGAGTCAGTTCGGAAGGACAGGAAGGCATGCGCGCACTTCTTGAAAAAGATAAACCAGCCTGGATAAAAAAATGAAAATAAAAAAAATCTTAGTCGCTAATCGCGGCGAAATTGCTCTGAGAGTTCTCAAAACGGCCAAGGAAATGGGAATCAAAGTCGTCACGGTTCATGCCGATGATGATAAAAATCTTCCTCATGCTCTTTTTGCTGATGAATCTTACCCGCTTGGGTCAGGGACTTTAGCCGATACCTATTTAAATAAAGCGAAGCTGATTGAAATCACGAAGAAATCAGGAGCAGATGCCATTCATCCTGGATATGGCTTCTTATCAGAAAATGAAGAATTTGCTCGCATGGTAGAAGGAGCAGGAATTACCTTTATTGGCCCGACTCCTGAGTCCATCGTTTTGATGGGGGATAAGATCGGATCTAAGAAGGCACTGGAAAAACTCAAAATTCCGATGACTCCGGGTTACCACGGGGATGATCAGTCAGAAGACGTACTGGTGAAGGAAGCTAAGAAGATTGGTTTTCCGGTCCTGATCAAAGCTTCTGCCGGTGGTGGCGGTAAAGGGATGAGAATTGTCCATCAGGAAAGTGAGCTCCTTGAGTCTATCCGTTCTGCGAAATCTGAAGGTTTAAAATCTTTTTCTAACGATAAAGTGTTGATCGAACGGTACGTGATTAATCCACGCCATATTGAAGTGCAGTTGATGAGCGATACGCACGGAAATCATCTGCATTTTTTTGAACGTGAATGCTCGATTCAGCGCCGTTATCAGAAAGTCGTGGAAGAAACTCCGGCACCAAATTTGACTCAGGAACTGCGTCTTAAAATCTGTGAAACGGCAGTCGAAATCGCTCGCGGAATCAATTATCGAGGTGCTGGTACCGTTGAGTTTATCCTTGCACCAGATGGACAATACTACTTCATGGAAATGAATACTCGCCTGCAGGTTGAGCATCCTGTGACGGAAATGGTAACAGGCCATGATCTTGTGAAGTACCAGATTATGGTCGCTCAAGGGGATAAAATTCCACTTAAACAAAGTGATATTAAGCAAAAGGGTCAGGCCATTGAATGTCGTATCTATGCCGAAGATCCTGACAATAACTTCATGCCTACAATCGGTAAGATTGACACCATCGGTGTACCTACACTCAGAGATGTGCGTTTGGATTGTGGGTTTCTGGATGGCACTGAAGTTGGCGTGAATTATGATCCGATGCTCGCGAAGCTGGTGGTGTGGGGGGAGAATCGTGAGATTGCCATTTCCAAAAGTATTGCCAGCCTGGAAGAAGTGCTCTTTTTAGGAGTGAAAACCAACCGTGATTTTCTCAAGCGGGTTCTGGGACATAAAGATTTCGTAGCTGGTAAAACCCATACACATTTTATTCCAGACCATAAAGCAGACCTTGAACCAACAGAATTGAATGTTGATTCACAAGCCGCTTTACTGGCAGCTCTTTGTTTCTCATCAAAGAAAAGTGCAGTCGTCTCAGCGCAAGTTGCTTCAGCTGAATACAATCCATGGAGAGCCTTAACTGGCTTCAGGAATTAATATGAATAAAAAGTTTATTCTCAACGGACAAGAGCTAGAAGTTCAGGATTTTAAGCAAACTCACGACTCAGTGAGTTTCATCCTGAATGGAAAAAATTACTTTTATAGTCTTATCAGTCGAGACGGACATGAAATGGTTCTTGACGATAAAAGCGGACGCTTTAAAGCTGCTGTGGCCACTGCAAATAAAGATGGTGAAGCCATGGTCATCGCTGCGGGTAAAGAATCCATCGTCGCTGAAGCTGGCAAAAAGATGAAAAAAGGTGCCGGCCTTGCCGGAGGACTGACATCTCCGATGCCAGGCAAGATCTTCAAAATTGTTAAAGAGGCAGGCAGCGAAGTTAAAAAAGGTGAGACGATCCTTATCCTTGAAGCCATGAAGATGGAGCATTCCATACGTTCGGATAAAGATGGAAAAGTTAAAAATATTTTCTTCAAGGTTGGAGAACTGGTTCAAGGGGGAGTTGCCTTGGCCGAAGTGGAGTCTTAATGATTAAAATTGTTGAGGTTGGTCCAAGAGACGGCCTTCAGAATGAGAAAACTATTCTCAAGACTGAGGATAAGCTCAGATTTATCGAGCTTTTATCCTTAACAGGTCTTCAGACAATTGAGGTTACGAGCTTTGTTAAACCAGAAGCTATTCCTCAAATGGCCGATGCCACTGAACTTTTTACCAAAGTTAAATCACTCTCATCAACCATCAATTTTCCATGCCTCGTTCCTAACTTAAAAGGCTACGAAACTGCCAAAGCTCTTGGCGTAAAAGAGATTGCTCTTTTCAGTGCAACCTCAGATTCATTCACAAAGAAGAATGTGAACGCCACCGTTGAAGAAACATTTGAGCGCATGCAGGATGTGGCAGCAGCGGCCATTAAAGATGGCATCCGGATCCGTGGCTATATCTCAACGTCATTTGGCTGTCCTTATGAAGGGAAGATGGATGTGGCCAAGCTCCAAGCTGTAACCGATAGGTTCTTTAAGCTCGGCGCTTATGAAGTTTCCGTGGGAGACACTATCGGAGTTGCTACCCCGAAACAGGTTCGAGAGTACATTCAGAGTTTAAAAAAAACGTTTCCAGTTGAAAAACTGGCGATGCATTTTCATGATACCCGTGGCATGGCACTGACCAATATTCATGTATCGCTGGAAGAAGGTATCTCGACTTTTGATTCTTCGGCTGGTGGCTTAGGTGGTTGTCCTTATGCTAAAGGTGCCACCGGAAATGTTGCCACCGAGGATGTCTGGTACCTGATGCAATCCCAAGGGCTAGAAACGGGAATCGATATAAAAAAACTTTCAGAGGCTTCGAAATTTATCCTTGAAAAGATTAATAAGCAGACTGAGTCCAAATTTCTTAAGGCTTACTTCAACACAGGTAAGGTATGAGTTTTTATCTAAAACACTTCGATGATCTCTTAGTAGAATTTAAAAATAATTCAGTTTGGATCACACTGAATCGTCCTGAGGCGAGCAATGCTTATTCAACAGGAATGGTTCATGCGTTAGTTGAGGTTCTTAAACACGCTGATGTTGATACGAACGTTCGTGTGATTGTGATCACAGGTGCAGGTAAGAATTTTTGTGCCGGTGGTGATATTAAAGCGATGAAAGGTAAAACCGGCATGTTTGCTGGTGAATCGAATCAATTAAGAGAAGCTTACCAAAGTGGGATTCAGCAGATTCCAATAACAGTCTCTCAGCTAAAAACGCCTGTGATTGCGATGGTGAATGGAGCTGCAGTAGGGGCAGGCTGTGATCTGGCGGCAATGTGTGATTTGCGAATGGCTTCTGAAGAAGCCACTTTTGCAGAAACCTTTGCGAAAGTTGGATTGGTTCCAGGTGATGGCGGAGCTTTCTTTTTGACCCGGCTGGTGGGCTTTGGTAAGGCGATGGAAATGTTCATGACCTGTAGGACCTACACTGCCCGAGAAGCTCTGAATATGGGACTAGTTAATCAAGTGGTCCTACCAACAGATTTAAAAATTAAAACAGAAGAAATGGTGGAACAATTGAGCTCACTTCCTCCAATTGCTTTGCAAATGACTAAAAAAGCGCTCTACCATGCTTATCAAAATGATATTTCTTCGCATCTTGAATTGATGGCGGCCTATCAGGGAATCACTCAACGCTCATCGGACCACTTCAAAGCACTCGATGGAATGATGGAACGGAAGAAACCAAGCTTTGGTCATAATTAATTCATTCCAAGATTTTTTTTGACAAGTTGAAGCGCGACCTCAAGAATTGAAGTATATGAAAAAACTTCTTGGGTTCGTTCTTCTTTTATCTTCAGTTTCTTGTACGACGATTCACTTTCGTTCCAACAACTCAATTCCAGTTAGCTTCGAAGGAAATCCGAAACATCTAAAAGAAGTTTCTGTCACTGGCGCCCGACACTTTTATTTCTGGGGTGTGAATCCTGAGCACCATGAAGTCTTCATCGACGAGGAAGTAAGAAAAGCCGGTTACGAAGCGATTTCTAAAGTCATCATTTACGAAAACAAAGAGCCTCAGGATATTTTAATTTCGTTTCTGACTTTTGGTCTTTATTTACCAAGGGCCTACACGATTACAGGATTCACCAGCGGAAATACCCTGCAGGATGACCTGGAAGACACTGCTCCGCCGACACAAAAGAAATAGTAATAAAGTTGACCGTCAGGAAGGGGTCTTCCACGGATGGATAAATCTAGGCCAGGGATGGCCTTATTTTTTAAGCTGACGGGCCCGAACGTTCCATAGTGGTTTAGTTACGAGATTGAACCATGCAAAGAATCCGCCAAAGCAAAAGAGCATGGTGGAAAGCCCATTATCAAGAGTAAAGACATTATTCATGACGGCAAATGCCGTGAACATGAGAAACGAAAGTCCTCCAAAACAAGCCGTCATAAGCAGTGTGTGCTTAAAGCTCATAGGGGTTTCGGGAGTTGGCCTCAGAAATGAGAAAGGCCACCAGATGAAATCCCGATCTGATAGCCAGTTATGAAAATCAGGAACAATCATTAATAGTTTTTTCATTTTAGTGAGTCCATCAAGTTGCCAAAGAAATTCTTCTTAAAATCCTTCACTTCATCTTCAGACATATCCCCGAAATTCGTTCGATCTAATTCCTTATAACAATGTTCCAGTTCCATCATAAAGCGGGATTTAAACCGAGGAATCATTTTGCCGTAGATTTTTCTTTCTTTAGCAAAGGTCATGATCAGCTTACGACGTGCACGAGTGACACCTACGTAACACAGGCGACGTTCTTCATTGATATCACTGTTATCGACAATCGTCTTTTTATGAGGAAGGAGTTCCTCTTCCATGCCAATTAAAAAGACATGATCAAACTCAAGTCCCTTGGAAGCGTGAAGGGTCATTAGAGTGACTTCGTTAGTCTGGGCGTCCTCACCGTGGGAGTTTCGATCCGAAGAATCTGCCAGGAGTAAGCGCTCAACGAAGTTTTTCAATGTTGCTTCTTCTTGGTAGCGATCATGGAATCTGTCAGCAGTTAGGATAAAGTTTTTCACGTCATCCCGCTTGCGATTAGCGAGCTTCGCTGAATCATAGCTTTTATCGATAAAATCGTAATACTGAGTTTGTTCCACAAGCTGATGGATAGCCTCTACCAGAGGCTTTTCATGAAAAATGCGCTGATAATTCTTTATCAGCTCGACAAAGGTCATGACACCTTCGTGTTCCTGCTCATCGGCCAGGACATGGAATAGGTGACGTTTTTGTTCCTCTGCCAGAGTCAAATTCTTATTGAGAGTAGCTGATCCGATTCCGCGGTTTGGAACATTCAAAATCCGTCGTAGGGCCAGTTCATCTCGGGGATTCTGAATCAACGTCAGATAAGCGATAAGGTCTTTGATTTCTTTTTTCTCGTAGAATTTCTGGCCCCCGATGATGTTGTACGGAACTTGAGAAATCCGTAGCTGATCCTCCAGAGGAGGGACTTGTGTATTGGAGCGATAGAGAATAGCAATATCCGAAAGGGAAACGCCATGGGATTGGAGTTTAATAATTTCTTCCACCACAATAGCCGCTTCATGGTCTGAGTCCCCCGCGGCCCAAAGCTGAGGTAGCTGGCCTTCCATCAAGGAGGTGCGCATGGTTTTATCCTTGCGCTGGGTATTCAGCTTGATCACTTCATTAGCGAGATTAAGAATAGGGAAGGTTGAACGATAGTTTTCTTCCAGCTTAATCACTTTGCAGTTCTGATACTGCTTCTCGAAATTGAGAATGTTGCTGATGTCAGCTCCACGGAAAGCGTAAATCGCCTGATCGTCATCACCCACCACACAGATATTCTGGTGAGTACTGGTGAGAGCAGAGATGATAGAGAACTGCAGTTGGTTAGTGTCCTGGTACTCATCGATCATGATGTACTTAAAGCGTTGAGAGTATTTTTTGGCTACTTCTGGAAACTGAGTGAAGAGTTTCACCACAAGAAAAAGAATATCATCAAAATCAAGAGCGTTATAGAACTGAAGCTTTTCCTGATAGAAGTGATAGACGTATTCAGCAGCACCATCATAGTTATTCTCCGGATCGTACTCAGCACTTTTAGGAAATTCCTCGGGAGAGATTCCTTTGTTTTTGAGTAACCCGATTTTGGACATGATGATGGATTTATCGTAGGTCTTGTTGGAACGATAGTTCTTAAGACCTTCCCGCACAATACTCATCTGATCGGCCTGATCGTAGATGGTAAAAAGATTGTTATAACCCAGGTGGTGGATATCTTCGCGCAGGATCCGAATACCTAGAGAATGGAAGGTAGAGAGAGTAATGCCTTTGCGGACTTTGGCAGGAACAAGGTGGGCCACACGCTCTTTCATCTCCGCGGCAGCCTTATTAGTGAAGCTTACCGCCAGGATATCTCTGCCTGGGATGCGCAGATTCTCCAGCATGTGAGCGATTCGATAGGTGACGGTACGAGTCTTACCTGAACCAGCTCCGGCCAGGATCAATACCGGACCTTCAACTGTCTCGGCAGCTTCGCGTTGCTCAGGGTTCAAACCATTCAAATCTATCATTTGCGGACAGCATAAAAAACCCCCGGGAAAGTGTCAAAATCAAAAGACAAAAAACCTCTTACTTTGTAGACTAAAAACCGCCCTGAAAAACGCTCTAAATACCTTTATTTGAGGATCTATGAAATATCTCATTACTTCTGCTCTTCCATACGCCAACGGGCCTATTCATTTCGGTCATATAGCTGGTGTTTATCTACCTGCTGATATTTTCACCCGTCATAAGAAACTCCAAGGAGTAAAGGCCATTCATATTTGTGGTTCTGATGAGCATGGTGTTGCGATCATGCAGAATGCGCAGAAGGCCAAAAAATCCTACCAGGAATATGTCAATGAGTGGCACAAAACTCATAAGGACCTTTTTGAAAAATACGACATCAAATTTGATTTCTTCGGACAAACCTCAGCTCCATATCACAAAGAAGAAACTCTTAAATGGTTCAACGATTTGCTTGGTAAAGGATTGATTGAGAAAAAAGCGGAACAACAACTGCAGTGTCAGAGCTGTAAAAACATGCTGCCGGATCGTTTCGTAGAAGGCGAATGTTATGTTTGCCATTACCCCGAGGCCCGCGGTGATGAATGTCCAGAGTGTGGTACCTGGATTGATCCGCTGAAACTTTTAAAGCCGGTTTGTAAATTCTGCGGGTCAAAAGATGTTAAAGCAGTTGAATCCTTCCAGTGGTATCTGATGCTTTCAAAAGTTTACCCTGAATGGCAAAAATGGTTTGAAGGTCGCAAAGCCGTTTGGCGTAAAAACGTGGTTCCTTTTGTTGAGTCACTGACCAAAGAAAATCTGGTCGATCGTGCGATCACTCGTGATTTGGATTGGGGGATTGATGTTCCACTGCCAGAAGCGAAAGGAAAAAAAATCTACGTTTGGTTTGATGCTCCAATCGGTTATGTCTCTAATACCGCTCAATACTTAAAAGAAAGCGGTTCCAAAGAAGACCACATTAAAGACTGGTGGGGTGCTAAAGACGTCAATATTGTAAATTTCATTGGGAAAGATAATATCATTTTCCATTCTATTATCTTCCCAGTGATGTGTCTGGGAACAGGGTTTGTGAATCCCGTGACCGATCTTCCTGCAAACCAGTACGTGAATCTTGAAGGAAAACAATTCTCTAAATCTAAAGGCTGGTATGTGGACGCGGATGAAGCCATCACTCAGTTTGGTTCCGATGCGCTTCGTTTTTATCTGACCTCACTTATTCCTGAAACATCGGATTCAAGTTTCACCTGGAAGAGTATGGAACTTAAAATCAATTCTGAATTGGCCAACAACATTGGTAACTTCATCAATCGCGCCATGAAATTTTCTGCCTCGAAGTTTCCGGAAGGAATTTCTGTGGATAAATTTGAGCCGTTCTTTAAAGATCATCTGAAAGATGTTGAAAGCTTCATCAAAGAATATCATGAGCTACTAGACTCATATCAGATCAAGCGTGGACAGGAACATCTGATGAATCTCGGATCGAAGGTGAACCTCTTCATTACTGAGCGCGCTCCGTGGACTGAGTTCAAGACAGATCCGGAAAAAGCCAAGGAAACAATTGCCATTTCTACTGCCTACGTTTTGGTAATTGGTACGTTCTTTGCGCCTTATCTTCCGCAATTATCTAAATCGATTCTTTCTTATTTCGGTCTGACTACTGAAAGTGAAGTCGTGAAGAAGATTTATCAGGGCGATATGAAGGCGTTAAAAGACTTCTTCTCGGCTGATTTTAAGCTACAAGTAGATCCTCAAGGGTTAGTGCCGAAAATTGATCCCAAGGTAATCGAAGAGCTAGATAAAAAGCTCAAAGAAAAGGCTACAATCTAATAGGGTTAGTTAGAGTAACGAGGATCAAGCTTAAATTTGAACTCACCAGACTTATCCATGGGATCAAAAATGGTTCGGTCCCATGTCTCAAGAACCTTTCCGGTTTGAGAATCTACGAGGGCACGAAAAGAAGAAGAGACATCTTGTGTGTTAGTCATAGACACCACCACTGATTCGACTAGCAGGGCATTCTCGTCTCTGGTCCAAACTAACGATCGCTCTTTTTTTATTTCTAATTCCTTCAGGCTGTTTCCTGCCTGAGCTTTTAGAGATTGAGTCAGTTTCTTTTCCCAGTCGGCAGATGGTTTGTTGACGAAGGACACGCTGGCAGGAAGACGATTAATCGTAACCTTATCCTTATTGATAACTTGCCGATCTTGAATTTCATTGGTCTGAGGTGTAAGAATGCCTGGGGCTTTGGACGAATGCTGTGGCGAAGTTACAGGCTTTTGCCACCACCAAAGGCAGCCCCCAACAATAAACATACAACAAATGAGGAGAGAGACTCGTTTCTTAGTCATTGACGTCGAACTCGATGTTAATCACCTTAAACGGTTTAGCGCCATTATATTCTCGGTCGATGTAGTCATCTGCTGTCGCATCGGCCGGATCATTGTAACAATCAGAGCAGTTCGTGAAGCGAGCTCGCATACGGCAACGGAATTTTGTTCCAGGAGGAATCCACTTGTTCACTTCCATGACGATGGCATTCCCCGGACCAAAGATATGGTTCGGATTTCCGGAACGCATTGTCTGGGAATAGGATTTTTGAGGAGCGATTTTAGAAAAATAAGCTTCATTTGCCCCCGGCAGAATTCGCACGAGGCACTCGTGAGGGTTGAAAGTAAAATCTGTCGTGGCAGCAGCGGTTCCGAATCCTAAGCAGTCCTTATCCTGCAGTGAAAGACCCTGACTGTTTTTACGGAATTCATTTTGAGAAACCCATTTAGTAACTTCGCCTTCTTCTAGCTGAACCATACACACAGGCGCAACGACTTCATCTGTGCGAAAATAGCCGTTGGATTGTTTGACGTGTCTGCGGTAAGTATCAAGGGTATCATTACAGCTTAGGCCTGACTCAGCACCTTGAGCAGTCGTGGTTACATCATCGACCTTACATGGCTTGTAGTTTCCGTTGATGCCGGTCGTGTCAGTGATGTGAACGTGATCCCAGTCCGTGGCGAGAAGTTGAACTCCGGCCATAATACTATTGGAATTGTTTTTGAGGTTTGGAATGAGCGCTACAATCTCACCCGGAGAAATGCGGATGTTTGAGTTGTTGTACTCTACACTAGCAATCCCTGTGGATGGGTTCATCGGAAAACCTTTAAAAAGAAGGTTCTGCAGAACAGCAGACATGTTCTCCTGGTCATCGATGATGTAGTAGGTTGCCACATCTTCATCTTCATCAGGTGTTGCTAGTTCAATAAGTTCTTTAGATACGAGTACTGATTTTCGGCGATTGTTTTCAAAAACTTTGGTCGGTGGAAGCGGAGTCATATAAGAGGTCGCAGTTCCGGCACCACTGATCTGGATATTTTTTGATTTAGTACTTGAACCATCGTTGTTATAGGCCTTGAACAGCAGAAGACCATAGTCATCGAGAAGCTTTTCAGATTCATCACGGGTAAAAGAAGAGCAAAGACCACCGGTGATGTACTTGTTAATGTTTTTTGAAAAGATTTGAAAGAATCTTCGATAGTTCGGAGGATTTACCACTTGAGTCCACAGAAATGAAGCGTTCTCGTCCATGTTATTGAAACGCGATGTGAACGTTGATGGATTGAGAGCTGCTCCACTGGACTGATCCATCCCGATGGCATTTAAGTCACCAATCTCTGCCAGAGTTTCGGCCAGGAGTAGCAGAACATAAGAAGTGGAAGTTGAATGCAGATTCTGAGCAGGGATTGAACATTCTGTTTGGAAAGCTTTCGTTAAGGCCACTAGGTAGTGACCGACGATCTGACCGGCGTAGTGAACATCTTCTTCCGGAACATTCGGATTGTTTGGATTATAAAGAAGATATTGTGGATAAGAAAGTCGTCCCTCTGAAGTGGTATCGATTCCGGGGATATGCATCTCATCGTCTTCAGCGAGTGGACGAGTGGACTTGGCAAATTTCAGTCCCCACTCACCAATGTGAGAGCGACCATTTACGAAAAAGCTGAAGTAATCTGCGATCCCTTCGCCGATCGATCCCGCTTCGTCAAAGCCATAACCACCAAGGTTCGAGCGAAGGGGGTGGGTTCCAAAGATGTTAGCGTTTCTGAAATTCATCATAATGGCGACGAAAGCATGTCCCATCTCGTGATAAATAATCGATGGATCCTGAACCATGAAAAAGTTTGAGTGCGCTGACCATTTACCCATGCAGACCTCAGGGCCAGCAGGGCTGAATGAGGCGTTCAATTCCAAATTACAAAGAGCATAGTTACTTAAGTAGGTATTGTTAAAATAATTTGGATTGGAGGTTCCCTTGAACCAGAACATCTTCGTATCGTTTAAGTATTTCGGCATCGACTTAACGACCCAGGGGCTTACGTTGAGTTGCAAATGATTATAAGCGAACTCAAGGCTTTCAAAGAACTTATTCATCACCAGCTGCGCGTGGTAGTGGCCGTTGACCTGATAAAATTCAGATGAGTTTACCGGGAAGATCCAGGTTCCATCTGAATTGCGGTTCAATGGTTGCTGAGACGCAGATTTTGAGCCAAAGGTTTGAAGACAATCAGTAACATTGCTAAGAGGAGAGAAGATTGAAAGATTACAATCCGATTTAAGCTGACTTTTGATCGTGATCAGTTCCGGATTGGCATCATCAATAATCCGCTTCATGTTTACTTGCGGCCCGAAGTTAGGGCCTTCGATGATGGCGGGGCTATCGCGATAAATGAAGGCCCGGTTAGCTAGGGAAGCATCCGTATAACCTGAATTTATTCGCTGACCTGAGGCAGGAATTTCAGTGGGATTACAGGACGAAAGAATCGAGAGTAGGGTCAACGAAGCTGTGCTTCTGAACCAGAAGTTATTTTTGAAAGTTTTTGTCACCCATCGACGTACCACAATCATAAGAACCTTATCGGTTGAGATCAAAGGATCTCAACCGAGGGATTTTGTCGGATTACTGAAGACCTGTCCGGGCCCCATTCGGCTGCCCGAGAGGGTTCTGTGAATTAGGGAATCCACCCTTAAAGTTGAACGGACCGGCGTTGTTTGAGGCATTACAGAAAGAAGTTGCGTCCGGGCGAGGTCCTGATCGATCGTCCTGTTCGCCGAGAGAGGCAGTAATGGCACCACCATTCTTAATTTCATAGGCAGCAACCACATCAGCTCTTAGAGGCTCACAGTTCCACTTAGTATTTCCTTGTTCACCGACGGCTTCTTTTGTACAATAGCCGGCTAGAGCATCTTCACCTTTCTGTCCAACGGCATCACAGACTTGGCTCACCCCGTGACCGGACTTAGCCTGGGCTTCAACCGCAGCTTTTGCATTTGGATCGTTGCTTTTTGCTAGCTGACACACGTAGGCTGCTGTTACAGTCGATTTCCCATCCTTATCCCGCTGACTCATGTATTGTCCGCAGTAGGTTCGAAGATCATTCTGAAGTTTGCGAGCTTCGTTTGCTTGATAAGAGTCACCAACTTTTTCCGCTGCTTTAATCACGCTGCTTGCAGTGTCACCGACACCATCTTTACAGCTCACGCGTGGGTCTCCGGCCATGACGTCCATAAATTTTGAGCAAAAGTCTGTGCGCTTCTCACCCAATTCAC
>JBEIEO010000065.1:0-12521 GCA_040382895.1 Halobacteriovoraceae bacterium
ATCGAGCGCTCGCTTGAAGGCGTATACCAAAGTCAAAGCATTATGATCAATTTCGACGTTCTCATTCCCCGCTTATTGGGTGGACGAGGCTTGAATCGTTTGATCTATTTCCGCGAAGGCAAAAACATCTCCTCTAAGTTGGCCGAAAGACTACACTCCAATTATTTTGGTTCAGTTCGTCCCTGCCATAAATCAGCTGATATTCCACTTAGTATTAATGCCACTCAGCTCGCAAGTAAGGTAGACGCTATCATCATTTTGTCGGGCGATTCAGATTATGTCGAACTTGTCCGCCACTTGAAGTCGGAAGGCGTAAGGGTAGAAATTTGTGCCGTGGAATCCACTACCGCTGGAGTTTTGATCGAAGAAGCGGACTATTTCCACCCCATTGGCAAGGAAGATTGCTTTACCCTGCCCTCAGCACAGGCCAAGAAGAAGTCCCGACGCTGATATGTATCATTTTGACAAAATCTTTTATTCGATCAAAGATGCTGGAATCTAAATCTGGAGAATGTTATGTCGCAAAACCCTGCTGGTTTAAAGAATATTGATCATTTGGAATTCACGGTTGATAACATGAATTCACCAACGGTGAATCTCTTCTCAACGATGGGTTTTGTTAAGACCGCAGATACCAGTGATTCCCAGCTCTATACTCAGGGACAAGTGCGCTTTCTGATAAAAGCTTCCACAGATGAAAATAACCTTGCTCGCAAGTATTTCAAGGCCCATGGTGAAGGAGTTTCCAAGATATCTTTCGCTGTCGAAAGCGTCGAAAAAGCTTTGGACATTACGCTGAAAAACGGAGCGAAACTGATTCATGATCTTAAAATTGAAGAGACTGAAAACGGTATTACAAAAACGGCTGCCATCCAGGGTTTCGGTGATGTGATCAATGAATTTGTCGAGCGTCCGAATACGCAATTTCGTCCTGGTTTCAGAACCATAGAGAATGACAGCAATGCTCATCCACTTACCACTCGCATTTCCCGCATCGACCATTTGACCAATAACGTACCTAAAGGCCAGATGGATCATTGGGTAGATTTTTATAAACGCACTTATGGCTTCATCGAAACTCGTTACTTTGACATCAAAGGAACGAAAACCGGATTGAATTCCAAGGTCGTTCAACTAGCCGACAACTCCATTATCATTCCAATCAATGAGCCAGAAAAAGAAGGTGGAAAATCTCAGATTCAGGAGTTCCTGGATGTGCACAAAGGCCCGGGTGTCCAGCACATTGCCCTCATGACTCCGGACATTATTTCTACGGTGCGTGAGCTTCGTGAGAGAAACGTGAAGTTTCTGAATGTCCCTTCTACTTACTACGAAGCGATTCCCACTCGTCCATTCAAAGTCACAGAAGATCTGAAAGTTCTAGAGAAGTTAAATCTCCTGGTTGATGGAGATCCGGAAGGATATCTCTTGCAGATCTTCTCTGACACTTATATTGGTCCACTTTTCTTTGAATATATTCAACGGAAGAATCACTGGGGTTTCGGAAATGGAAACTTTCAGGCGCTGTTTGATGCGATTGAAAGAGATCAGATTAAGCGTGGTTATCTCTAATTAGCTGAGTACTCAATTTCCATCCAGCTACATTTTTCAGCCGTAGTTATGGTGGCTGATTTTTTGTTTTCCTGTTTGCCATTTTTCATCAAGGGATAGACAGCATACTCTTTGGGCTCAAACCAATCCATCCAGATTTTGGGCTCCCCAACTGTCAAACCTCGGTTTTGATATTTTGTTTTGATCTCAGGCAGTTTCTGAGAGATGCATTGATTAAGTCTCGCCAGGCGCTGTTCGCGTGGTTCTTTATGAGTCAAGGAGTATAGATATCCACCAATGAGAATAAAAAAAACAATCAGAAGAATTTTATATCGATTCGGCATAAATCATCCGTTAAATATTTGCCAGGTAAGTCTCAGAATGGTGAGAAAAACCATTACGCGCAAGAGTCCTCGGACAAATTCATTTCCCTTTAGGAGGGCAAGTTTCACCCCTAACATAGATCCGCCCACATTAAAAAGTATCATCGGCAAAGCGTACTGAAAGAGGAATTCGCCCTTAAACATAAATAACAAGAGTGCAGCAAGGTTGGTAGTGAGATTGATGATTTTAGCATAAGCCGAACCTTGAACAAATGTCATACCTAAAAGACCTACGAAAGCGATGATCAGAAAACTTCCGGTCCCAGGTCCAAAGAAGCCGTCATAAAAACCGAGAACACTTCCAATAACCAATGGCTTCCATAAAGGGATTTTCACATTGGGATCATGATCGACCAAACCAAAAGTTTTATTCCGAATGGTGGCGATGAAAACCGCCAACAATAAAACGGTGAAGAGTGGTTTAAGAAACTCGTTACTCACCACTGAAACGGTGTAGGCCCCTAAAAATGAAAAAAGAAATGCCGACAGAATGGCAGGAATAATAATGGTTCGAACAAAAGGAATCTGACGAGAAAAACGATAGGCTGAAAATCCGGTTCCGGTGACTGAAACAAGCTTGTTTGTGGCCAGGACAGTAACAATTGGATACTGCGGCAATACCATCATAAGAGCCGGCAACTGCACCAAGCCCCCACCGCCTACGATAGAATCAACAAAACCGGCCCCAAAAGAGGCCAAACAAAGAATAATTAAATCTGTGCTAACCATTTGAGAATACAGGCTAGCGTTCTGCGGGAATGAAGTAAAGACCCTTGTAACGTTAAGACTACGTTAAGAATACCTACTCCCCTCGAAACTTAACTCTCTCAAGGATATTATTCGCCCCTATAAGGACAGATCTATTTATGCATAATCTTTTACTCTCGATTCTCCTGTTATGGGGTTGCTCTAAAAAATCGGAAATTCTCATCATTCAGAACAAAGGTTCAGATACTCTTGTGAACCTGGCACAGGCTTGGGCCGAGGAATACAAAAAAGTAAATCCTAACGTGGCCATTGCAGTTTCAGGTGGAGGATCAGGAACAGGAATCGCAGCTCTGATTAACGGCACCGTTGATATCGCCAATTCTTCACGTGCCATGAAAGATGAAGAGCGCGAGGAAGCCAAAAAAAATAATGGCAAAGAGATCAATGAATTTATCGTAGGTATGGATGCACTGGCAGTGTTTGTTCACCCGGCTAATCCTATCTCGGATTTAAGTCTGGAAGAAGTAGCTTGCATCTATGGCGAACATGGGACTTGCGTACTTTGGAGTGATGTGCGCCCGGGAACAATAGTTCCAGGCTGCCAGGGCAACAAGATTATCCGAGTCTCACGTCAATCGAACTCTGGAACTTATCAGTATTTCCGTGAAGCCATACTAGGTAAAAAGAAAGATTTAAAGCTTGGTTCAATGGATCTCAGTGGCTCTCGTGAATCGATCGATCTTGTTGAACACACTCCTTGTGCAATTGGATACTCAGGGATGGGGTATTTGAATAAGAACATCAAAGCCCTTTGCATTTCGAAGGTTAAGGGTGAACCATGTGTTTCACCAACCATGGAGACTGCGATCAATAAGACTTATCCCATCGCCCGCGAACTTTACATGTACACCTCTGGAAATCCATCGGAAGAAGTGAAAAAGTATATGGAATGGACTCAGAGTGAAGCGGCTTCAAAAATCACTGTCAGTGCAGGCTACGTGCCCGCTCCAAAAAGGTAGATATGGAAATGAAAGTTACTGAATCAACCCCAGTCTCGATGGAATGGCGACACAAAAAAAGCACGAAGCCAAAGTCTGAGAAGATCATCGAATTCATTATTAAGGCCGGTGGATTCAGTTCCATTGTTTTAATTTTAGCGATCTTATTTTTTATTCTGAAAGAGTCAGCACCTTTTCTGATCAGCCGTTTTGATTTCAAAGAATTCTTCATGTCAACCAATTGGAATCCGGCTTCCGTGGTGGAAATTAAATACGGTATCCTAGCTTTGTTAGTCGGTACCATGTTGGTAACTTTTATTTCAATGCTCATTGCTGTTCCTCTGGGACTTGCCTGCGCATTTTATATTTCAGAATTCTGCTCTCCAAAACTCAGAGAGATCTATAAGATCCTGATTGAGTTTTTAGCAGCAATCCCTTCTGTTGTTTGGGGCTTTATCGCAATCATGATGATCAATCCTCTCATCATTCACTCATTCAATGTTCCTATTGGACTGAACATCCTGAATGCTTCTGTCATCCTGGCCCTTATGTCTCTGCCGTTGATCGTATCAGTGGGAGAAGATGCCTTGAGAGCGGTACCAGAAACTTACCGAGAAGCTGCTGAAGGAATGGGGGCCACAAAGTGGGAAGTTGCCACTCGCGTACTCCTTCCTGCCGCTAAGAATGGCCTGATGGCGGCGGCTCTTTTAGGTGTTGGTCGTGCTCTTGGTGAAACCATGGCTGTTCTCATGGCCACTGGTCACTCGATTCAGATCCCAGGAAGCATCTTTGAACCAGGACGGACTCTAACAGCAACTATCGCCGCAGAATTGGGTGAATCCCCTAAAGGTGGAGAACACTATCAGGCCCTGTTTGCGATTGGTCTGGTGCTGTTCATTCTTTCATTTATCGTTAACCTGACTGCTGATTATCTGATCCGTGGGAAGAGGAAATAATTATGTTCAAACCAAGCATGCACTTATTAAATAAAGAGATCCGTGAGAAGAATTTCAAAAATCTTCTCAGCATGGTGACCTTTTTCCTTTTTCTTCCAGCACTAGGAATCATTTTCTGGTTATTTGTGAAAGGTTATCCGGCTTTGACATGGGACTTTATTACTCAAGATCCTATCAAAGGCATGACTGCTGGCGGGATCTTCCCGACCATCGTGGGAACTTTCTGGCTCGTTATTATTAGTGTTTTGGTTTCATGCCCACTTGGTGTTTTGGCTGCTCTTTATATCTCGGAATACGCTAAAGACGGGAAAATGATTCGTATCATTCGTCTGGCAATCTTGAATCTGGCCGGCGTACCTTCTATCGTTCACGCCCTATTTGGATTAGGTGCTTTCGTACTCTTCATGAAAATGGGAACGAGCATTCTCGCAGCTTCCTTTACTTTAGCGGTAATGAACCTTCCGGTTATTATCACCTCTACTTTGGAATCTCTCAAAGCAGTTCCTCACTCATACAGGGAAGCTTCCTGGAACGTGGGAGCGAGTAAACTTCAGACTATCCGTCACATTGTTCTTCCGAACTCACTGCCGGGGATTTTGACAGGAGTGGTATTTGCGGTTGGCCGTTCAGCGGGTGAAACAGCGGCAATCCTCTTTACGGGTGTTGCTTTTTATCTCCCATTTCTGCCACAGACAGTTTTTGATCAGTGCATGGCCCTTTCGATGCATCTTTTTACGATCTCAACTCAGGTCGTTGGTGTTCCTGATGCCTATCCGTATGCCACGGCACTGATTTTGATCCTTCTGATTTTAGCAGTGAACTCACTGGCCGTGGGACTAAGAACCTACTTCCGTACAAAGAGAAAATGGTAAGATGAAAAAGAAAATTGAAATCAAAAACCTAAAAGTTTCTTACGGTCCTAAAACCGTCATTAAGAATCTTAATCTGGATATCTACCAGAACGAAGTTATCGCCATCATTGGTCCAGCTAATTCTGGCAAGAGTTCTTTGCTTCGTTGCCTGAACCGTATGACAGATTTCAACAACGAAATTAAAGTCGAAGGTCAGATCCTTCTGGACGGTTTAAGCATTCACGAAGATGAAGACTCAACATTCCTACGTCGTCGTATCGGAATGGTGTCGCCACTTCCAGTGGGACTACCGATGACCATCAAAGAAAACGTAACATACGCACCTCGAATGGCCGGCTGTAACAACGAAGCAGAGCTTGATTCCATCATGGAAGACTGCCTGAAAAAAGCAGCTCTCTGGGATGAAGTGAAAGATCGTCTGGATGGACTGGCAACTAAACTCTCAGGGGGACAGCAGCAGCGCCTGACGATCGCACGTGCTCTCTCTCACCATCCGGAAGTACTTTGCCTGGATGAATTCTCAATTGCCATCGATCCGGTGACAACCATGAAGATTGAAGCAGTTTTACAGGAACTAAAAAAAGACATGACCATCGTGATGGTTACCAACGTCATCAATCAGGCCAAGCGCCTGGGCGATCGTACTGCGATGATGCTTCACGGAGAAATCATTGATCTAAATGATAATGATAAAATCTTTGCCGGTCAGATTAACGATCAGCGAACCAAAGATTATATCGAAGGTGTTTTCGGGTAATATTATGAGAAACCATGCAGTTAATACGAATGAATTCAGCTTTTGGTATGGCGAGTTTCAGGCGCTCAAGAACCTGAGCTTCAATATTTCCGCCAATAAAATTACCGCTCTTATTGGTCCAAGTGGTTGTGGTAAAAGTACTTATTTGAAGTGCCTGAATCGCATCAATGAAAGAGTAGGTGTTGTAAGCCATAACGGAAGTATTCAGGTTTTCGGTGAAGATATCTACCACCCGACGGTCGCTTTACCTGAGCTTCGTCGCCAGGTAGGAATGGTATTCCAAAAACCAAATCCTTTACCGCTTTCAATTTATGAAAACGTAATCTTTGGGGCGCGCACACACATGCGCAAACTAACGAACAAGCTTCTGGATGAAATGGTTGAGTCTTCACTGAAGCGAGTGGGACTTTGGGATGATCTTAAAGATCAGCTCAATCGATCAGCACTGACCCTAAGCCTGGAAAAGCAGCAGCGACTTTGTATTGCTCGCCTTCTTCCTTTGAAGCCTAAATTGATCCTTCTCGATGAGCCTTGTTCAGCCCTCGATCCTGCTGGTATTGAAGCCATTGAGATCCTGATTAAAGATCTTAAGCGAGATTATTCAATCATCATCGTCACTCATTCTATGAGTCAGGCCAAACGCGTGTCTGATGAGACCATCTTTATGTATATGGGTGAACTGGTTGAAATGGGATCTACTTCCCAGCTCTTCACCACTCCTAAAGAGACTAAAACAGCTGCCTACATTGAAGGACGCTTCGGTTGATCTAAAATTCATCATTTTTTTACCCTACCGGGCCTCCAAAAGGGGCCCTTTTTTTGACATCTACCCCCCTGTCTGGAGTATGTTAAGCCCACCTAGATTGACCCAATAACGCGCGAGGTAAAAATGTTCAAAGTGATAGCGGTTTACCGTGTTCCTGCAGATGATTCAGCAAAAGCAAAATTTGAGGACCACTTCAAGAATGTTCATGCACCAATTTGTTTAAGAATCCCAGGAATTAAAGAACTCAGAACTAACAAAATTTTTGGTGGACCAACAGGAGCATCAAATCTTCATATGATTGCTGAAATGGTTTTTGAAAATAAAGATGCCTGGAAGGCTGCCATGAAAACTCCTGAGATGATGGAATCAGGCAAAGATGCTATGAAATTTGCCGGTGAACTGGTCTCAGTTCACTTCGCTGAAGAAACCATCACAAAAGCTTAGGAGTTTTTATGAAATATCTGGTTACATTACTATTCGCCTTCACATCTGCTGCCTTCGCTTCAAAGATTGAAACCACCGGGATAAAAACCGTTGATGGTATCCATCTCACGATTCGCGAAGTCGTTGCGGCTACCGACTCCGCTTCGCCCTTGAAGGATTTTGTTAAAACCTTAAAGACCAAGAAGTTTGAAGATGAGGATAAGAACTTCATTTTTGAATGTAAGATCGACGATAGTGTTTTTCTTTCTCCGGAAACGACCTGCGACATCAAACTCAAAGAAGATAAAATGGGTTCGGCCAATGGAGACCTCCAGAGTAACTTCGGAACCATTCACCTTTACTGGAGGACGGCCCAAGCTATGTACAAGTTCTTCGGTAAGACTCCGGGCTTTGGAGCGATCGATATCAACGTCGATAATCGTCTGCAAATCTGGGGAGCCAATAGCTTGATTCGTATCGTGGTAAGATAAAATGAAAACGTTTGAAAATATCCTGGTTACTAAAAACTATAAAGATCACGCCCACATCGCTCTGATCCAGCTGAACCGTCCTAAAGTTCTCAATGCCCTTTCAACGGATCTCATGCGGGATGTGGTTGAGGCGCTTTTTTTACTGGAAGATGATAAGGAAGTCCGCGTGGTGATCCTCACGGGCAATGACCGGGCCTTCGCGGCAGGTGCTGACATCGGTCAGATGGCAGAAGCTTCACCCATTGATCAGATCAATGATAACCGTTTCCGTACCTGGAAGCAGCTATCACTAATGACCAAGCCGATCATTGCGGCGGTGAACGGTTTTGCACTCGGTGGTGGATGCGAGCTTGCCATGTCCTGCGACTTCATTGTGGCGGGAGACACGGCCCGTTTCGGTCAGCCAGAAATTAAAATAGGAACAATACCAGGAGCTGGCGGCACTCAGCGCTTGACCCGGGCCATTGGAAAGTCAAAAGCAATGCTGGCGGTTCTCACCGGCGATATGATGGATGCCTATGAAGCGGAGAAATCTGGACTTGTAGCTAAGGTTGTTCCGGCAGAAACTCTCCTGCAGGAAACTTTTGAGATCGCAAAAGTCATCGCCAATCGTGCGCCGGTTGCCGTGAAGTTAGCCAAAGAAGCTGTAAATATGGCCTTTGAGTCTTCTCTGAAAGATGGCATGGAATATGAGCGAAGAAATTTTTATCTAACTTTCTCATCTAAAGATCAGAAAGAGGGCATGAAAGCCTTTTTGGAAAAAAGAGAACCTAAGTATGAAGGGAACTAAGTTTTTAGTCCTCCTTCTTCTGGTGGCCTGTGCTAGGGAAAAACTGAAGTCTCCGGATGAGGCTCTTCGTTCTCGGGAGCGCCAGTATCAGCAGTGCTACCTTGAAAGTGACTCTTTTGTTCAAAAAAATAATGTTAAAAAAACCGGTCAAGTGACTTTGAGCTTTGTAGTAAAACCGAACGGATCGGTGGATGAAGAGAAGGTCGTGAGCTCTGCGTTTAGTGATGCGAACTTTCACGCATGCTTACTAGAAATCACCCGAAGCCTTACCTTCCAAGAAACCACATCAGAGACTGTCCGTCGGATTACGAAAGTTCTGAATTTTAAAACCCAAACAAAGATCTACGAATGACAAAATCTTTTGAAACAATCAAATACGAAGTTCAAAACATGACGGCGGTCATCACCATTAACCGTCCTCAAGTCTATAATGCCCTCAACGTGCAGGGAAAACTCGATATCATCGCTGGCATCAGAGAAGCAAATAAAGATGTCAGCGTGAGGTCCATCGTTCTGGCGGCAGAGGGAAAAGCCTTCTGTTCAGGGCAGGATTTAAATGATCGGACTGTGGATGCCTCGAAGGGACCAGTGGATATTGGACACACAATTGAAACCGAATGGAACCCACTGATCGAGGCCATCCGTACTTCGGATAAGCTTGTGATCGCTGCCATTCAAGGCGTGTGCGCTGGAGCAGGATTATCCGTGGCCCTGGCAGCGGATATGAAAATAGCAGCTCCCGGTGTGAGATTCATCTCAGGTTTTAGTCAGATAGGATTAGCTCCAGATGCAGGCATGAGCTTTATGTTAGTTAGACAAATGGGATACACCAAGGCATTGGAATTCGCCCTGTTAGGTAAGCCCCTTCTCTCAGAAGCTATGCTGGAGTATAATTTCATCAATCGGATTGCAGAAAATCCTCTCCAGAGTGCATCAGAGCTGGCATGTGAAATCAACAACTTAGCGCCTCTTTCGGTTAAAATGGTGAAGAAGAATCTGCAATATGCTAATGAGAAAGAACTGGGAGAAGTTTTAAGCCGAGAGAAATACGTACAACGTTTCCTTGGCTTCTCCGGTGATTATAAGGAAGGCGTCAGCGCTTTCCTGGAAAAGAGAAAACCACAATTTAAAGGTCAATAATTTAAGACTTCAGGAGATACTCCATGCGTGATTACACAAAAGAAGATTTGCAGCTTTTCGAAGATATCAAAAACGGTAAAACGTTCGATGCCAATTCTGAGATGCCGGAAATCTATCGCAAGAACCTTTTAAACCTTCTTTGGATGCAGGCAGATTCTGAGTATGCCGGCGGTTTAGGCTATATGCCTTGGATTGCGAAAGCTCCCAACGCTCACGAAAGAGTTCTCGTAGCTCAAATCGTAAAAGATGAAATGCGCCACGCTCACGTTATTTACAAAATCTTGGATGATTTGGGTGAGAAGACTCACGACCACATGCTGAAGCATGAATTTGATTGGCGACTTCCAGATGATATGGCGAATATCGGATTTTCTCGCGCCAAAAAAGATAAGCGCGTGAACATTTTCTACTACCAAATCACTCATTGGGAAGATTTCTGTCTCTTTAACTTCCTGATGGACAGAGCTGCTGGCCACGTACTGGAAGATACACTTAACTCATCTTTCCTTCCTTGGAAAAACGCTATCGGTACCATATGTAAGGAAGAGCACATGCACCTCGCTCACGGTGATAAAACAGTGAAAGAGATGGCAAAAGATCCTGAGAAGAAAAAGTTCCTTCAGGAAAGACTCAATCTGTGGTGGCCTCGAGTAATGAATACCTTCGGAAAATCTACTGGTCAGGGCAATGACATCTATCAAAAGCTAGGACTGAAAAATCGCTCAAACGCTGATGTTCGCGCTGCTTTCGTAAAAGAAATCAACGATAAGTGTAAAGAATGGGGCCTGGTTGTTCCTGAATACATTGAATCTGATCAGCCTACAGAATACGTTCACTAATCATGAATTTACAAAGAATTGTTATCATTGGCTCCGGAACCATGGGTTCCGGAATTGCCCAGTGGTTTGCGCAGCAGATGTGCTACGTGGAGCTAGTCGATAACTCCGAGGAACAGCTTAAAAAAGCCCAGGCTTCGATCCATCAATCCTGGGACAAGCTCGTTGAAAAAGAAAAACTCACCAGCTGCAAAGCTGAGCAAATGAAAAAGCTTCTGGAGATAAAATCTCTGAACCAGGTTTCTAAGAACGCGGACCTGGTGGTGGAAGCCATCATTGAAAACCTCGACATCAAGAAGTCTCTCTTCAAATCTCTGGATGAGTACTTTGCTCCCCATACGATTCTTTCTTCTAACACTTCAAGCTTCCCTATTCATCTGATGGCTGAAGCCGTAAGTGATGAGAGGAAAAAAAGATTTTTAGGACTTCATTTTTTTAATCCGGCCACCATCATGAAGCTGGTAGAAGTGATCAAAGGAAAGGATTCAGATCCAGCACTTTGCCAGGAACTTTATCAATGGTTTGATGGAAAAGATAAAAAACCTGCCCTGTGTAAAGACTCGCCAGGTTTCATTGTGAACCGTGTGGCCCGAAATTTCTATGGAGAGCCTCTGCGCATCGTGGAACAGGAAGACGAAGCGAGGATGAAAGAAGTTGACCGCATATTAAAAGAAGTTGGTGGCTTTAAAATGGGACCTTTTGAACTCATGGATCTCATCGGGATTGATGTGAACTACTCGGTGACCTGCTCGGTTTGGGAAGCCTATGATCAGGAGCCGCGCTTTGCTCCTCATAAACTACAGAAACAAATGGTCGATGAAAAACGATTTGGACGTAAGTCTAAACGGGGATTCTACAAGTATGACTAACGTTCAATTCCAGGACATCATCATTAACTTTGGTTTTGGAACAAAAGCTGAGAAAAAAAAGATTCTGGAACAAAACCCGGACAAAAAAGTTTTCATGGATCTGACTTGCTATGATCCCCAGGAATTTTACCAGTCCTATCCCCAGCTAAAAGGAACATTTTCAGCACTCTTTTGTGATGAAAACAGGAAGGTAGAAACTCATCTGAAAGAACCGAATCCCGCTTTCCTTTCGAAAATGAAAGATCTAGGTTACTCAGTGATTGAGACAACTATTATTGCCTGTGGTTTTGTTTTCCCAAGAACGATTGCTCAAATCATTAATGAAGCCTATTTTGCTTTAGAAGAACAAGTCGCTTCTAAGGGTGACATCGATCGGGCGATGAAATTTGGCGTTAACTATCCCAAAGGTCCTTTTGAATGGGCCAGTCAGCGGGAAAAGTATGTCGTGACACTTTTGGATGAGCTACATGCGAAGACAAAAGATGACCGCTACCGGGTGGCCAGCACTTTACGAAATTCTTTAAGCTAAAAAAGGCTCCTTTCGGAGCCTTTTTTTATTTCTGACAGTTAGCTTTGTTAAGTTGGAGGTAGAATCGTTTCTTCGCAATTGGCTTCTTCTCGCCAGCGTTAAAAATCTGCAGATAAGCATAGTCTTTGCAGCTACCGTCTGGCTGGTTCACGCTTTCGCATTCCATAGAAGCTTTCAGAGGAACAGTCAGGAATTCAGCTTCAGAATGAACTGTGTAGACTGCAGGATTCGCTTCTTCGCCGACCCACTTGATCGCTCCCTGAAGAGCGCCCTTTTTATATTCAACTTTCACAGTGGCCGGAAACTTAATGAAGTTGGCATCCCCCTGCTTTAAGCTCAACTTTCAGATCGTGGCTTACGTATCCATCTAACCCGCATGACATTAAAGGACGATCACGGCTGGCAGGAGAAGAACTAGTAAGCTCGCCATTTTCAGAAGTCACTTTCATCAC
>JBEIEO010000066.1:0-12478 GCA_040382895.1 Halobacteriovoraceae bacterium
AGGGATAATACGGCACCATTAACTTAGCGTATCAAATGGAGTAAAATTTACAAGCCTTTCTTTCGATCTTTATAAGTATCAGATTTATTGAGCTGTCCTGGCCCCAAACCATAGCTTTCCATGACTTTAAGTTCATCCATGGCGGCCTGTGAAGTCAGATTACCGTTGAGAAGTTTCAGGTACACCAGGATTTTATGGTTGAGCTCAGATGGATTTTCGTTCAAGGCTTCCACACGTACTGCAGCGACTCCAAGTGCTTTGAGCTCACTCAACAAAAAAGAGGCGGACTGAGGAGTGGCCTTGAAGAAGGTATTGCGGCATTCCTGATCAGCTTTGAGGTGGTGCCAGTTTCCATAAGGGTCTCTCAGTTTAACTTCGTGTCGCTCACAAGGCTTTCCGCAATCTTTAAAAGAGTGCCCGTTGGATAAAAATGCTGCGAACACACAGTGCTCCATATGAAACTCAGGCATGTACTGATGAAGAGTGACTTCCAGCTTCGAGGCATCACTATGCCCTATCATCTCCAGGAGTTGCTCCTGATTGAGATCATAGGAAGTGTTCACACTCACCACTCCCTTCTTCAGAAGATAGTCTGCACTCAGAGAATTGGTCACGTTGAGAGAGAAGTCACCTAACAATGGAATTGAGCTTTCACGCCGAAGGAATTCAATAGCTCCGAGGTTTCTCACCAGAATCTTATCCGGAGCACAGCGGATGATCATTTTGAGGTTATGATATTCTTTGGGCTTAAGAATTCGGGTCGTGGCAATAACTGAAGCAAGTTTGAGCTCCTTCATTATCTGAAGTGACTCAGCGTAATCTTTTCCGAATTCAAAATCTAAAATCACGTGCTGAATGGAATGCTCAAAACCTCCGAAATAATTTTTTCTGAAAGCTTCTGCAAATCCGTCGACCTGCTTTTTTGATCTCAATAAAATATTAAGCCCTGTGGATTTAGCATGAGTGGATTTCTTCTGAGGCAGATAAACTTTCACCAATTCTTTGGCCCGGGATTTAATCCGTTCCTGATTCATTTTCTCTACAAGCTCTTTACGAACATCTTTGATTTCCCGATGATTCATAAAGCAGCCTTCCTGGATGAAGCACTCAAAGCTCTCCAGTTCATAGACTGTTCCACCTAAGGCACCAAGTTCGTTCTTAAGGTCTTCTTCTGTGATAGAGCGATTCTTGGCGGGGGCCATGTTAGAAATGGTCTGGGCGTAGACTTCCCGGCCCTCTGGATCAGTGGCCTTCACCAGAATGGGTTCGTTATATAGACCCTGCACAATTAGTTTGAGAGGGATACGTTTTTGGAATTCCCGGGACTGCCAGCCTTTTTGTAATTCACGCTCAAGCTTTTCATCCGAATTAAGATAAACCCTCATTCCAGCTTTGAGATCGAGATTTTTATGAAGCAGCTCTACCTCAAAGAATTTTCCAATCTTCTGGGCACTAAAAATCTTTGAGCCTATTTCATCCTTACCCGCAAACAAGAGCCCCATGCCGGCCTCCAGTTCACTTGAGGTTTCTATCACCAGCGTTTTTTTCTTAAGCTCTTTAATGGTTCCAATTGCTAGTCCCCGGTGAGCACTATAAGTCCCATCCACCAGATTCTGATGGTCCACTCCATTAAGCCAACCAGTGAAAAAGCCCCGTGAATAAGTGGTAGCAAGTTCTCGGGAGCGCATGCCTAAACTGAGAGGAGCTCCATCTAAAACTTCGCGGTAATTTCGGGCGGTAGCCGCAACGTACTCCGGAGTTTTTAGGCGTCCTTCAATCTTAAAAGAATTCACACCTATTTCCTGAAGGGCGGGCACCTGCTCGATCCCCATCAGATCTTTGGGAGAAACAAGATACTTCTTATCTCCCATCTCTTTTTTCTGATCATCCACATACAGTTCGTATTCCAGACGACAACTTTGAGCGCACTGGCCACGGTTAGCACTGCGACCACCAATCGACTCCGAAGTAAAACACTGTCCTGAATAGGCCACGCAAAGGGCCCCATGAACAAAAACTTCGAGTTCCTTATCCGTTTGCTCACGAATAGCTTTGATTTCGGGCAAAGAATTTTCCCGTCCCAGAACAAAGCGGTCAATCTTAAGGTCATCCACAAACTTAATGGCATCAGGATTAGTCACTGTCATCTGTGTGGATGCGTGAATACGTTGATGAGGGGCCATTTCCCGAATGAGCGAAGCGAGTCCCAGATCCTGAACGATGAAAGCATCAGGCCCCATGGGAAGAATTTTTTCCAGAAGCTCAATTACTTTGGGATACTCATGTTGAAAGATAACGACGTTGAAAGCCAGATTGGTGCGAACTCCGTAGAGGTGACAGAGATCAATCATCTCTTTGAGTTCGGCTAAACTAAAATCAGTTGTTCTTCCCCGAGCATTAAAGAATGGTACTCCAAAATAGACAGCGTCTGCTCCATGATGGATAGCAGCAAGACACATGTTCATATTTCCGACGGGTAACAAAAGCTCTGATTTCATTGGGGCCCAATTTACCCAAGTTCGGCTTATCTGGCCATGAACAAAAAGTTCAAGAATTTTTTACAATGTTGTGACAAAAACCCTTATCATTTCTGGATCTTTTAACTCTCTTTAGCTAAGTAACGACTATGAATTTTTTAAAACTCTGCATCCTGACTTTAAGTCTTGGACTCACAACCTCTGCCTCCGCAAAGTTGATGCAAATTCTTCACACCAATGATTTGCATTCATTCTTCGAAGGTTCTCGAAGTGGTTTCGGAGGGTACTCCCGAATTAAAACTCTGGCCGACCAATTGAAAAAAGATGCTCAGGCCAAAGGAATGCCAACACTTTTCTTAGATGGTGGGGATTTCGGTGAAGGTTCGAGTTACTACTTTTCTAATAATGGTGTAGATGCCATCCGTGCCCTGGACCTATTAGGGATAGATGTTACCGTATTAGGTAATCACGATTTCATTCTGGGGGGCGATGAGCTCGCCCGTCAGCTAAAAGAAGCCAACTTTCAGGCCCATATGCTATCGGCCAACCTCAAAGGAAAACCTTTGATGGGTCTAAAACACAAAATAAAAAAATTCGTAGACTATGAAATTGATGGACACACCATCCGCATCTTCGGTCTTACGACTCCGGAAATTCATTATCAGTACCCACTTTTGTATGAAGGCTTCATCGGTCCCTCCCACAAGATGGGGATCAGAATGGCCGAGAAGGCCCAGCGTGATGGCGTGGATCTTCTGATTGGTCTGACCCACATTGGTCTGGATAAAGACAGTACCCTGGTTTCTCATTCGCGCTCTATCGATATGATCTTTGGTGGTCACTCGCATACCCGTCTGGATCAACCCAAAATGGTAGAGAACCTGAAAGGTGAAATCATTCCGGTTTTTCAAACCGGTGCTCACGGCATGGCCTTAGGATCATTGATTGTCGATGTACTGGGAGATGGTGAGTATAAACTCATCGATTATCGGTTGTATGATGTCACAAAAGAGATCCCGGAAGACACTGACGTTAAAACTTTTGTTGATGAAGCTTATGTAAACCGCGAGCGTTACTTCAATCGCAAATGGGATGAGGTCATCGGGTTCTCAGAAATCACTTTGACAGGTCTCTATAAGGGACTCGTGCGCGATCCTCGCTCTTGCTGGTCTCGCCATATTGCCCGTCTTACGAGAACCACTGCAGGAACTGAACTCTCACTTCAATTTGATATTTTCCAGGGAGAAGAAATCCCTGCAGGCCCGATTCGTTTCGGGGACTTGATCGATAACTTTCCTCACTTCCGGGCCTGGGGTGACCAGGGCTGGAATATTTATCGCGCCAAGATTTCCGGCTTCATTTTGAAACAAGTTTTAAAATCCTTAAGTGATGATAATGTACCCTTAGATGTCACCATTGATGGGCTAGAAACCTGGTATCAGAAAAAAAATCGACGCATTCCGTATGAAACAGCTGGAGTGCATAAGCCAGAGGAAGCTTTGGTAAATGGTGATTCCATCGAAAACTGGAAATTCTATACTATCGCTTTGCCCTCTGAAATACCTTATGCCATCGGAAGAGTCCTCCCGATCTTAAGAGATATTGTTCTTATGCAATCAGAAGAAGTTCCAAACTCTGCTTACTGGACCCTGTTTGAAGATTACCTGGCAAAAAACTCTCCCCTAAAGTGCCTGGAAGACTAAAACTGATCTGTTCGCAGAAGCACCAAGGTGCAGGCCTCTTCGACCTTAATTCCATTCTTAACTAATGCTTCTTCCAATCCGGGATTTTCTGATCCCGGGTTGAAGATTACCCGCTTCGGTTTCAGAGCGATAATATCGTCCTGGTACTTTGTGGATAAGGCAGGATTAACGTACATGGTAAGGGTATCGATTTTTATTCTCTGTTTAAGCAATTCTTTGATTTCCGGTACGACTCTGTAACCGAGAACTTCCGTTTCCCGGGGATGGATGGGAACAGGGGTATGACCGTATTGCTGCAATAGCTGAATGGCCTTATAAGAATAACGACTTGTATCACTTGATGCACCTAAGACAGCGACAACTTCCATGGCCTCTCCTTAAAAAAAAGGCTAAAATAATCCTAAAAAAAGTGAGTCTTTATGGCCTTTGTAACTAAGACATTTTACTCCCTTGAGGATCTTATCAGTCACCTCAAGGCGCATCAACCTAGCTTCTACTTCTCATCGAAGACTTCGACGGTCATCCCGTACGATAAATTAGATAGCCTACTGCCATGGCCGAAAGATCAGGATTATTTCCTGTGCGATTTGTCGAAACTGCCTCCTCATATGGAGCTTAAAAGTAACGGTAACCTGATTTTGAGAGGCTCTGTTTCCTGGGAAGAGGCAAAAAAGTTTTTGCGCGCCAAAGGCCGCAACCTCAAAACCTCTCCTACTGAACAGCTGGCCTTGATAACCGCGGGGATTGCAACTTCCTGTACAGGAGAGCGCTGCTTTGGTTTTGGTACTATGCGCTCTCAGGTGGTGCGGCTGAAGTATCTTAATTATAACGGTGAAGAAAAAGAGATTAGCCGCGATCAGGACTTTCAGACAACTTCCAGTCACCTCAAAACCTACCAGCAGGATTTCAAGAACTATGAAACGTTCAAGAACGCTCCTTTCCCGCGCTTTGAGAAGGCGATTGATTTGATGATCGGAACCGAAGGTCAGATGGGAATCGTGACTGAAGTGGAGATCGAAACCGCCGAAAATTTTCCACTCACCTATGTCTTCATGCTGCTACCTCGCTGGGAAGTCAACTACGAACCACATATGGAAATCTTTAAGGCCGTGCAGAATCACCGGGACGCCATTTTGTCATGTGAATTGCTCGATGCTAATTGCATGAACTATCTCAAACCGGACGAAAAGCTGGGTCAGAATCAGGATGTGATTTTCCTGGAAGTTAAAACTGATCAATTCGAAGAGATCTACGGCAACGTTCTCTGTAACCTGACACATGTGACACCTGAAGAAGTTTTTGAGATTGCCGAGAATAAGTTCCATCATGTTCGCGCAGGTGTTCCTCGAGCAATCTTTGAAGAAAATTCTAAGATGGGTGTGGTAAAAGTGGGGACAGACGTGCAGGTCTCCGGAGAAAAATTCCCAGATCTTTTAAATTTCTATCGGGAAGCTGCCAAGATCGGTGTGCGCTACTGCCTATTTGGCCACTTCGGTGATGCTCACCTCCACTACAACTACATGCCTTCTAAAGATGAAACGCAAAAGTGTCTGGATAAGTTCCAGGATCTTTACAACAAGGTTTTTGAGTGGAAAGGCTCTCCGTTTGCTGAGCACGGAATTGGTCTGATTAAACAGAAATACATCAAGAAGTTTCATGGACCACACCAGTTATCACTTTTTCAAGATTTGAAAAAAGAGCACGATCCACACAACCAATTTTTTCCTCAAGGTTTCATGGGGCAAGCTTAAGCCTCATGAAACACTTGGGTTTTCTCTGCATTGCATTTCTTTTACTCCTAGGCTGCAAGAAAGAACGTGGGCCCTATGATTTTGAAATCCTCACAACCAAGGGTTTTATTGATACCAGTCAATGGAGAGGGGAAACGATTATTGTCTTTTTTGGATTCACCCATTGCCCGCATATCTGTCCTACAGTTTTTAAGACTCTGAATCATTTAAAGCAAGATAAGTTAAAAGTGGTTTTCATTTCCGTGGATTATCACCGGGATTCTATTCAGCACATGCAGAATCATCCTATGATCGGTAAACACATCTATGCAGGAACGTCTCATGAGACTGTTCTCAAGAACATTGCCGCTCAGTTTGAAACAGCATTTGATGTGAAATTAAATAAAGATAGTGAACCCATCGTGAACCACGCTTCCCATGTTTTTATCATCGATCCAAGTGGTAAAAATAAGGCCGTCCTGGATTATGACTCCACGACCGAGGCCTTTCAAGCGGCCGTGAAAAATATGAATGCGTCTCAACCGCTAGTGGGAGTTGAGCGCTTTCCACCTGAGGTGGCACGAAATGACGAGTGCGACCTGAATGAAGATGTATGCATCATAAAGTATCAAGGCCAGACTTACCAACTTGAGTTCAAACACCGGCCGGTGAAAGATAACGATTACCAAACCCTGCTATTTACCACCTCTACAACGGCCATCACCCCACTTTCAGTGGACATCACAGGCGTGGATCTTAATATGGGACTCATCCGCCCCCCCTGGATAAAAGAACTTTCCCAAACATTCTCAAGCTCTTTTCGGCTGCCTTATTGTGAATTACCGCAGATGCGCTGGAAAGCTTCGGTTCTCCTGAGAGATCAAAACAGTCAGGAATTTAGTTTACGCTATTCTTTTAAGACAAAACGCTTATAAATTTCAGGGCAGAAGTCGATAAGTTTCATGGAGGATTTCCATGAAAAAGACTCTTAAAGCACTCACCGTTGGTGCCCTGATTTTGGTATGTTTTATTTTCACCAACTTAACACTTCGCCGACCTGGCCATGAAGTAAGCTTCAATTCTTCTACTGCAAAAAGACTTTCCTCTCTAGTGAGAACAACTTATCAGCAAACTGGATCACGCAATGTTGAGATTAGACCAGGTGAAGTTTACTACCTCGATCAGAATGTCTTGATTGATACACTGACTATCAACGGACAACTTCACTGTCATCCGGGAGTCGCGTCTCCCCTTGAGCTGAAAGCTCAGACCATCTATGTGAACGGAGTCTTTCAATGTGGTACTCAATTTCAAAAAATTTCTTCTCAAGTTAAAATCATACTTCGCCACTCCCAACTAAATGCACAGGCGACTCCGGCCTATCGGGGTCTGATCGTAAATCCTAACGGTAAACTGATCATCACCGGACAAAGTAAGGGTGCTGCCTGGATGAAACTCAACCGGACAGCAGAGGCCGGAGATAATTTCATCATGGTGCAGATGCCCAGGATGCAGACCTATTCTACATTCCCTCAAGCTCCTCGCTCAATATTGCCGATTTTCCCCTGGAAAGTAGGAGATGAAATTGTCATCGCTTCTTCTTCGTTTAATCATTCAGAAGCAGAAAAATTTACCATTACTTCTATCAATCCTTCTTCTGGAAGAATTGGTTTAAGTGGTGCGCTTCAGTTTCGACATTGGGGTCAGGTTGAAGTTCTACCCACCAATGCTCAAGGAACAGTCATCTTGGATGAGCGGGCCGAAGTGGTAAATCTCACTCGCCCAATCACGATTATGGCAGAAGAATTCTCCCCTGCTGTTCCGGTGGATGTCTACCCCGCTGAAAAATATCTTCCTACCACCACACTTAATCAAACTCAGTTGGGTGGACATGTTATGGTTCATTGGCAGGGCTTTGCTGCTATTGATTCAGTAGAGTTCAAACAAATGGGTCAAGCGGGAATCCTCGGTCGCTACCCTTTTCACTGGCATCTCGTGGGAAATGCGAATGGTCAGTTCATTCGCAACTCCAGTGTGCATGATAGCTTCCAGCGCTGTATCAGCATCCATGGAACCAACAACACAACGGTCCACAATAACGTCTGTTATAACTTTAAAGGCCACGGATACTTTCTGGAAGATGGAAATGAAACTGGTAACAGAATCACTAACAACATTGGTATAGGGGCCAAGTTTCCGGATATGGATAAGTTGCTGTTGAAGTCAGATTCACCAGTGCAGTCAGAGGGCCAGGGACGCTTTCCTCACGTTTCAGTCTTCTGGATCTCTCATCCTACCAATATCGTAAAAAATAATATCGCCGCGGGTTCCGTAGGAACTGGCTTCTGGATGTCATTTGTAAAAGAAGTCAAAGACAACGCAGGTAATATTTTAGCTGAACCATTGACGGCAGAAACGATCGATTTCAGCTACAACACTGCCCACTCTTCTATCACAGGAATAACCTGGGATGGTGCACCGATGGGAGGATCGACCAACAATCCACGTAACCCAAAAGATGAATTCATCACTTCCGCTCACTATGAGCCACCAGTGACTCCGATCTTTCATCACTTAACGGCTTATAAAAATACTCTCACGGGGATCTATTTCCGTGGTGATTCCGCCCGCTTTGAAAATAACCTCGTAGCCGATAACGGGTGGTCATTCTGGCTTGCCTACAATCAGAAAGTTAAAGACACTGTGATGGTTGGCCGCTCTCTTAACAATTCGGCGATTGATGATCAGTATTTTTATCACCACGTGCGCACTGATCGTTTTAAGAAAACCGGTATTACTTTATATGATGGTCCTTTTGAGCTTGAGAATGTGGACTTTATCAACTTTCCCACCGCGGCCAAGAGCTACACTCTAAACAACGGCCAGATCATCAATAGTACGGAAGTTCCCTTCTATGGCATCGGTGGTACCGACAAATATGTCAACCTCGTGAGCGGACTGACTTTTTCGCCTGAACCTCATCACAGGGTGTTTTTAGAAGCAGGTCTTTCTCAGGATAACGGCATCAAAGATCTGGATGGCTCACTCACCGGAACTCCAAAAACGATGGCAGTCTGGTCTCAATCCATGGCCATCCTTCCTAATAGCGGTTGTTTCGTGAACTCTCCGCGCTTTAATAATATGAAAATTTGTCCAAGTCTTTACTCTGAGCCGAAAGTGGTGGTGGCCAGTGCTAACAACTGGTGGTCCGTTCCTTTTAATGTCCGAAGAAATGATGGCCAGAAGTGGAATAACTGGAATGACAATAAGTTCAGCTCCGCTCCTTCCACGGACGTGCTCTATCAATTGATATTTGGTTTTGAATTTCCTAACAACCGTGTGTTCACGTGGATCAACGCTGAGACCATGAACACTACCACTGGGATCATTAAAGTTATTGGCCACGGCAATAACTGTCGCCTGACCCATCCCAACGTCACCTACACCGCTATGGGATCTCTAAGCCAGCTCAAGGCCTGGCCACAAACGGCCTACTTCCGGGAAGGCAACGATCTCTATTATAAAATTGTTCCGACTCAGAGATTTCATCCCATCACACCCGATAACACCATGGTGGGCGATGGCTATATTTCTGAACAGGCGCAACTCGAGTGCGACTGGGCTCCGTTTAATCGAGCGGTGAAAGGAAAGATCGAATCAGTCACAAAAGTGAACAGTAATGTGGTGGTCACAGGATGGACCTGTCTGGAGAAATCCAGTGAGAGGCTATCTACCGAACTCCACGTTGCGACCTCAGGGACAGCACCTAAGACCCTGCTTCAGACCACCACCGCCAACCTTGTGTCGGATGAGAGTGTGAAATACGACTGCGCCTCTCCGTGGAGCTCAGGCTATAGCTTCAGCTTTAGCATTCCCGAGACGTTGGCCAATAGTCACCAGAGTAAATACATTTTCGTGAAAGGGAAATCCATACAGACCAATAAAGAAGCCTGGCTTAAAAATTCCGGTGTTCTCTTTTTAAATCTGAATAACATTGTGGATATTTCTTATGGTGCCAATGGAGTCTTTTTCAAAAGGCCCTTCAAGGAAGGAAGTCTGGTTGGCTGCAACAATCAAACTTTTGGTGATCCACTATATGGAGTGGTTAAGGCTTGCTACAACAACGCTGGAAGGAAGCTCGCAAACGAAGGAGAGAACTTCCGCGTTCCCTGCAGAAACAAGTTCTGCCAAGAAATAATCTTAAATGAAGTCCTCCCTCTTCAGAACTAGTTAGTTGTTACGGAGACAGGCTAAAGCATCCCAGATCGACGGCCCCATCGCAGAGCGGCTGTCGATCCAGCCTCTCATCTTTTCTGGTCGTGAGGCCACATCGGAAGCCTTGAAAGTCAGAATCGTATGCGGGGCCGGGCCTGGGTAGAAGTGATAATTTATCTCATCACCTTTTTTCTCTTCCCATTTCGTGTAATCCTGAAAAATCAATTCACGTCGATAGGCCTCATACAACCACACATGAGTGGATTTTCCATCTAGGGTGAGTTCTGCTCGCACTCCCCAGCGGGTTTCGCAGGTGTAGTCACTGAAGATGGTCAGAGACTTGAGGGCCGGAAGAAGACTGGTCACGGACTTCACCGCTCCATCTTCCACCACTTTCATGCGAGGCACGGCTCCCGGATAAGGTGAGCCCATATTTTTTAGATTCAGATCAACCAGAACTTTGAAGGCTTTGGTTGCGCCACAGACCCATTGACCTTCCACGACCAGAGTAAACTGCTTATCTGAGGCAAGCCAGGACGCCGAGTTGATGGAGATCTTTTCCGGACCGGTACATTTTAAAAAGTCCGCCACGGACGAGCTGATGTTGACACTGGTGTTGCCGTCGTTCACGAACAAGGCCCGGTGAAACGGATCAGCGGATTTGAAGAGCGTCAGCTTCAGGTAAGAGTAATCGAAACTGTGCTGAGTGGTGCTGATGTTATTGGTTATGGCAAAGGCCAGCTTGCGCAGGAAAAGTTCCTGGATCTGGAGCTGGGTTTTGAAGCCATAGACCTGGACCACCAGGAAGAGAGCTGACTCCAGAGTCAGCGCCTGCTGATTTTCATACAGCTTATCAATGTTCACGTGGATCGTGGTCTTCGGAGACGTCGTGGTCTGTACCACCGAGGTGAAGCCAGTGGTTCCGAAGTACCCAGGAACTTTTGTCCCGGAGAAAAAGAGAAACTTCGGATCCGCGGTGCGGGCCTCGAGCAGTTTCTTTGTCAGCTGAATCTCCGCCGGACTCATTATGCAGCCGCCCCGAAGGCAGATGCTCATATAGTGAGGGAGATACTCATTGATGGAAGTCACCCGTTGCTCCCCCAGCCCCTCACCGTTGCCGACTTTTTCTCCGGCAAAAGAAATGGTCGAAAAGAGCATCATCAGTACAAACAACTTTTTCATGGTTGGATCCTTATCACGGCGGATTGAGAGCGGTAGGTATTGTTAGATAGTTGGATGGAAATTTCAAATGGTCTTCGCACGCTAAACAGAGCGTTGAGAGAATTATCCAGGCACTTACAGATAAAAGTCACCTTGCCCGTCAGCTTTGTAGGGTTTAACCAGGTCAAGTTCTGGACGTTGCTCGCAACCATGGAGGGTTTGTCATCACATCGGGTGTCCCTCGGAATATGCGCACTACACTCAAAACTCCGGAACTGAATCGACAGGACTTCGACTTTCTTGTCATCGGAAATCAAAAGATCAAAATGGGCGCGTGACCGGAAAACACTGTTGACGGAAACTTTTAGCCAGTAGTTGAAGGCACTCACCATGACTCCAGAAGACTGAGGATGCTGAGCAATCTGAAGGTAGCGTTGCTGATAATAGAAAGAAACCTTGAGACCCAGTAGATCCAGAAAGGTCTCATCTTTAATCCCATGATGATGACCCAGCTCATGCACTAAAATAGCGATACCATCCTGGATAAGCATGGGACCTTCTTCAATCATATCTAGGTTCACGTAGATGATGGAACCCACCTCATCGAAGGTCTTAGCCACCTTAAGTTCCCCGTTGAGGATGAATAATCCCGGGTTCTTCTTTTCGGAGGCGAAAGTCAGCTGGGTTGAATTGGCCTTCTCTTTGGGCAGACTAGTACGGATTTTTGTCAAGACTTGTTTCTGCTCAGGATTGAGCTGGCAAGCGGTATCGGCCAGGCAGAGATCCACAAATGTCTCAAGATTTGCATAGGCAAATTGAAAATGCGCTCTCCCCACCTGTGCCCGGAGGGGAAGCGAGAGGAACAAGAATAGGAAGAAGAGTTTACTTGGCCACATTGGTTTGAAACAGCACCTTAATCTTATTGGTTTTTGAGAAGTAGATTTCTGAGCGCGCCCTAGTCATGTTCCGGGGCGCCGGAGTGATGTACTGAGTTTTAAGCTCACAGCGCTTCACCATCCCGGTGGCTTCAGGATCAATGACCTCCGGAATCCGGTCCGCTGACTCGCCTGTTTCCTGAATGAACCGAAGCATATCGGGCTTGGCGTAGAGCTTTGAGCTCTCCATGGCAAAGGTCAGAAGGAACGTCTGAAGCTGCATGAGAGGAACGTCTTCGCACTTATCAAATTTCGCC
>JBEIEO010000067.1:0-12473 GCA_040382895.1 Halobacteriovoraceae bacterium
CAAAGCAGACAATGAAATCAAAGACAGGGCAATCAAAAAAATTTTCATAATTCATCCTTTTTGCGTAAAAAACACAAGCTGGGTTCATTAGAATGAGTTGCGATGGATTAACTCAAGACGATACTAGTCAGTGAGACACTCAGGTCCAACCAGATATTCGCCATTCAACCAAGATCGAATCTCTGAGCATGCCGGTTCGCTAAAACCAGCAAGTTCCTGAAGGCAGGTTTGTTTTTCTAACTCAGTTAGTTTGTCCAGGCCGGATTCAAGATAAGATTTTCTATTGGCCAATAAATGAAGAGCAAACTCTTTTGAATAAAGTTCAAAACAAGCTTCTTCAAAAGCTTTTTCAGAAGTTATTTTTTTTTGCATAACCAGCAGTGAAGAAAGATATAAAAGTTGAGAAAGGTAGGGTTGATTCATCAAATTAAAACCGAGCCCATTCGTATGATCAATAAGGGAACTGTCTCTTCCGGTGAAGTAGCGAAGTTTGAGAAATTTACAGTTGCGAGGACCATCATTGGCAAAAAGGTTTTCCCAGATAAAAGGTTTTCTACCCAAAAGTTCGATGACTTCCTGAAGATGGGCCTGAGTGATCTCTTCTGAAATCACCTTCGGACCGGTCCAGCAGATTTCCACCTCTGGTGGCAGAGTCTTTAAACCTTCCATATAGCCCGCAGGACGCTGGCCAAAAACTTTATCAAGGATGGGATCATATGTGTAGTAACTCGGGCAGAAGATCAAGCCTCGAGGAAAATACTTGAGGGCCAGGTCCACCACTTCCTTTTGCACTTTGAGAAGATCGTCGGTACTCGGCATATCATCAAAAAAAAGCCCCAGGTAATCCAGTTTGAGTTCAGAGAGTTCCTTGAACTTTTGCGCCAGTAAACTCCAATCTTCTTGGGATATTTTACTGCCTAATCCGAAAGGACTGAGAGCGACACCGAATTTGAGTTTTCTTTTCTGAAAGGCATCTCGGAGTTGAGTCATCTGAGAAAGAAATTTTCTATCCCATTTTTCTCGCCACTCTTTACGTAAGTGAGCATCCCGCTTAGGAGCGTAAATGTAAAAGTCTCCGCCATACTTGTGCAGGAAGTCTGCAAAGCTGATGCGGGATTCATGGCTCCAGGAGGGTCCGAAGAAACCTTCAACAATACCAATACTAGTCATGGATCAATTATAAGAGAAAAAAATCAGAAACCCCACCCTTTTTAAGAGTGGGGTAACTTGTGAGCGGGATAAACTAGTCTTTGCCACCATTGGAGGAAGAACCTTCGTCGTCTACGGCGATCTTAACGAACGATCCGCAGGCAATCGGAAGAGAGGCATGTTTAGTTTGTCCGTGAAATGGAGTGACTGATTCAGGTACAGCAGCATCCTCGGCTACGCCATAGATAACAATCTGGCGACCCGCAAGGCCTAGGGATGAGCTGATTTTGATAATGTGATCTGAGCTATCCAGATCTTTGGCCGTTAAATCAAACATCATCTTCGCCATTGAAACACTCTGGCGATAGAAGTAGTTTCCGGAAAAATCAGAAGCTGGGAAAGTTGCGGCTGCCTCTTTCTGGGTTTCTAAATTGGCATCAAGAGGAATAACGATGGGACCATAGCTCTTAATTCCTTCAGCCGCATCGATCACACCATCTTTATTCTCATCAGAAGAAAGAGTCGGACATGACTCAGCGACGTGAATGTATTGGGCATGCTTGATGGAAGATGGTGCCCCGTTGATTTTCACTTCAACTGTGACCTCATCCCCTTTAACTTTTACCAGTGCTTTCCCTTCAACATCACCAGCAAGGTGAGTGTTAAGTGGAGCAAGTGTGGCTTCATAGTGACCGGCTTCGGCCAGCAGTAAACTCTTACTGGCAGGCCGAGGTGACTTATCGCTGTTGTTACCACAAGCGATAACCGAAAGAAGAGTTGCACCTAAGAAAATTTTTGAGACATGCTTCATTTTAAGAACCTCCGTGTTGAACACGGCGGTTCCCAAGCAATCCTGTTGCCAATGACTAAACCCGAGATAATTCATCATTACTAAATTTGAGAAATGTATTTTTGTCCCAAATGACTTATGGTGATGAGGGAATTCTGTCCCTTGAGATGTTTGATCGGGAAAATAAAAACATGAAAATGCTCTTGTTACTCTTAGTCATTTGCAGCTGTGCCATCAAGACCAAATACCCCACCCATTGGTGGCGGCCGGTTGATGAACAAAATGCTGCGACCTGGGAAATTCTACCTCAAGCTGCAGGTGAGAATGAAGTCATACTATCTAAACGCAACGAACTAGGAATTCTTTCGAACTTTGCTGCAACTCCTTTTTGGTTAAATGGGAAACGCTACGCTTCGGTTGAAGGTTTTTGGCAAATGATGAAGTATCCTGAAGGCAAAGATGATCCGCGCCAAGACTGGAAACTTCCTCATACCCGAGAGGAAGTGGCACAGATGAGTGGCTTTGAAGCTAAAGCTGCCGGCGATTTAGCAGAAGAATGGATGAAAAAAACCGGCATTGACTGGGTAACTTTTGAAGGTGAGCGCATGAGTTATTGTTCCCCCACTCCGGGTGAGCATTATCGTCTGATCAAAGAAGCGATGATTAAAAAACTACGCTACAATCAAGAGGTTAAACGTCTCTTGCTTGCCACCAACGATTTGATACTCAAGCCTGATCATCATAATGAAACATGTACAGCTGCGGAGTGGAAATATTTTGAGTTGTGGATGGACATTAGAAAAGATCTAAAACGTTCAATGGCACAGTTCATGCTTCTTTCTCCTTGAAGACAACTTCCAGGAGAAGCGAACATGAATGTTCAGGAATTGCGCTTACGATTATCTAAGCTCCATCAAGATCTGCGTGCCGTGGGGAGAAAATTTCGGGATGATACAGGCGCCGCTGATGATCAACAACACGTGATGAGTGAAGAAGAATTGCTGGATGAAACCATCAAAGAAAGCTTCCCGGCCAGTGATCCTCCGGGACATTTCTCAAAGAGTGCTAAAGACAAAGAATTGCACTAGATAACCCTCCGCACAACGAGGCTAAATCCTTACTAATTCATTGACATATCTGCTCAAACCCACGAAACTAATCAACTCATGGAGACGTGCCCGAGTGGCCCAAGGGAACGGTTTGCAAAACCGTAAAGCCGGCGGTTCAAATCCGCCCGTCTCCTCCAAAATAAAACAGCTATACCATTAGATATTTAAAAGCTTCATGTCCCATAAAAATGGGGCAATGATTAGCTATTTTTGGAAAACTTAAGTCCCACTATCCAATTCAACCAAACAATAGCAAGACCCATTTTTACATCACCTACCGAACCAGGAAGCCTGAAGGTGGATACAAAAAAATTAACTTGTCGCGACTTTGGTATCGCGAGCAAGCTCATCGCTCCCCCCTCTTTATATTAGGAAAGACAACGATCAAATCATTATAAGAACAGGTTTAGACGGGAGTGCCCATTTGAGATGTGATAACCCTTATGCTAAATCTTAGCGATGCTGAAGCTCCCTGGGCCAGATATGAGATACCACATCGAAGTGAGCTTGAAGTGGTGTCACCGGTTCAGCTGATCGGCTGAGATGGTAGAAATTTTTCCCACTCGTCACTTCGTAGTCAACACCTTTGATTTTAAGATTCGAAGGCTTACTTGTGATTCCTAGTTCGGACTTAAGTCCTCCAGGCTTTTTTGAAACAAAATTTTCTGGGTCCATTCCCTTCACAGTAACTACGGTTAAAGGACCTTCATTTTTTTTGTGCCAGTCTTTTAGCGCTTTCATGGTCGTTTCGCTGTAGATACCATCATAAACACTTACCCCGGAGCACTGAACACCAGCATCTAAAGCTCCAGCCACATATTTTCCTCCTCCTGAGTGCCCAGAGAGGTGAAGGTTGTAGGCATTCATGATCCCACCTAGAGGGTAATTTAACTGACTTAAGAAGTTTTTATATTTATCAGGAGAGGTAAAGTAGGATTTGTAATCAGCGTTTTTTCCTCTGCTTTGAGGAAAAATAGTGAGCTGTGAGGAAGCACAGAGGGCCTGTTCCAGACCAAAATTTTTAATCGCCTCGGGAAAGGGTTTATCATAAGGCTTCGTGCTTTCATAACCCAATATGTGGCCATGAAAATGTAAACGCATCGATTCAATCTGGTAGGGAACGGTGATATAAACAGGCTGAGGGTAGTCACCAATTGTCCCTTTGCATTGGGAGTAGGAACAACCGTTAAGATGTTTGGTAGTGCAAGTAAAACCAAAAATATTAAGAGCTGTGAGGACATAGTTCATTTCGATTCTTTTACAAATGCCGGGAATCCAATCTTGCGCAAAGCCAACCTGAGTAGTCCAGAGACTTGTAATAATCAAAAATAAGTGCACCATTTGACCTCCACGTAGAACTTATCGACAATTTTAAAATAAAACTTACTGACTGTCCCCAAAGAGGTAGGGCAGTAAATTCAATCTTTTAGTTCGATTACAATTTAAACTCATTATTTCTGCTTGAAATTGCAGCTAGGAGATCAGTCGCTCTCCCAAGGGTTTGAGTCACTATTTCATTATTCTTTTTATAAACTGCCCCCTTTGAATGGTGTTAAACTCTCAAATCAACCTGTAAAGTCCGAGACTTAATTTGACTAGAGAGTGCTGCCCTCTCACCAAGGACGCTAAAAGTATTTCTACGCAGTGGAATAAAGTGATCCTGGCAGATAACTTGGAGTTTTCTCAAGCACTCAAACCAGAATGAGGTAGGTTGATTTGAGAGTTTCAGATTTGAATTGAAATCCAACACCATTCAAGTGGGGCAGTTCTAATTAAATACCACTCTAATTTTCAATAATGGCGGGCAGATGCTTAAAGAAAATTTTTCCCTTAATCACATCAATAACAAGAAAAAATTTAAATGATTTAAAGCTCTTTTTGAAGGAGAGCCTGAATTAACGCTCCAGGAATTCCTGGAGCGCCAACCGAACGGAAAAAATTCGTAAGCTATCTTTAAAGTTCTTTAAATCCACCACGACCAGTGATGTGGTAAGACGAAGTTTGAAGCCTTGCCTGCAAAATTGTCTCAACCGTGTGCTCCATTGCTAGGATCGCCCCGGCCACAGGACTATCTTTTGTGCCATGGTTCTGGATACCACCAAGCTTCATTGTTGCACTAAAGGTGTATCCAAAAAGTGTATTTACAGATTCTGGAACAATTTGAGCGGCCGTGAGGTATGCGCCCTTACCATTGTAAGATCCTCCGTAGGCGAAGATGATACTATAACGAAATGTTACAACGTCCATTCCATATAGATTCCTGTAAGTGATTTCATAGGTAGTTTTCGTGGGGGATCTCCAGCCTTCAGTATCGAGGATATCAGCATATCCATTAGCTGCTTTAGGGATCACGCTGATGGGAGCGTAATTAGTTGTGTTAACTGGCTTACCCTTGATGACTAATTTGTAGATATCTTCACCTAAAGCCACCAACTCTCTTCCCACCGAAATGACTTTGCCGATTTTTTCAACTTTGCTCTCAGCTGGCTTAGTAGGTACACCTGGAACCTGAATAGGATCTTCAGGGTCAATTTGCTTTTCATAAATCTTCTGGGAAACTTCCTGGTTGAGTACATCAACCTGGATTTGAGAAATAGTCACCTTGTCGACTGTTAAATAGTCGATCTCATTAGCAAAACCCTGAGATGCTCCTAAAGCTGAGATCAAAACGAGAATTCCTAGACAGAACTGACCCATATTTCCTCCCTTGGTAGATTTCGGTTAGAGCGCTTAAACCACTTGCGACTTATAAAGTCAAAGCCTAAAATATATTTCTCTCAGGAACCCTTTGACACAGGTAGCCACCCTTGCAATCCCCCGTCATTTCAGATGCTTAATCTGTCGCCCTGGAATCTTTTTGATAACAACACCCCTTCTCACATATAAGCCCGGTTAATAACTTTATTAAGTTAATCTTATATGCTTTTAAACGAATGAATGAATGAATGAAGTTGCACTTTTACATGGATCTGTTCTTTAAGGACGGCCCGAATCAAGCCTAAAGAAACACTTAGCTACACGCTATTTAGAAAGGAAGTACCTTCGGTCTCTTTATGGAGAGGAAATCTTCAGGTTTTACATCGGACTAGGCTGAATTTTACTAAATTCTCTTACTTAAGGTGTATTCACTTTGTTACGGTTTTTTTCACCATAGAATGATTTTTTTACCTTCGACGTAAGTTTAACTCAGTAGTCACCAATGAGGGCATCGATCTCAGAACCAATCGTTTTGTAGATTTCAAAATTTCCGTGAGGGTCGTTGTTGCAGCAAATTCGGCTATCACCTACTGGTGTGGTTAATGAGACACCGAGTTCCTCAAAACGGCGATAATAACTTTGAACTGTTTCCTCTGTTACCTTCACCACCCAGCCTCTCGGTTGCCAGATCCACCAAGAGCCAGGCACCACAATCAGGTGGGCATTGGGAAACTTCGTTTTTAATGCTTCTACCAATCCAGGGATATCATCCTTAGCCGAATAGATGGAATTGGTACCGGTGCTGATAATTACATTTTTAACCGAGGGAGTGACAGGATATTTATTTACAGACCCCTTGAGCCAAGTGAGGGTGGTACCGCCGTACCAAAGATAAGTCCCGGCGAGATCTCCCTTGGGAGCAAGCCTGGTGGCTTTTTTACTGGCATTGTCAATAAAAGTGCATAGAGAATCGCCGATGATGATATTTTCTATCCCTTGCGCCCAAGCAGTTGAGATGAGCATAAATAAAACAATTAAATTTTTCATAATCCTCTTACCTTGATCTTTTAAGATTAAAAACTTTTATCCTGTTGAGTTCCACACGTCAAAAGGTATTCGTTTGGACTGCGCCCATATAACTGGACGAAGTTAGACCCTACTTTAGGATAGCTTTTAGTCCTAAAGTGCCGATAAGGCGTAAAAGGAGGCCCCATGAAAAGTAGTTTAAGATCATTCGATCTTTCTACCAATGGGAAGCTGTTGTAAAAACCTTAAGTGATTCAAACCTTATCAAGCCATTTTCTGCGATACTCTCCTGCCGGATCGTAAGTTTCGGCCTGAGATTTTATATTGAATTTTCGCGAACGAGGATCTGAGCCGTAACCAGAAAAATACAACCAATTCCCCCAGTTTAAATCTGGATCATAATCGATTAGCTTTTCTTCGAAGTACCGAGCTCCCCAGGTCCAGGGAAGTTTGAGATCATGCATGAGAAAACTCGCCACATTCTGCCGGCCTCGATTGGACATCCATCCGGTGAGATTAAGTTCGCGCATGTTCGCGTCCACAAAATCTTCTCCCGTCTTACCTTCACACCACTTCATAAAGAGCGCGTGATCACGAATGGTTTCTCGCGGAAAAACTAAGGGCCGCACTCCACTCTCAATGAAAATTTGAGCACTATATTTTTTAGAGAAGAACTTAAAATAATCCCGCCACAGGAGTTCATAAACTAAGTGTTCAGTAGAGGGATTTCTCCCCAACTCTGCCTCAAACCGCAGGAGTTCTTGATAGATTGATCTTGGAGAAAGGCATCCGAGCGCAAGCCAGGGTGACAATTTTGATGAATCATTGAGCTCGATCATGCCGTTGCGGGTTTCTTTATAGTGAGAAACAGCTTTGGTTTCCCAAAAATAAGTTCGCAGTCGCTTGAGAGCTTCACTCTCTCCACCGGCAGAAAACTCATCAGATATAACTTCACTCGAAGTGTGAACGGAAAACTTTCCCAGCTTATTCTTAAAATCCGTGAACACAAAGGGCATGGATTCAAGGGCAAATGGAAGATCGGCTTCGGCTACTAGAGTGTGTTGATCAAACTCTTCAAACTTTACACCTGCGGTTTGGCACCACTTTTTAACTTCCTCTTCTTCCTGCCTCTCCCAGAGAGCTGATTCTTTAGTCCAAAGAATTAACTCGGGCGCCGGAGTAGATTTTAAATAGTCGATTAAGGTAGTCTCTAGACGGATTATCTTTTTTTTCAACCTGACTTCAAGATCCAGGAGAGCACCATCACGAAGTTTTCTCTTCGGTATAGACCATCCCCAGGAGCTTTTGGTTTCAGCGTAAACTAATTCTCCTTGAGATTGTTTGAGGAATACTTCTAGGGCCTGGTTCTCCAGCGTTCTGAGATCAGAACGCAGCCAGTAGAGTGTTTTCATGGATTAGAAGAGTTTCTGTAACCGGATTTTTTGAGTACCACCTGAAGCTGTGACCTCAAAGGCACACTCCGAGAAGTTCGGAGCTCCAGTCAGGATTCGGGGATTCTTTGAAAAACCAAAACGCTCTTTCGGAGCACCAACTATATTAGTATCGAGTTTCCCGTTCTTGTTACGGTCAAGGAATGTGGCAATGGCATATCGGCCGGGCTTAAGATCAAGTTTCAGGGTGATTACCGAATCTCCACCGCCCAGAGGTTCTACTACTTTTACTAAGGCACGAGCAGCCTGATCAGGGAAAGCTTCAGGGGAATCATAAACGGCGAGGAAAACCTGTCCTTTCTCTCCTCCAAGATTGGAGATTTCCACTGAAACCGCTTGGGCAAAAGCAGAGAGAGATAAGAGAATGATCGTGATCAATGTTTTCATAAAAGTCCTCTGGTTACTCATACCTTAAACCATATAGGCCCGCACAAGCATGGATAGGGACATTTTTATATGCCCTGTATAGTTATCATCTAACTTTACCCTACCGCTGAGGGGGTAAATGGGTTTACAATAAGGTATGCGCCTTGAAGTCCAGATTGGTGAGAGTGAGCCGGTCATTTATCTTATTGATCAGGACGTCTACCTCGGATCCAAAGAAACTAACGATATTGTCATTAAATCCTCTGAGATCAGTGGAAAGCATCTAAAAATTTCGGTCCTGGACAACGTTTGGTACCTTACAGACATGGGCAGTACCAACGGAACTTTCGTGGATGACGAGCGGCTGATTCCAGGCCGCCGAGCTGAATTCCCTGCCAATGAAGCAGTAACTTTAGGCCACCAAGTAAGCCTTCGTATGCTGGCCAAGGTAACAACCGAGAAAAACAAAGACATTGCGGTGAAGGCCAGCTCAAGCCAGGGCGATACAGCCGACTCTGCATCAGCACCTCAGAAGAAAACGACTCTCGCAAATAGTGATAAAACCCGGGTGATCTCACTTAAAGAAATGCAAAAAGCCAAGAAGGCCCGGGACGCAAAGAAAAAACAAAAGCTGCTGGAAAAGAAGCGCGCTGAATCCAAACGCATCCGGGAAGAAAAGAGTGCTCTAAAGCGTGTCTCTATTATTGCAGCAGTCTGGCTCGTGGCAGGTGCCATTCTTCAGATGGCCTGGAAACACGTACCTAACATGATGAAAAAAGCCTATGCACCACAAAAGACTGCTGTAGACCGGGTATTAATTGATGGATCAACTGATGATCAGCAGGAAGCATTCCACATCTCATCTGAAAAATTAAACGCTCGAGCGACTTTGCTGGAAGCTCTTAAAAAACCAAAGTGTAACAACAAACTGGAAAATATCTTTTGCTCCAAAATGGAAGAATTTAATCGGGGGAACGCGGGGGTAATTGAAGTTAATGGTAATCTTGCATTCTATGTCGAAGAAAAACCCTGGCTGGAGAAAGCACGCCAATTCATTCTGGAAAATCATCCCAACAAAGACTTACCAATTGAAGAACGAATGGTTGATGAAGAAGCTGTCAAAAAACTCGCGATCTTATTACTGATGCGGGATTGCCTAGGTAAAGCAACACCGGCGAATTTTAGACCTCGCATCTTTTATCTGGTACTGTACTCCGTGGACGCGGATGTTGCCCTGGCGTCGGCTTTTAGAAGTGATCTACTTGCTCAGTTTTCGTTTAAATTTGAGCTCGAACAAGAAAAAATGAAGGATTCAAATGCGCTCACTTTCACTAATAGTCTAACGGGCTTCATTAACTTCGTTCCTTAGTGGGAAAATTTGGACAATTTGTACGATTTAATTGAAGCACCTAAAGAGGATATCGTAAATTTCCTGTTTCTTAAAAGGCTTCTGGAGAATTCCATTAACCTCGCCAGCAAGAATGGAGAAATCTATGTTCACGCCACCTGAGATAAAATAAAAATCACCTTGATAGCTAGTTTCTTTAACCTTTTTGAAAAAACCTGGACCATCAAGTAAGGGCATCTTCATATCGGAGATAAGTATGTCTACGTTTTGAAGGTTTGCGTTCAGGACCTCAATACCCTCAACGCCATTTGAGGCAGTTAAAACTTTCACGCCAAAACTCTCAAAGATATGCTTAAGAACCTCAAGAATTTCTTCTTCGTCATCCACAATGAGAACTGTTCCGGAGAAGATCTTTTCAAGCTTTCCCTGCTTTTCCATGCTAGGAGCTTCAGTCTTTAAATCCCGGACTGTGGGGAGGACTACAGAGAAGGTGGTACCAACTCCTACTTCACTTTCAAGATGAACATCTCCACCATGCTCTTTGACGATTGAATGTATGAGTGCCAATCCAATACCAGTTCCCTTGTTTACGTCTTTGGTTGTAAAAAAAGGCTCAAAAATCTTCGACTGAAACTCCTTGGGGACACCGACACCAGTATCCTTAACTGAAATGACAACATTACCTGAGCTAGTTTTGCAACTAAGGCTGATCTCTTTTACGTCCCTATTTTCCAAAGCATCTTTAGCGTTAGTCAATAGATTAATCAGAACCTGTTGGATACGTCCTCTGCTACCAAAAACGTAGATTTCTGGTTCAACTCGGGTAACGAGCAAAATTCCTTCTCTCTGAAAAATTCCTTGAATCATATTTTCTGTTTCAGTGACTAGTTCCGATAAAGAGAAATTCTTAAACTCCGACTCATCTGTGCGGGATAGGGATCGTAAGCCTTTTATTATTGCAATAATACGTTCGATACTCCTTTCCATTTTTTTTATTTGTTTTTCAGCAAAAGGATCACTGTTGTAATGAGAGTTTAGATGTAGTTGTAGTAACTCAAGGTTACCTGAAATAATCGCCAGGGGATTGTTGATCTCATGGCCAATTCCTGCAGCAAGAATTCCGATTGAAGCTAGTTTTGCTTGGTGACGATTAATCCGAATCTGATCTGCCAACTTCTTCTCAATTTGCTCAAGCTCCAGTTTTTTGATTTTGGCCTGTTGCTTAAAGAGAACATCCTTAAAGATGAGGATATCTGTGATCATGCAAGCTGGATGCTTCATCAACGTGGCAAGACCAAAAGTTTGCATATCCTCTATTTTAGTGAGAAAAGGCCAACATAGAAAAAGCACCTCTTCACCATTAAGATGAGCCGTCGCCCGAAAAGGATATGGTAAAGATGGGATCGATAGATTGATCACCATCCCTTGAACCTGATCGTATAAGAGGCGGTCGTTTTTGATCCGAGGTTGGGTGAACTTTACTGAGTCAAGTAAAGATGAACCGGCAATAAGACTCTTATCAAAGCTATGGGAGAATTTCGAAATATGTAAATTCTCATCAACGACAAACCAGAAATTTGAAAAGCTGTCAAAATCGAGCATAGGCGCCTTAATAACGAACCTGGAACTTTGCCTTCTCCTCATTATCTCCTGGAAGCATCACTACGGTGCAGGTCTGATTGAACATCTTAAAGACTCCTTTCAGGAGACCGACGACAAAGAACTCCAGTGGCATATCCTTTCGAATTGTTAAGTAATGAACGATGATTTCATTCGGAGCTGAGTGCTCTACCCAAAAACTTGGTGCCGAAAGCTCAGAAAAAAGTAGCTGCAGCCGACTATGGAGGCTATCTAGAGATTGGATCAGCTCAATTGGTGAAGTTGCAAAAGAAACAAGTATTGAGTTGTATTCTGAGCGCTTGGCGTACTCAACCCAATAAATTCCGAAGGCCTCAAGAAGATCCTCTGCCTTGATGTTTGTGAGTTCAGAGATAGTTACAACAATGTTACCAGTGATATTGTCATCGTATTGTTCAAAGGGAGAGAAGTCTCGAGTTTGCAAAGAGGCTTTTTGGCAAACTGATTCCCACATCGATGGTCCAAAATTTTCTAGAACCATTGATTTAATCGCCTGATTAACCATGCCGTACATAACAACCTCACATGCAACAGTAGAAAATATTCATTGATAGTATCTTAATAAACCAGGTGTTTATAAGTAATATATTTATAAAAACACTTAATCTGAAGTCAAACACTTGGACTACGCCCATCTTACTGGACGAATTTAGACCCTACTTTAGGATCGCTTTTGGACCTAAATTGCTGATAAGGCTTAAAATGGGGGATAAGCTACTACAACATCACCGCTCGCCAACTCCCCGCATGCAAATTCATCTTTAAGAAAAATACTTTCAAAAAGAACTAGGCTTTTCTGAAGAATCGGTAACCTACTCTAACTGACCCATTTGAATGGTATTGGATTACAATTCAGATCTGAAATTCTCAATTCAACCTGTTTCATCCTGGTTCGAGGG
>JBEIEO010000068.1:0-12235 GCA_040382895.1 Halobacteriovoraceae bacterium
CACTCTTACAACTGAAATCAAAACGGTGAATAATCGTTTCAAAGATTTCAAATTCCGCATGAGCTCGCTTTTCAATTCGCTGGAGATTGAACTTCGTTCGAAACTTGAAAATGAATTTAAGCGCGGAAGTTTTGATATCAGTATCAGTTATAAGAAAAATGAAAAAGCGGTTGTGGAATTCCAGGTTGATCCCCGAAAAGTGGAAGCCTACATCGATCTTCTAAAGCCCACCTTCGAAAATAAAAAAATTCCTTTCCACGTTTCTCCGGTGGATTTCCTGCGCAGTGATTTCTACCGAGAAGAAGACACTAACCGTGAAGAAGAAATGCAATCTCTGGTGAAGGCGTCTTTTGACCAGGCGATTAAGGCCCTCAAAATTTCGCGCTCTTCTGAAGGTCAAAAGCTGGCCACTAAATTGCTTGAGCATATATCTACCTATGAAGGTTGCCTGACTCAGGTAGAGAAGTTGAAAAGTCTTTATCCAGAAATGATCCGGGAAAAGCTGACTCAGAAAATGAACGATAAACTCAAAGACCTGAAAGTCGATGAGTCTCGCTACCTTCAGGAAGTGATCTATTATCTGGAAAAACTGGACATAGACGAGGAAATTACTCGGGCAAAGATTCACCTGGGAAAACTGCGGACTGTTCTCAACTCTACGGGTGAGATCGGGCGCCAGATTGATTTCCTTCTCCAGGAACTGGGACGTGAAACCAATACTATGGGATCAAAATCTGCCCATCCAGAAATTTCATCGAATGTTGTTGAGATGAAAGTACAATTAGAGAAAATAAGAGAACAGGCCCTTAATTTGGAATAAAATGTCCGGAAATATGATCGTCATCTGTGCGCCTTCTGGCACAGGAAAATCTACTTTAATCTCTCGTCTTAAGCAGGACCATCCTGACCTTGAGTGGTCTGTATCCTGCACGACCCGGCCCATGCGTGCCGGTGACGTTAACGGTAAGGACTATCATTTTATCTCAATTGAAGATTTCGAAAAACAAATTCAGGAAAAACAATTCATCGAGTGGGCTAAGGTCCACTCAAATTACTATGGAACTTCCAGAATCTTTTTAGACGCCGGTCTGTCAGCTGGAATCAAAATGTTATTTGATCTCGACGTTCAAGGTGCGGATGCCATGAAGAAGATTTATGGTTCACAGGCCCAGGTCATCTTCATCGAACCACCGAGTGTTGAAGAACTTGAAAAGCGTCTCAAAAGTCGTGGCACCGATACTGATCACGTGATTGCCGAGAGAGTGGAAAACGCCCGGCGCGAACTTGCCCGAAAGAATGATTACGATTTTCTGATCCTGAATGATGATGTTGATAAAGCCTATCAAAGTCTGAAAGCTGCGGTTGAAAGGATCCTGAAATAAATGTTTGCTGAACGTATTGATTTCTCCCATGAAGCCAACCTGACTATTGATGAGCTTATTAAGCGAACGGAAGTTTTATTACCTGAAACGGATCTCACTATCTTACGCAAATGCTATGAGTTCGCTGAGAAAATGCATATCAATCACAAGCGCTCATCTGGTGAAGCCTACATCATTCATCCGTTAAATGTAGCGGCTACCCTCGTGAAGCTTAAGATGGATCTTGATTCCATCATGGCAGGTCTTCTGCACGATACAGTCGAGGACTGTGATGTCTCTCCTGAGGATATCAGCAAGATGTTCGGTCAAAGTGTGGCCCAAATTGTTGTGGGTTGTACGAAGATCTCAAAAATCAAATTTAAAACCAAAGAAGAATCCCAGGCCGAAAACTTCCGTAAAATGGTTGTGGCCATGGCCCAGGATCTGCGGGTGATCATTGTAAAACTCGCGGACCGTATGCATAACATGCGAACTCTGCAGTATGTCTCCAAAGAAAAACAAATGGGCAAGGCCCAGGAGACTTTAGATATCTACGTTCCACTCGCCAGCCGCCTGGGTATCAACTCAGTAAAAGCTGACCTTGAAGATCTTTGTCTTCGCTATCTGCATCCGGATATCTACTACCGCCTGGCCGAAAAAATCGCTATGAAAAAGCGCGAGCGTGAATCCTATATTGAAGAAACGCTCAACCTGATCGAAGAAAAAATGCTTGAGTACTCGGTACAAGGTGAAGTCACTGGTCGTCCGAAGCACTTCTTCTCCATCTATAAAAAGATGCAGCAAAGGGGCGTGGATTTTGAGCAGATTCAAGATTTACTCGCCTTCCGTATTCTGGTTAATAACATCACTGAATGTTACAAAGTGCTGGGGATTATTCATTCTGCCTTCACCCCAGTTCCTGGGCGATTTAAGGATTACATTGCTATTCCTAAAGTGAACAACTACCAGTCGCTTCACACCACAGTCATCGGTCCTAAAGCTGAGCGAATCGAAATTCAGATCCGTACTTTTGAGATGCATGAAGTAGCTGAACGTGGGGTTGCTGCTCACTGGAAGTATAAAGAAAGAAATAAAAGCGATGCTGTCAGTAAGCTAAAATGGGTGGAAGAGCTCATGGAATTTAACCAGAATGTTCAAAGCTCATCTGAATTCATGGATGCAGTTAAGAACGATCTGGACGTCGGTGGTGTTTTCATCTTTACGCCTACTGGTGATGTGAAAGAGCTTCGTTATGGAGCGACTCCGCTGGATTTCGCTTACGCCGTTCACACTGAAGTTGGTAATAAAACTGTCGGAGCTAAAGTTAACGGCAAGATGGTACCACTTAAGTATCGTCTCAAGTCCGGTGATACAGTTGAAATCCTCACCTCCAAGACTCAGACACCTTCGAAAGACTGGTTGAAGATCTGTAAAACTTCCCGTGCTATCACCAAGATTAAACAGTATCTGATGAAGATCGAGCGGGATGAGCATCGAGCTGCCGGTGAAGACTTGCTGGAAAAAGCACTGAAGAAATTTGAAACGTCGATCAAGACTCTGGAAAAGAAGAATGAATTTCGTCCAGTGATGGAAAAGTATCATTATAAGAATCTGGAAGAACTCTTCGTAAATATTGGTTCCAATCACTTACCGATCAAAGATGTGCTGGTGGCCATTCCATCAATTAACTTTACGGAAACCGATGAGCTGGATTTTAAGGAAGAGGATAAAGACCTCGAGAGCTATTACAAAAAAGTCGCAAAGACTGCACGCAAATCCACCTCCAAGGACAATGCCGTTATTGTGGATGGACTTGATGATATCGTGGTGAAGATGGGTCGTTGTTGTAATCCAATTCCAGGAGATCCCATCACTGGTATCATTACTCGTGGTAGGGGCATTACAGTTCACACTCTTGGCTGTACCCGGATTGCTGATATGGAAAAGGCCCGTCAGCTGCATGTGGAATGGAACAAGCATTACAACTTTTCTCATCCAGTGAACATCAAAGTCACCACCCATGATAAGCCGGGAATTCTGTCTAAGATCTCAAAATCAATCAACAATGCCGGGATTAATATCCGTTCGGCAATCGCTCGCTCTATGCCTGACCAAAAAGGTAGTTTTATTTTTGAGATCGAAGTGAAGGACTACTCCGAGCTTCTGAAGACCATTAGCTCCATCGAGCAGATGGAAGAAGTTATTTCGGTAAGCCGGGCTTAAGAGCTTCAGACAGAGTTGTTTTGACTTCATCTCGACTCGCCTTATAATTTAAGCATGAACAAACTCATTCTTATTTCTGGACTCTTACTTTCTTTTTCTCTTTTTGCTCAGGATGCACTGGAGCTTGATGACTCCAATGTGGAAACCAATCCGGATACCGAAGTCACTTCTCAAAACGATGGAATCGTTCCGGAAGAAGCACCTGCGATTCCAGCCGAAACGACGGTAGAGGGTGAACCAGAAGTGGTTAATGAAGATACTGAAGCGCAAGTGACACCCGAAGAAACTCCCAATGAAGAACTGGTAGAAAATGAAAAAGCCGAACAGCCAGTGGTAGAAACCACACCGGTTGTAGCGACTACTCCTGCTAATGTTACTCAAACAGATGTGGATGAACCAAAGCGCTTCAACATGCGTGAAAGCCACTGGTTCAGCCAGTTCGGCTTTGAAGCGATGGAATACACCCTGCCTTATGATTACAACGGAACGAAAGAACAGTTCTCGGAAGAAAAGCGCCAGCTCTACGGTGGCAGGATCGGTTTCGGTGGAGAGCTCTATCTGGGTGCAGGCTTCATGACGTCATCCCGAGTGGAAGGCTACTACATGGGAACTCTTTTTGAGAAAGCTAAGACCGCTGATCCGGAAGAGGAAGACATCGACATCGCAGCGACCAAAACGACTGGTCAGATTTATGGCGTAGATGCCGTTCAGACCCTTAGTTTCCTGTGGGATTTTAAAACCAAAAATCCTTTCATGGACGAATGGGCTTACTTATACGTTGAACCCTTTGTGGAAGCCGGAATTGGACGGGCCTGGGCCTATAACCGAAAAAGTTACTTTTACGATACCACCATTCAGGAAGAATACAGTCAGACTTTTCAGGATGAGCTGACCAATGCCCGAATCGGGGGAGGAATTAAGCTTACCTCCCGACAAGGCTTCTATTTCTACCTCATGGCCACGCAAAATCGCTATGATATCACCAATCGTCGCTCGAAGATCAAATCTCAGGTAGATGGCGATCCAGCTCCTACCTCAAGCAAATTTACAGACAAGGATGCAGACCTCGACGCGATCATGGTATACTCACTGGGCGGAGGATACCGTTTTTGAAGTCACTTTTTGTTCTGCTTTTACTCTTGGTTGCCAGTGCCTGTCGGGAAGAAGAGGGCATCTGGGATCAGTTGTCGCAAGCTGAACAGGACGCCATCCGTCTGCGCGCTTACAATTCCTGCATGTCTAAATCTCAGGATCACTTCGATCAGTTTAAAGCAACTTCTAACGCTAAATTCTACGGGGCTGATGCCTACGACGCTGGCCTGACCTTTACTCATACCATGAAAGATGGAGACACCGTCGATGCCACTCATAAAATCACTGTCTGGCAAAGTGATTCGACCAACGTCTATTTCCTGATCCATGAAGACGAAGGATCCTCAGATTCTTATAAGTTTGTAAAAGTACCGAAGACCGATAATGAAACCATGATCGATAACCTCCAGGATGCTGGATGTGATAAGACCATCACCCTTTCAACCTCGGGCCGCACTTATAAACCAGCCGTGATCGAAACCAGTATCCGTCGAACCACGGAGACTTATACCTATGCTGAGACTCTTTTAGCCTTTATGAGTAAGTACAAGCTTGCTCGTAAGATTGAAACTCTGGATGACGGGGATGTCACGGCTACCAAGAACTATACCGGAACCCTGACGGGACCTGCCGATGAAGCGGGAATTCCTGCTTACAACAGTTACGCAGCTTATGTCGCTGCTGGAATCACTCCCTCTCTTTGCACCGTAACGACTGCCACCGCTCCTTACAGCATTGACTGTAATACGACTTTCCCATCAGGTGAATTAAACACACTGCCGTAAATTTATTCTGGATCTTCGGTAACGACGTTTTCTCTGAGAACTTTCAAGAGCACAAAGGTTCGGCCTAGTTTGAGGGTCTCAAACAAAAGCTTTTTTACGTCACTCCAGGAGGTGTAGGAGTTGATGACACTATCAAAGTAGAACTCTTGTTTGGATGAGGAGATATAGTGAGAGATAATGAGCTTAATACGCATGATGTGATAATCGCTGGAGATAATCAGCACCTTATTAGCATCAGGATTTTTCTTAAGAAATTCTACTGTTTCACGAACATTTTCAAAGGTGTTTTTAGACTCGTAATCCAGATCCACCTGAAGACCCACATTAGTCACTTCCTGAGCGGCACTTGGATTGACCTGATTATTCACGATGGTCTGATAAGAATTCGCACCGACTCCTGAAATTAAAAGCTTCGCAGAAGGATTTTTTCTAAGAAGGTCCAAGGCATAGGCAATTCTGCCTTTGTCTCCGGTGAAAACTGCGATAGCGTCCGGAGATTTCTGGTAGAAAGCTCCGGCTGCTCTGCCTTTTTGCATTTTAGCGTAAATCGGAATGTAGATAATGAAGCTCACCACCACCGCTAATGAAAGCAGTGATACAAATGCACCGCTGATGATCAGGCGGCGCACACGAGTGGATTTTGATTCAAAGATGTACTTTCTTCCGAGCATATTACTTCGCGGCTACAACCTCAATCTCAACGACTGCACCTTTTGGCAGAGCTGCGACCTGGACAGTTGAACGAGCAGGGTAAGAAGCTGTGAAGAACTTAGTGTATGCTTCATTCACTTTTCCGAATTGGGCGAGATCTGTCATGAAGACGGTGGTTTTGATGATATTCGCACGGGTCAGATCCTGTGACTGCAAAAGACCATCTATATTCTTCATAATGTTTTCAAGCTGAGCATCGAAGCCATTGGCCATCTCACCAGTTTTGGCATCCAGACCGATCTGGCCTGAGAAATAGTAAACGCCATTGTGGAAGACGCCTTGAGAGTAGGTTCCAACAGCTGCTGGAGCCTTGTCTGTATTAATGATTTTCTTTTCGAATGCCATGTTGTTACTCCTATTGCTTAGCTAGTTTATAAGCTTTGATTTCCTGGGCGATCAGAGCTGTGATGTGACTCATATTCACGATCTCATCGACAGTTGAAGTGCGCTGAACAATGTTGATGGCGTGTTTGAGTGGAAGAAGGATTGGACCGATCGGAGTCGCTCCACCAAGTTGCGCTAACAGTTTGTAGCTGATGTTCGCAGAATTCAGATCAGGGAAGATAAGAATGTCAGCGGCTTTATCCAGCGTTGAGAAATCAAAAAGGTTTCTCATGATGTCGCTGTTCGTGGCCACGTCTGCCTGCATTTCTCCATCAGCGATTAAAGCTGAATCTTTAGAACGCGCGATTTTGACGGCGTCTGCCATTTTAATTGTCTCAGGCTCGCGGTTAGAACCGAAATTCGAGTAAGAAAGGAAAGCCACTCGTGGCTCAGCTTGCATGACCCGACGATAAAGTTGAGCAGCAGAAATGGCGATGTCTGCAAGATCATGAGCATCAGGGTTTTTCTGAACGGTAGCATCAGCAATAAAGATCACACGTTGTTTAAAGACGAGGATCATGATCCCGGCGACTTTAGGACGGCCAGGAACGTTGGTGCCAATAACTTTCATGATTGGACGCATACACTCAGAGTAGTTCTGAGTAGCTCCAGTGATCATACCGTCAGCTTGTCCCATTTTCACCATCATTGAGCCGTAGTAGTTACCACGCTTGAGGGTATCCTTGGCCTGACTGAAAGAAACACCTTTACGCTGACGTTGAGTGAAGAAGTCTTTCACGTACGTATCATAATGTTCAGAATCTTCAGGATAAACAATCGTAATGTCCTTCATACTCGAAGCGCCGATCTCGTCCATCTTTTTGTGAATCGTCTTCTTGTTACCAAGAAGAATCGGCTCAATAAGACCTTCATCTCGCAGAATGGAGATGGCCTTAAGGATCCGGGTATTAGTTCCTTCAGGGAATACGATTCTTGGCTTATCTGAACCAGGCAGTCGAGAACGAATGTTTCTCATGATAGAACCTGTCTGACCCAGGCGCTCTTGAAGTGACTTCGCATAAGCATTCATGTCTTCAATACGAATGCGGGCAACACCTGAATCCATAGCAGCTTTTGCAACAGCCGGAGAAACGCGGGTTAGTACTCGCTTATCGAATGGCTTTGGAATCAGATAATTTTTCCCGAATGAAAAATTCTCATTACCGTATGCACGTTTTACATCATCAGGAACTTCTTCTTTTGCTAGTGATGCAAGTGCCATAGCTGCAGCTTTTTTCATCTGCTCATTGATTTTGCGGGCACGTACATCCAAGGCTCCGCGGAATATGAACGGGAAGCCCAGAACGTTATTGACCTGGTTTGGATAGTCCGAACGGCCAGTTGCCATGATAGCATCGTCGCGAACTTCAGCCACTTCTTCCGGTGTAATTTCCGGATCAGGGTTTGCCATAGCGAAGATGATCGGATTTTTTGCCATGGATTTAACCATGTCTTTTGAAACCAGACCTTTCGCCGAACAACCGATAAAGCAATCAGCATCTTTCATCGCATCTGCCAGAGTTCTCGATTTGGTATCGTTAGCGAAGAAATCTTTATACTTATTCATCCCGTCAGTACGACCTTTGTAGATCACACCTTTAGAGTCACACATGATGACGTTTTCTTTTTTTACACCTAACTCAAGGAAGAAAAGAGCGGTGGCAATAGCCGCAGCTCCTGCACCAGATACGACAACTTTCGTTTTCGCCAGATCACGACCTGTAATTTCACAAGCATTTAGAAAAGCCGCTCCCCCGATGATGGCGGTACCGTGCTGGTCATCGTGAAAAATTGGAATATCACAGATTTCCTGAAGTCGTTTTTCAATCTCAAAGCACTCTGGGGCTTTAATGTCCTCGAGGTTTACACCACCGAAGGTTGGTTCCAAAGCTTTCACAACAGAAACAACTTCTTCAACGGTTTTAGAATTTACTTCGATGTCAAAAACGTCGATGTCAGCGAAGCGCTTAAAGAGGACACCCTTTCCTTCCATTACTGGTTTACCAGCAAGAGGACCAATGTCTCCCAATCCCAGAACAGCTGTTCCGTTTGAAAGGACTGCTACCAGGTTGCCTTTGGCAGTGTACTTATAAACATCTTCCGGATTTTTAGCGATCTCAAGGCAAGGAGCTGCTACTCCCGGAGAGTAGGCAAGACTTAAATCTCGTGCAGTCAGGCACGGTTTCGTTGGTGTAATTTCAATTTTACCCGAGCGACCATGGGCATGATAATCGAGGGCCTGACGATACTTTTCTTCGGCCGACGTAGTTTCATTAATCGGTGTGCTCACAAGCATTCCTTTTGTTAGCAAAATAGCTCTTAAAAATATCCAAAGAAGATAACAGCTTTTCGTAAGAAAGGCACCCTATGCGCTATGAGACAAAATCTGTGATTTAGGCTTTTTTTCGCAAGAGAGCAGGCAAAAGAGGGACAGTGGTGAGAACTAGTCCAATATAAAACTCATCAAACGGGGCAATACTATAAAGTTGATTTACGATACGCCACGCCACAATACCAATACAACCGATTGATACTGCCCAGCAAAATCTACGCTCTGAAATGGATCCCGGTTTCCATTGGGCAATCATCAAGGGAATCAATAAGCAAGCTGCAGAAAAACTTCCAAGGGTCTTCCAGACTTCGACAACGTTGCCATCAAAATGAGTTCCTAAAGTAACGGATAAAATCGCCACAATGATGAGGGCGAAGTGATGATGCCAGATCTTAAAGCGATCTTTAAGTTTGATGAAATCATAACTCAAACAAGTGGCGGCATTGAAAAGATAGGCATCCAGTGTGGAAAGAATAGTAGCAAGTATTCCGGAAAGGATCAGCCCTCTCACACCGGGTGGAACGATCTGCATAGAAAAAAGCAAGTAGGCATTTTGTGGGTTTGCATCCGGTAGCGAGGCTCGAGCATAGAGTGCGCCAAGAGTGGTGCAAAGATCAAAAAGAATCCAGATAACAGTGGAGATGAGGATCCCTCGTCTGGCTACTTTTTCTGAAGATGCTGCCAGACAACGCTGATAGAAATTGGGATCCACCAATGTTGAGAGAGCGATAAACCCCCAAACCATGGTTGAAAGGATAGGCTCTCCACCTGTCCAGTCAAAATGAGATGAGGGAAGTTTTTCTAACAAGACAGTGGGATTACCCATTTCCATCCAGGCGAAAACCACGACTAAAACGACACCTAAAATCATGAAGAAAAATTGAACGACATCTGAAAAAACGACTGCACGAAATCCACCCCAGAGAGACCATATGGTAACAAGAGTCACACCTATAAGGCTGTTCAGAAGAAGGGTGCCACCGAAAACGGCCTGCAAAAAAAGTCCGAGACTGATGGTATAGGCCAGTGGAAGAAGGTTAAGGAAGTTAAGACAAGCCGTCACTTTTTCGGCCCGGGGACCAAATAGTTGACCGGCAAGTCCTGCAATGGTCATGGCCTGATGCTGGCGAATCTTTTTTACAAGAAAAAGTGCAAAGATAACATAGCTGACGTACCAGAAAATACCCTGAGTGAGAAAATTGTAAATTCCTTTCTCAAAGGTCTGTGCTGTGACACCGAAGATTCCGCCATACCAGGTGGCCACTAAGGTGGCGACAAAAAGAGGCATAGTCAGACGTCGTCCCATGAGTAAAAGCTCAAGAGGACTGTTCTTTTCCTTTTCTGAAAGTCTGCTTTTGAGAGTCTGACCATACAGGACAGAAGCTAAAGTCGCGGCTAAGACCGCGAAAAACACGATCCAGTCCACAGGGGTGATGAATTGCAGGAGTTCAGAATGAGAAACCATGGCGATATTATAAGTTTTAGATTATCCTTTTGCTATGAAATATGTCTGGATTCTGGTGGTTGTTGTAGTGATGGTAAGAATTGATTTCTTCATTTCACTCATCGAATCTACAACATCGAAAATTTCTAAAAGCACCGCACCTGAAACTAAGGTGAACGAAGTCGTATCCGACACGGAAATGATTTCCTTTAAAAACGATCAGTCACTAAAAGTTTCTCCACGCACGAAATTTTTATCGATGTTGGAAGACTTTCGCATTGATGCCTCAGCTGCTCTAAGATCCCGGGCGATTGAGCATTTAAAATCAAATCCACAGCTGTTTAACGACAACCTAGATACAGACCTGGAATCCAGAATCTACCAATGGCGGGATCTCCTTTCGCAAAGAAATCCCGAAACTCATTTGTTTCTTCTCGAACTTCTTCAGTACCTGAAAGGTGAGAACCAGAATATGGTGAGACGATTTTATTCTCTCGCCATGGATATTGATCTAGCCGATTTCTTGACGGCTTATGCAAAGTCTAAAGATACCACCTGCCAGATAGGTGTTTTGGTCGCTGACCCTTTACCTGAAGATGAACGTTTTAATGAATTAGCTGAAAGATTAACAGCACTAGAAGCTGTGTTGAAAAAAGAAAAATTAGACACTAGCATTAAGTTCATGGCCTTGCGTTGTGAAGCCAGCATTAAACTAGTTCTGGCAAAGATGCAGTTTGCTGCTCAAGCTTCAACGGAAGCAGTTCCACCAACTCCATCTCCTGAGCCAACTCCAAATCCTACTCCTGAGCCAGCACCGGAAGCAGGAACCACACCATGATTCAGGTCTCGCAACTCACCAAGGGGTACGGAACACAGGTTCTCTTTGAAGATATTAGTTTCACCTTAGGTAAGGGGGAGCGAGTGGGTCTTGTTGGAAGAAATGGTACAGGAAAGTCGACTCTATTCAAAATCCTTCTAAGCGAAGAATCACCTGATGCTGGGGACGTAATCATTCCCAAAAACTATCAGATCGGTACCTTGAAGCAGCATTTACAATTCACTCAACCAACTATTCTTCAGGAGTGCATGACGGCCCTGAAGGGAGATGCTCAATTTGATGAGTACAAAGTGGAAAAAATGCTGCTCGGACTTGGCTTCAAAGCAGAAGATTACCATCGCCCGCCATCGGACTTTTCTGGTGGTTATCAGATTCGTTTAAACCTGGCCAAAGTCCTTTTAGCCGATCCTGATTGCTTACTCCTGGATGAGCCTACCAACTATCTGGATATTGTTTCCATGCGCTGGCTCTCAAAATTTTTGCGCAACTTTCGGGGTGAGATCATCTTGATAACTCACGATCGTGGATTTATGGATGAGGTCACAACTCATACTATGGGAATCTGGCGCCAAAAGTTGGTGAAGATCAAAGGCAGTTCAGAAAAATATTTTGAACAGATTCTTCTGGAAGAAGAAATCTATGAAAAAACCCGGGTGAATAATGAGCGGAAGCGAAAAGATCTGGAAGAATTTGTCGCGCGCTTCAAAGCGAAAGCTTCGAAAGCGACTCAAGCCCAGTCGCGCATGAAGTTATTGGAGAAAATGCCGGAGCTTAACGAACTGGCCATGGTGGCAACTCTGGATTTTGAATTCAATCATAAAGAATGTCCGGGTAAAGTCCTGATGGAAGTAAAAGATGTGGGATTCGGCTACAATCAAGATCTGCTTCTTGAACACATTAACTTTTCTATCCTGAAAGGTGATAAGATCGCAATCATCGGAAAGAATGGTAAGGGTAAGTCAACACTGCTTAACTTGTTAGCAGCGGAACTTAAGCCTCGTCAGGGTCAAGTCTCTCCCAACGTTAATCTTCTCGTCGGTCATTTTGGTCAGACAAATATTAATC
>JBEIEO010000069.1:0-12106 GCA_040382895.1 Halobacteriovoraceae bacterium
AAGTGGCACATCACTAATGATTTTTTCATGGAGATGGTGAAAGATCTGGATCTGAAAAAAGATCAGATTAAGTTCCTTGTGATCGGTGGAGAGCATTCGATCTCGTACGGACCGATTGTGACTCACCTAAAGCACTATGAGGATATGGTTGTGTTGCACCTTGATGCTCACACGGATTTGCGTGATGGATATCTTGAAGAAAAATATTCTCACGCTTCCATCATTCGTCGTGTCCTGGATCACTTCACACCAAAGAATCGTTTGATTCAGTATGGAATTCGTTCCGGACCTCGTGAAGAGTTTCAGTGGATGAAAGAACACAAAACACTCGCGACTTCTCTTAAAGAATGTTGTGAATGGCTGGAAGAAATTCCTGATACACGCCCGATTTATCTGACACTGGATCTGGATTTTTTTGATCCGGGCTTTTTCCCCGGCACCGGCACTCCGGAAGCAGGTGGAGAAGACTGGCATGGTTTTATGAAAATCATGAAGATCTTGAATCGCAAGAATCTGGTAGGAGCGGATGTGGTGGAGCTGGCCCCGATGCTGGATCCAACCAATAACTCTTCTTGTTTTGCCTCGAAAGTGGTGCGGGAAGTGACCCTGGCCATGAATAAATAACTAGTTAGCTAAGCCTCCTTCGGGAGGCTTTTTCAATCATAATCTATGGAAATTACTGATTTCCAACGAATTCCCCTTCAATTAATCCTGACTGAACCGATAATGTATCGGCTGAAGTAAATGAAGGATAGAAATGAAAAAACTCACGCGAATGGAAAGTAATAAAGAGGCCCGGCGGGTGCTCAACCGACATCACGTGGATCTTGCTTACTGCAATTTCTCCTGCAGTGGACGAGACATTCTTCTCACCGGATGGTTATGCAAAACCGACGGTGCAGACTTCAATGGAACGCAAGTTTACACCATGATCGAAGATTTCCAGAGAAACCTTCCAGGCTTCACCATCACAGGAGATCTGGATAATTGGAACTTTAACTCTGAACGAATCACCTACGTTGGTGAGAAAGACAATCAAAAGAACGGAAATGGCGAACAAGAGCAGGAAGTTTACGAAATTAATCTGGAAGACTACGACTACGACTCTGAAGCATCGTGAGTAATGACATCACCCATATGTTTTCTTCTTAAGTACGGGTGAACGATCCAAGCCACGGCCAGAATTCCAATTTCATAAAGAACCATCATCGGTACCCACACGGCCATCATACTAAGCATATCGGTTGTAGGAGTAATGATGGCCGCTGCAATTGCAAAAATCACGGCCGTGTAACGACGCCAGGAACGTAAAGAGTATTTGGTAACAAGACCCATGAATCCCAGGATTAAAATCACATTGGGAAGCTGAAACATCAGTCCCAGAAACACCAGAATTTTAGAGGCCAGCAGAAGATAATCCTGCAGACTAAGCATGGCCTCGACGTTAGTCACGCCATAAGTTACCAGAGTTTTGAAAGTGAAAGGAAAGAGCACATAATAACCGAAGGCCACACCACAAAGAAAAAGAAGAAATCCTACTACGATAAAAGGTCGAATGGCTTTGACCTCTTTTTCATAGAGGCCCGGCTTAATAAACAACCAGACTTCCCTGAACCACAAAGGGCTAGCAAAGAAGATGCTTGCCCATAGAGCGATCTGAAGTTCGGCCACCACTTTATCGAAAAGTCCGGTGAAGATGATCTTGCCCTGGGTCCCGATGGCTTCGCGAACTGGAACAAGAAGAAATTCAGAAATGGCTGAGGAGAAATTATAGCAAACAGCAAAGGACACAACCAGAATGATCAGGGTTCTGATCAAACGAGTGCGCAACTCCTCAAGATGCTCCATAAAAGACATTTCTTTCATGCCCCCATTCTAGCCAATAGCGCATTTTCTGTCTTATCTTTTCTGATTTTAAAGGTAGAATAGACATATGAAATGCTTAGTCATCGCTTCCCTATTCATGCTGACTTTTTCATCCCTGGCTGCCAGGGATGAGCGCCAGCTGCTTAAGTGTCTGGGAGAGGAAGAAAAGAAGTTTCACCTTAAAAAACAAACCGGCCCCATGTATGACCTTAACCAGCGTTTGATCTCGGAAATGATTCAGATTCCCAATGCTGAACTTACCTCAGAGGATTTTTCAGAAATCTGCTCGAAATCGACTTTTTCATCTAGCTGGAAACTGTTGGAGCTTTCTATCACACGAGGAAGCAAGATCTTCCATCTGCCATCTGATCTTACCGGCACTCAACGCTCCATCTCGCAGAGTATGATTGCTGATTACATTGAAGGATCAAAAGATATTTTTCTAACCTTTGTGTCTCAGGTCCAAGCACAGGCCCCGACAGCTAACTGTTTAAAAGAAGAGATTCCCTCATTGGACAACTTCTTCACTGATATAAAGTATCTTCAGGAAGATGTTGATATTCAGAAAATTTTTCGTGGACGTGATGTAAAGATATTCCAAAAATTGAAAGACTACCCTCAGGCCTTCTCGCGCTGCCGAGAGCGTCTTAAAAAGAAACTCAAATCAGAATCTAAGCCAGCGGCTAAAAAGTCCTGAAGATCAATTGACACATTTTCTTGTTCTGTCTGAGTCACTTCCTTATCAAAAGATATGATGACCTGTTCACCATGAAAACTTTCCACTTCCATTTTCCATTCCTGCGCCTGGGGAAAACAGCTAAGCATGTAATCGATCTCAAGTAACCAGCTGGCACGGGTCTTTTCTTTGTAATAGTGACCAGAAGCTTTTGGCTGATGGATAGAAAGCCATTTTTTTATCTGTGGTACACAGGAGCGGCACCCCATCCCGGCCTTGGTTTCGGCGGCAAGGCCCTCTGGAGTTGGATCGTCCGTTTTACGGATGTAGGCCAGTACATCGTTCTCTCGCACTCCAAAACAACGACAGATCAGAGGATCGGTAGTCCGGTAGAGATAATCTCTGCCACGATAAAGGTCGAGTCCTGCTTTCAATAACTCCCATGGAGCAAAAAAAACGTCATCTACTTTTTCGGCTTTTAGATCCCAATATGTTTGATCGTTTTGAAAAAAATCATCCCAATTTTTCCAGCTAAGTTCTTCGAGTTGATTAAGGGTTTTACCTATGCTTAAAGCGCATACAGCGCCCATCCAGGGATCAATGCGACCCTGATAAGTAATATCTAAGAGCACATCTTTACTGTCGAATTTGATTTGGAGTTCATGACCGGATGACTGAGAGGTAACCTTAATGGAAGGAAAGTCCAGATTCCCCTGGTACATTCCCTGAAGGTATTCTTTAAAGGATGTCATCTTCAGCAGTCCACTCATCAGGTGAGAAAGTCGTCATGATTTCATGACCGCTTTCCGTGATACAGATGGTGTGTTCAAACTGAGCCGACCAGGATTTATCTTTGGTGATAACTGTCCAGCCATCATCCAGCAGTTTGCAATGACGTTTTCCAAAGTTAATCATCGGTTCAATGGTAAAAGTCATTCCCGGACGCATTTCAACGCCGGTGCCTTTTTTTCCAAAGTGAGTAATCTGTGGCTCTTCGTGGAAGACACGCCCGATACCATGGCCACAGTACTCGTGAACGACACTGAAACCATTGTCGTGAGCAATCTCTTCGATCGCGGCACCAATATCACCAATACGAGCGCCGGGACGACAAACAGCAATGCCTGCCATCATGCACTCATAAGTGACGTCCACCAATTTTTTGATTTCAGGTTTCACATCACCGATTAAAAAAGTGCGGTTCGTGTCGCCATGAAAACCTTTGAAGATGGTGGTGACATCAAGGTTGATGATGTCGCCGTCTTTAATAAATTCTTTCGGGCTTGGAATACCGTGACAGATAACTTCGTTACGGGAAGTGCAAAGAGATGCCGGAAAACCATGATAGTTCAGGGTCGCTGGGATTGCCCCACGCTTGATCATGTACTGATGACACATTTTGTTAATGTCTTCGGTACTCATTCCTGCTTTAAGATTTTTTCCAAGAAAATGCAGAGTCTTCGCTGCTAACTTGCAGGACTCCTTCATAACTTCAATTTCACGGGCCGATTTCAGGGTAATCATAGTGCTTCCCTTATACACTTTTAACCTGATTTAAGCTAGTTTTGATGTATGAAAAGCTACCAGGTCATTCGCACCCATACCTCTCCCTATCATGCTGAAAATTTTGAGCAAAATGAAAGGGATAGACTCCAGAAGCTCCCGGGAATAAAGGTCATCAAATTAGACCAATTCCAAAAAGGCGTGCCTAGCATTCTGATTACCAATACCCACACTCAATTAAAAACACTTCCTGCCGAATTGCTAAAATCGACAGAACTGATACTACACTCCAATTCTGGATATGATCATTTCATCCAGGAGCATGAGCTTTGGAAAAACATCCCCGTTGTTGTCGGCCATGAGATCCGGGCCCAGGCCGTAGCAGAGTACTCCTTGAGTTGCTTATTTCAGGGCTTGAGTGAATTGCCTCAGCACTTAAGTTGGAGTTCTTCCCGTAAATGGGATCGACCCTTAATAAAAGATCAGACCATCGCTATTTATGGATACGGTCATATCGGAAAGATCGTTGCCCAGACTTTAAGCTCCCTGGGTGCCCGAGTGCTGGTCTTTGATCCTTTTGTAAAAGACTGTCCTTTTCCGAAGGGTCATGTGCGGGAAGCAAGAGTCGTAATTGTGTGCTCAAGTCTCAATTCCACTTCCCGACAGATGTTTAATGAAAACTTTTTTGATGGTGCTCATCCTGAGCTCATATTTATCAATGGCGCCCGCGGCAAATTAGTCAAAGAAGAAGCCTTAAGAGGATTTTTACTTTCTCATCCAAAAGCTCAAGCATTCTTAGATGTTTTTGAGACAGAGCCCTTTACCGAAGCCTGGCATCACTTCCCGCAAGCTTGGAAGACGAGCCATATCGCTGGCGTACATAGCGCATTGGATGAAGATATCATCCGTTTTGAGGAAAAAACCCTTAGAGATTTTGTCAGCATGAAGTCTGCTGAGTTTAGTGTAAAATATGAGCACGAACTTCTACAGAACAAATGGCGACAAGGAGAATTGATTTGAAAAATCTTCCGCAGCTCTTAACTCTTCCAGGTAGTGGAGTTTTCACTGTTCACACAGGAGCTGAGAAAAAAGAACGTCTGCTCAAAGCTTACTACGGCACACCGTCAGCGGAGAAGGCGCGAAAGATCTGGGAGAAATCGCTAAATACTCTGAAAGCAGACAAACCTCTGGTCATCGGTATTCCGTCAGATAATGGCGGAGGAATTCAGCGTGGTGCGAACTGGGGGCCTCTGGCTATTCGTCAGGAGCTTCTGGATGTGAAAAATGATTTCACCGATCTGGGAGATGTGCGAGTCATTCCTCACCTTCTCCACGATAAGTATCTCAATAATGAAACCATCCGTTTATGTCGAAAAGCCCTCTATGGGAAAATTAATAAGCTTCCGGTCTCGCCTTTAAGTATGGCTGAAACGGCGATGGATGAATTGTATAAAAAACATCCATCGGCCCGCGTGCTGGGATTTGGTGGCGATCACTCCACCAGCTATCCTCTGGTGAAAGCTTGGCTAAAGAGTCGCAAAAAGCTTAAAGAAGCTGCCATCCTTCACTTCGACGCCCATACAGATCTATTAGATCGCCGCATGGGAATTGATATCTGTTTTGGAACCTGGACTTATCAGATTCTGAAAGATCTCTCCTCCCGTGATCATCTTGTTCAAGTCGGCATTCGCTCGAGTGGAAAAAATAAAAAACACTGGAAGGATACTTTAGGTGTGGAACAGTACTGGGCCAGTGATGTTGCGAAGTGGGGAGTAGAAAAGGTTTTAAAAAAATTAAGCACCCACTATAAATCTTTGGGTGTTGAAGAAATCTACATTAGTTTTGATATCGATGCGCTGGATATGCAGTATGCAGCAGCTACCGGAACTCCTGAGAAAAGTGGATTACTGCCGACTGATTGTGCGGCCATCATCATGGGACTGGCGAGTCAGTTTCAGATCACTGGAGCTGATCTGATGGAAGTGGCACCCTATGTGGCGCCGGAAGGTGTGAGCAAATCTCAACAGGAAAGTTCATTAGTGGTGGCAGGAGATATTGCCCGAATTCTTTTGAGTGCTCTGAAAGCATGAGACGAGTGGTCTTTCCGCCGGTAGAGTCAGCAACCGAAGATGGTCTGGTGGCCATTGGTGGTGATATGGAACTTGATACTCTCCTAGAGGCCTACAAGCATGGCATATTTCCCTGGCCTATATCGCTGGATTTCCCTCTTGCCTGGTTTTCACCAAATCCCCGGGGAGTGCTCGATTTCCACGAACTTCATCTCTCTCGCTCCTTTGCCAAATTTTTAAAGAAGCATCACTTCCAGATTACCTTCAATCAGGCCTTCGATGAAGTCATCCGGGAATGTGCCCGAGCTTATCGTAAAAATCAGCCAGGAACGTGGATCACACCTGACATCATCAAGGGCTACGAAAAACTCTTCAAGGCCAACCTCGCCTATTCTGTTGAGGTTTGGAACAAAGATAAATTAGTCGGCGGGCTCTACGGTGTATCCATGGGGAATTTTTTTTCAGGTGAATCTATGTTCTCAAAAGAAACAAATGCTTCGAAGTTTGGATTATTATCATTGATCCAGCATCTTCAGGGTCGAGGCATTAAATGGCTGGATACACAGATGGTGACACCAGTGGTGGAACAGTTCGGAGGAAAGTTTATTCCGAGAGAAGAGTTCATTAAACGCCTGGAAGAGAATCCGAGTTTTGAAAAATCGGGACATCATTTTTGAGCAAAAAAAAGCCACCCGAGGGTGGCTTTTTCATTTAAGCGTATTTGAGATTCAGTCGCTGGTTGGCCTTTAGTGTGCGGATAACCTCGTCCATGAATTCACGACAAGATCTTTCAAGTTTAACTTTTTCTCCGCGACAGTAAGCTTCCAGGCGAGCTTTAAATTCATTGTAAGAGATATTCATCTCACTGGCCAGTTCTTCACAGCGCTGCTTAAAGCGAAGGTCTGCATCGATCAGATCAGACATCTTCTTAGAAAGCTCCTGCTTCAGAGTCGCTGGAGTGTAAACATTTTTGAATTCGGCCAGACCCATGGCACTCAAGGCCTTAAGGTACACGTAGCCGATATCAAACTCGAACCAACGGTGACGGAAAGAAGCTGAACGCATATGAGCGTGGTGATTGTTGTGATCAAGTTCGCCGCAGATGATGAAGTTTAGCGGGAACAGAAAACCTATGTTACGACTATTGTCAGTTGTCTTATGGTTCCTATAACCCCACCAATGAGCGATGGCATTTACACCACCAATGGCGAAGATCGGAGAAGTCATGAAGTTAGTGACGGAAAGAAGAGAACCCCATACTGGTCCAAAAAGAATGATCATGATGGAAGTCATAATCACTGGACCGGTGAAAGAGTGTTTCTCCATATAAGATTCAAGCTTGTTGGTATGGATCGTTTTGCGGATCTTTTGAACTTCCGGCAAGGACTTTCCTTTAGTGTAGTCAAAAACACCAAGGAAAAGAGCGTGCCAGATACCATTCTGAACCGGGCTATGTGGATCTTTCTCAAGATCTGAATGAGCATGATGGAAAATGTGAACTGCTACCCAGTCTACTTTGTTAAGCGAAGTTACAAGCCAAAGCCAAACTTGCATGGGCATATCAACCCATTTATTAATGATCACACCTTTGTGGGTGTGGTAGCGGTGATAAGAAAGGCTCATACATGTAATGGTGATGTGAGCGATTACACACGCGTAAATGATGGTAAAGAGAACTGGATGAGCCGCAACGTACTCACCAAACAAACCGTTAATTCCCAAAGTTGACTCTACTGAATACCAAAGAGTAGCGAATGCCAGGGTGAAGAAAACGAAAATCTTTAACATGTAAAAACCCTTATCAAGACCGATATATGGAGGGGGAGTCGGCCGACATTTCTAACAAACCTGCCGGCGCGAATTCGACACAAAGGCCACAACCGATACATCCACGATCATCAATAATGATGGCGGATGCCGTCACTTTGATCGCATGAGTCGGGCAGATTGTCTCACACAATTTTCTATCTTGCCAATGTGATAATTTTTCAGGGGAACCAATAAACAAAGGTTTACGCTTTAAGCGTGGGGAGTAAAAATAGAGTTTATCGGGCCACACTGTCCTATGTAATTTGAAGGCTTTAAAAAGTTTTTCTCCCGTCAATTTACGAAGTTGTCGACGGGCCCACCAGGCCTTCCAGAAAGAAATCTTTGTATAAAAATTCCTGCTTAAAATCATCTTATTCTTCCTACCGGTCCAGTTCAAATCGTCGAATACCCAGACTGGCTAGACAACTTTTTAGTTGATGTTCCTGAAGTCCCAAAACAAAACTTGGCAGCGCCTGCACGAGTGGAAAACTTGGCGTCTTTATCTTAACCCGATAGGGTGTTGTGCTATCATTGAATTTAACCAGAAAGCCTGCTTCTCCATTAGGAGATTCCAGACCTGTATAATGCCAGGTACGTGGTATTTCTGAGTGAGACAAATAATCTTTAAGGGCCGTGTAATCCAGATCTAATTCCTGACTGACAATCGAACCTAATGGCAGATTATCGATCACCTGAGTAATGATTCTGAAGCTCTGATAAATCTCTTCCAGACGGATGAGATAGCGATCGTAAGCTGTTCCATGAATTCCTACAGGGATATCAAAATCAATGTCCTGATAGAAATAGAACGGTTGCGACTTTCTCAGATCAAAATTTAATCCGCAAGCACGCATGGCCGGCCCTGTAATTCCCCACTGCAAAGCAGTCTGAGCACTCACCTGCCCAGCGCCTAGGTTTTTGCGAAACTTATTTTGAGAGAAAAGAGATCGATGAATCGCTTTCAGGTTTTTCTTTATCATTTCACAAATCGCCTGATACTCAACAATCCAGCCATGAGGCAAGTCTTCTTTTACTCCACCAATGCGGGTCAAACCAAGTCCCTGACGACGACCACAATATTTCTCTATCAGTTCATAAATTTTTTCTCGGGCATTAATAAACAAACGATGCTCAGGCATCTCCAGAGCAAATGTCATATCGTGAATAACAGTCAAATGCTCCGCAATTCGGGCCAGCTCCAGCGCCACGATACGGATGGCCTGGGCGCGTTCCGGAATCTTGATTCTCAGAAGATCTTCAAGTGTCTTAGACCAGGCAATTCCGTAATTAGGGGCAGCTCCCAGATTAATCTTTTCTACGAGTTGAAGAACTTGCAACCAATCTTTGGATTCCAGAAGTTTTTCAAAACCCTGATGAGCAAAACCAATATTCACCTTTGAATCTACTACCTTCACAGGATCAAAACAAACCATCCATTCAAAATCCCCTCGGGTTAGAGGAGAAAAGAGACCGAAAGATTTCCATTGCCAGGATTCTTCAGGGAAGGGTGCTTCTGACTTATTAGGATTATGTCGCAGCTGGGGTGCAGTTAGTTCTTTCTCTACCGGCCATTGCTTTATCTGAGCATTCTTCCTTAGAGGAAAAAACTTTTGATCATGAGGAAGTAATAAACCATGAAGAGGACGGGAAAATTGTATCCCCAGAGCTTCGTGCTGTTCTCGCTCAAGCCAGTCAGCATGAGGGTAAAAATTCACCACACTGGGAACAACTTCGCTCTCATCAACCAGCACATGAATATTAAATCGCTGATGAGTTTCCATATTCAACAGATGATAGGTTAATTCAAAGCGATGAGTGTTGTGAGGAACACCAGTAAGATCAACTCCGGCCATCTCTACCAGCATGAGAAATCCCAGATCTTCACAAGCGACTTCCATCCAGCGTTGTAAGTCAATCGGGCGAATAGTTACGTGGTGCTGACCTGCCTGATCCTGATAGGACCGAACCTGGGACAATACCGTTTTGGTATTTTCAAATTCTTTCCAGCTAAACATGAGAACTCTTTTGGTAGCAGCTCATCAGACTCTCCAGCAATTCTTCCGGAAGCACTGACCAACCGGTGAGCTGAGGAGCATTTTCTACAGCTTCAAAGATGCGCACAAATGGATGATCCTTAAGAAGGGTCTGAGCTTCGCCCATCACTAATAAAGTTTTTCCCTTAAGCATGTGTTCAATCTCTGGCAATAAACGCTGCATTTTAGCTGAAATCATTCCGTCCCAGGCGATAACAGAAGCCTGTGATGGGTCATCTGTTAGCTCAAGGTTAATCGGTAGCGAGTGAGCGAATTTATCACTCAGGATCGAGCGCCACTCCGTCATCAGAAGCGGTTGGCAAAGACAATAAATTTTAAGAACCGGAATAATTTTTTTACTCATTAATAAATAATCTTCATTTCATCTTCAATGTCTTTCACATCCCTGGTCTTCCAGGAAACATCTTCTGGAAATACTTTCATCTCCTTGCGGATTTTAAGGTTGGGATCAACACTGCAGTCGTATTTTTTAGCTTTCACTTTAACCCAGGAATACAATTTCTTGTGAGTCCCAAATGTGTGAGTATCGTAATCAACAAAGCGATAAAACTGCTCATTAGTCATTTTCAGGCCAGTGAGGAAATTAGGCATATACTCCATGGCCTGATCAAGATCGCGATCTTTGCAATCCCGCATATCTTTTTTCATATCATAGATAGGTTTTCCCATGCTATCTAGAATGTTTTTTTGCCAGGAACGGCTACGGCAATCGAAAAAATAACCATCTTTATGCAGACGGAAGAAAATTCCGGTATACATATAAAACCAAAATGCTTCTGGATTCTTATTCATATTTCCGGCATATACAAAGCGCTGGCAGGTAGCGTATTCGTTGCCATATTTAATAGCAAAGGTTTTAAAGCGGGAAGCAAAACCAATGGGGCGTTTTTTCTTCAATTCTTCGATCACTTTGAGTTTTGCATTCAACTCTTCCACCGTACGGGCGGGTTTATCTTCTAGTTGCTCAGTACCGACTTCCGACCACAATCGATCATAAAGTTTGTGGCATCCTTTGCGGATCTTTTCGCTCTCATTATCAGAAAGATAAATGGAGCGTTTTTTATAATACTCGATGGCTTCTTTTAAAGGAATGAGCTTGCCAATGCGGGTAACCGGAAAGCTTGCTCCGGTGGTACCATTTCTTCCCTCGAGATTCTCCATTACTGCTTTTGCCTCATCCCATTTCACATATTTTTGCAGCAATTGAATATCACTCACGTTTTCCATCTTCTTATCGGCTTGGTCGACCGCTATGAAAACCATCCGCGAAACCCAATTATTTTTACCAAGACAGTTTCCTTCCGGACAAATTTGTTCGATCACCGCACCCACTAATCTTACTCGGTATTCATGAAAATCATGGAGGGCCGCAAATTTCTTTCCACTGCCAAAAATATAAACTTTTTGAGGCTCCCCCGTTTGGTCTAAAAAGCGAGGGATCATACCTATTGAATAGGTAGGTTTTGAAATAGAACCGGAGTGCACATTCCAGATGTCATTCTGTGGACAATAAGAATGAGAATAGTACCTTTGACCGGAACTTGTATCGAGTTGGTACTGATGCTCCGAACCTTCCGGAGTAACAATCACAGCATTCACATAAATTTCATTCTTACTGAGCTCAGGATTCACATCAAAAAAATGATGAGGCTGAGGCTGGCCTTGACTGTTCCAAAGAGCGTGCTCAGAATTGTGACTGAACCACACGCCTTTCATAGGAGAAAGCAGTTCTTCAGCAACGATAGATTTATTGGAACGAAAATAAGAACAAGAGTTCACTCCCAGTAGCATCAGCAAGGGGAGGCTTTTCAATTGACATAATCTCAATAACATCACATGATTACTCTACTTTTCTCACGTCGCCCGGGTGGTGGAATGGTAGACACAAGGGATTTAAAATCCCTCGGTAGAAATACCGTACGAGTTCGAGTCTCGTCTTGGGCACCACTTTGCGGCCTTATTAAAATCTTAAATGAATTCAATCAATTGAACAAATTTAAAAGTCTCTCACTGAGTCTTTGCAGGCACCGAGTCACTCGATCTCCTTCGATTATTGGATTGTAAGTGCTCACACCCCCTCTTAGGTGGGGCGAGCAGTTACATCGGATTTAACATTCCTTGAGTTGATT
>JBEIEO010000070.1:0-11787 GCA_040382895.1 Halobacteriovoraceae bacterium
AGGCTATGCCATAGGCAAGGGAAGTAAAAAATGTAAGAGATATCTGGATCTGTAGTTTTTTGAAGCAGCCGAAGCAATTATCACCTTCTACTACCGGGGCCTGAAAACAATTCTTGTGCCCCGGAAAAACTTTATAACTAAATTCTCTTCATAAATAATCACATCCATTAATGTGCTAAGGAGATTTAATTTTTTAAAGGTAATTTCCGTTAAAGCCCTCGATGTTGATTTACGAAGTAAAAATTCTCCATCCCTCAACCAAAGAAATACTCTTCCAAACCCTGGGGCCGTGTCCTGAGTTGCCTAGTGCTGAATTCTTCACAAATCACCCTGGGGCCATCCTTATTATTAATACCAGAGATTCTCTTCCGGCCCCAACTCCAGATGTCAACAAAAGGGCAGCTTGAAATATTTAGGTTGGGGAAAATTTAGTTGATTATTAAAGGGCGTCTCAAGCTTTGATGATTCAAACATCTTAAGTAATCTGCTTGAGTGAATTCTCATTTTCGTAACTTGGCCTTTACCGTATAAGAATAATTCGCTTTCACTTGTAGAATTTTTCCCCAATCTAAATGTTCATTTCAACGTTGATCTTGCAGACCATGATTTTTTCAGGGTTGATCATTCAATTAAACATCCTCATATTCTTCGAATAGCTTCAGTTAAAATATAGAAACAACCAGAGAGGAAATACTCAAGTTTAAAACTCTATCATTGTTATTCGTTTTCCTATTCCTCGCTTCTTGTGGCAAATCAGGGGGCGGATCAGGCTCAGGCCATAAAGGCGATTCTGTTCAGTTAGAGGAAATTACCGGGGCAGGTGTTCCGCAGGCAGCTTTTTATTTTGATGTTAACGTTAAACTTGATAATTTCGATTCAGTTCAGGAAGATAAGGTGTTGCAAGCCGCTGACCTTATTAAAAAGGTAGTTGCTACTGAAGAGTTCAAGATCGGTATATTGAACCATACATATAACGGTAAAAAAATGTTCGTAGATAATGACGGACTATCAAATGCCGAGATCTATAAAAAAATTCTCGAAGGATCTGAAAAACTTCGCCCTGGTACAGATAACGAAATGGACCTGGATCTGGAAGTTTTCCGTCGCAGTGATTATACTGTTGGTTACACCTTTCCGAACGTTATCAAAGTCTGGATGAATGCGAAGTTTCTTAACAAGTATGCTCCCTACCAAGTTACAACTAATATGATGCACGAGTGGCTCCATAAGCTGGGCTTTAAGCATTCAAGAAACCGAACCCCGTCACGTCCCTTCTCAGTGCCGTATGCCATTGGTTATCTGGTTGCGAGGATTGCTAAAAAGTTAAGTTGAGTGTTTTCCTGTGCTCAAATCCCGTTTTCATCAAATGCCCGGGCGCCATCCTTCGGGCTGGATGTTTCCCCGCATCTGAAAGGGTAAGACGTTGCTAAAATCGGCCAACTTGAATTCAAGCCCTGTGAGTGCTTCAGATACTTCCCAGAGCTTTTCTGCTGCTTGCATATTTTTACCCTGAATAGCGGGCTCCACTTCCGTAGGATAACCTCTCATTTCCTGAAACCCATCAGGGCCATAGAAATGCCCACTGATCGCATCAGGCGAAGTAGCCGCAAATAAAGTTGGTAAGGCACCCATGGCAGCAGACTGCCCAAATGAATAAACCAGAAACATTTTCATCAAATCATAGGGTCTGATCATTTTCTTGGAAAGACTTGGGCCCTTGGAAAAGATGTTGGTTCGAGACCCACCTGGATGGACTGAGATACTTTTAATTTGCAGATGAGTTTCACAAATTCTGCGATCGAGCTCTTTGGCAAAAAGCAACATCGCAAGCTTCGACTGGGCATAGGATTTTGTTGAATCATAGAGATGAGAGGCATTAAGATCGTAGAAATCAATCACACCCTGATGATGTTCCAGGCCACTCTGAAAAATCACTCTTGAGTCAGGTGTTGCCTCAAGCAAAGAAAACAATTGCGCCGTGATAGCAAAGTGACTTAAGTAATTTACTGCAAACATCAATTCGTAACCCTGTTTTGATTCAAGATGCTCAGGTACAGCCGCCAGCCCACCATTGTTTACTAGTATATGGAGATGTTCATGATCCATCTTGATACGTCGGCAAAATTCTGAAACTGATTCAAGATCCGCCAAATCCAGTCGTTCAAAACTTATCTGGGCACCTTGCAATGACTTTCTTAGATCGAGCAGTGCCTTTTCTCCCTTCTGAACATCATCAGCACATATAATAACTTCAGCTCCATTGCGTGCCAGCTCTCTGGCAACCTCTAAACCGATCCCGTCGGTCCCCCCGGTGACAATCGCCGTTTTTCTAGTAAGTGGTTCGATGCATGAGGTGTTCCATTTTTCCATGCTTTGAGCTCCTTGAAACATTGACCATTGTTAATCTAATAGGAGTGCTCCGCCAAAGTCATGGTGCTAGGAACCTTCATTCTTATCCGCTGAAGATTTGTACCGTTTTCAGTAAGCAGGAAAGTCAGCAACCTAAATGAATTCTTAAATTGTTAAAAACGTCTCCATACCTAGTTCCTTTCGGAAAACAGATGAAGTACAAAGCCGCCATGAGCAAGCAGAATATTACTAACAAGCTAATGGCAGAGATTCAGACTCGCGACGTGTTCTTCTCCATTGCTTTTCATTAAGTCACCTCCCCTCGCTGGTTTGAAAATGCAGGTCGAAATGGCTTCCCGTAAACTTTCACTTGAAGGTGCCGTGCAACGATTGAAGCTCGCCTTCCCGGCCTTTGAAAAGCTCGCAAAGGCAAAGCTTTCAACCCCTCTTCTGGCTAAGATTAACCTCATTTCTAACGCTATTAAGTACGGTAATGGCTCTGCGATCGATTTAAGTAGTTACTTTGATCACCAGTCGATCTACATTTCAGTTAACGACCTGGGTCCGGGCATCGAAGAGAAAGATCAGCGGCGGATTTTCCAGTTATTTGAGCGTGCTTCCCATGATGCCGAAGGGTTAGGTCTGGGTTTATTCATCTGCAACGAGATATCCAGGGCACATGGGGGTCAAATCCTCCTCAATAGCTCTCCCGGAAAAGGGGCGACCTTCACTCTGAAACTTCCACTTGCATAAGTTTTGTTCATATCTATTTCACTGTGACCTTGGTAAGTGTTGAAAATAACTTTAACTGGAGGTCGCATGAAACTACTTCTGACTTTTTCCCTGATCCTGACATTCCTTTCCTGTTCTGCCATGGCCCAGAAAGAAGGCCAGCTTCCAACGGTTGAATACGTGAGCATCGATAAGTACGTTGGAAAGTGGTACTCCATCTACGCTCTTCCTCAGCGCTTTACCAAGAATTGCCTGGCCCAGACCGCTGATTACGCCATCATCAATGAGAAAACCATCAGCGTCCTGAATACTTGCATTAAGAAAAAAGGTGAAACCACCATCAATGGTAAAGCGGTTGTGAGCAACGCCCGTTCAAACGCTGAGTTGATGGTGACATTTGATAACTTCTTCACCCGTCTTTTCCGCGTGAAAGGTGACTACAACATCATCGCTCTGGATAATTACGACTACGTGATGATTGGCTCAAACAATCGCAAATCTATGTGGATTATGTCTCGTAAGACTGACATTCCTTCAGAAATCCTTGCGAAATACGTCGCAAAAGCAAAATCTCTTGGTTTTGATACCTCGAAACTCAAAAAGTCTGAATTTTAATTCTTCTTATCGCTTTTAATTTAAAAGAGCACCACCTCCGGGTGATGCTCTTTTAATAGACAGATCGCATTAAGTGGATTAACTTGAACCACTTATGACAAAATATTCTGACGCATTTATCCATGACATGCCCAAGTCCGACCTTCACCTTCACCTCGATGGATCCCTCAGGATTCCGACGCTGATTGAGATGGCCAGGAAAAACAACATCAAGATGCCTTCCTACACGGAAGAAGGATTACGCGAGTTGGTCTTTAAATCTGCCTACTCCAATCTGGGTGAATACCTCCATGGCTTTCAATATACCTGTGCCGCTCTTCGCGACCTGGAGAACATCGAACGCGTGTCTTATGAGCTGGCCGTAGATAATCAGAACGAAAACGTTTATTACATCGAAGCTCGATTTGCGCCTCAGTTGATGATGGATATTGAAGCGGGCCTGACTATGGAAACCGTCTTTGACGCTGTCTATAAGGGATTTGAGCGCGCTAAAAAAGAATTCAATGCTCGCCCGGAAGTAAAAAGCGGCGCGCGGCCTGAGTTCCATTACGGCATCATCAGCTGTGCCATGAGAAACTTTGGGCCCAAAGGCTACTCTCCCTACTATTCTAAGTTCTATAAGATGATGGAATTTTCCCGTCACATGGAAGTCGTGAAAGCCGCTGCTCTGCAGATGGTGAAAGCCGCTGTGAAAATCCGAGATGAGAAAGGTATTCCTATCGTGAGTATCGATCTGGCCGGCCAGGAAGAAGGCTATCCTTGCGGCAAGTTCCACGAGGTCTACGCCTACGCTCACAAGAACTTCATGCATAAAACAGTTCACGCAGGAGAAGCCTATGGTGCCGAGAGTATCTTCCAGGCGATTACCGAGTGCTACGCTGATCGCATTGGTCATGGCTACTATCTTTTCGATGAACACAAGATTGTTGATCCAAAAATCAGCAATAAGAAGAAATATATCGAGGATCTGATTTCCTTCGTGGCAGATAAACGCACCACCATCGAAGTTTGTCTAACTTCAAACCTTCAGACCAATCCTGAGATCAAAGACATCAAAAACCACAACGTGAAACACATGCTGGCCAACCGTATGTCTCTTACGATCTGTACTGATAACAGACTGGTTTCAGACACCACAGTAAGTCGAGAGTTCAGTCTCCTTCTGAATAATTTTGATGTTCAGACCAAGCACCTAAAAGACATTGTTGCCTATGGCTACAAGAAAAGTTTTTATCCTGGTGCCTACATAGAGAAGCGTAACTGGGCCAAGAAACTCATGCAGCACTTTGATGAAGTGGCTAAAAAACACGGGGTCATGTAGTACCAGAATCCTAGAATTTTATCCCCGTCATAGGACAAACAAACTCATCAAGTTTGCGTTTATAAAGCTCTTCAAACTCTTCCCTTGGCTGTTGTGCCAGTGTGGCAAATTTGGATTTTTTCAGGGTTTGGTAAAGATCAATAGGTAAATCCCGCGCCAGGGTTTCAAGACCCTCAGGCAAGGCGTGAAGCATGCCCCGGTAAGCACGAATATAACCAAACGCCTGATCCTGGCGGGTGAAGCCTTCCAGGAAAGCGGCGATTATTTGGACTTTTTCCTCAGTTGAGAGAAGTTCTGATCCACCTAGAGTCGCCCCCCACTCATCCATAAAAGGTCCCACCGGAATAAGAAACTTATGGGACTTTCTTAGGCCTCGTGGTTGGCGCATGGACATGTGCCGGTGATTTTCCTGGGCCAAGAATGCCTTATTCACTTGTCCTGAGTACACCAGAATCGGTGAGTAGTTTTCATTGAGCTTATGTCCAAGTTTATAGATACGCTGATAGAAGGCATCTTCCGCATTCATATTCCACTGATCCATCACCCGATCCAGATCTCCGAAGTTGTGTGCCATGAGCGCGGTGGAGCGAAGGAAGTTGATATGATCGCGTTTTTCTCTGAGCTCAATCAGGAGTTTTTCTTCCTTGTCAATTTCGGCCAGAATCACATCCGCCATATCTTGCGCCAGCTGCTGTTGCTTATTTTTCATCAAAGCATTGTACCCACCAATAGCGACTGATAACCAGGTCCCCTCGTGGGTACTCATGACTTGTCCGCGGGCAGGATTATATGATTTACGATTAGTCACTTGTTCATAATCCCACTGCCAGGAATCAATAGTGAGCTTGGTCATGCGGGCCAGATGCGCCCCCACTGTCTCATGGCGCCACAATCCTTCTCGGATTTGGTTATCCACATCAGTTGGAACAAAAGTTCCCGCTGTGGTCCAGTGTGCCGCAAGACACAGATGAAAATACTCAGTCAGATCAATATGGTTGAGCGCTTTTAGATTTTTTTTGTAGAACACAAGCTTGGCCAGATAAGCGCGCTTAGGTCCTGAGATATCTATCTCACCCTGGAATAACCAGTGAGCTGTATTTTCAACATGCTTGAGCAAAATATTGGGAGCAATACCGTTGAGTTTCAGACCAGAGGGAAGTTTTTTAGCCATAATGCTTGATAGCGCAAAATGACCGAATTCGCCAGTCTTGATTCATCCTGCCTTTGCACTATCCTTTCTTGCCCGCACCCTTTTAAGTGGAGGACCCTATGAACCAATCATTGAAGGCCCTGCTGATCGTTGTGCTATTTTTAATTGTACTGGCCAATACCAAGGCCAATGTCATGAATCTCAATGAACATATGCCAACAAGATTAGAAGACGCTTCAGTTATCGAAACTGGTCAGGTCCAGGTACAGGCCTCAGCGAGGTACTCAGATGAGGAAAAGCTTCTCCATTATCGTCCGGATGTGAGGTGGGGAGTGGTAAAAAGAGTTCAGGCAGAAGTCATGGTGAATCAATATACCGGATCAAATGAAAAGGAAAAGGATAGCGGACAGACGGCTGCAAACATCCAATGGAATTTTAATGACCAGGATAATATTGTTCCTGCCCTTGCCCTGACCGGTGAATTTAAATTTCCGACCGGAAAGAAAACAGATGGTATTGATCCTTCTTTGCGACTTAATATGACAAGCACTATTGCAGGTACATTGTCAGATCCTGTGAGTCAGGTACATGTCAATTATCGCTGGTTACACAATTCATCAAGAAGAACAGACCAAGATAAAGTGGGAAAATTTCTTATTGCTGGCTTTTCTCAAAGGCTCGGTTCAAAGAGTGCCATAATCGCTGATTTTTCTCACGAAAAAGATGAACAAGACGGAAAAACGAACAATCAAATTGAATTAGGATGGTTGCATGAATCTGGCCGGGAATTTCAAGTTGGGATAAGTTCAGGACTTGACGTCCACAATGGATATTTCTCCTCGACACTGGCTATTCAAAAAAGCTTTTAGTATAACTATTTTATGAAACTCACTCAGACAGTAAAGAAAGGCGGCTGTGCCGCTAAAGTTCCGGCCATGATCCTGCGGGAGATTCTGGATGGAGTTAAGTTCCCCCCGAATATACCTGGTGTTCAGATAGATGGTGCTCTCTTTGATGATGCTGCCATCTTTCAAATCAGCGATGATATTTCGTTAGTCCAAACTCTGGATTTTTTCACACCCATCGTTGATTCTCCAAGAGATTTTGGCGCCATCGCTGCGGCCAATGCTTTAAGTGATGTCTACGCCATGGGTGGAAAACCTAAAACCTGTATGGCGATTCTTGCGGCACCATTGGCCACCATGGAAAATGCTGTGATCCAAGAAGTTCTCCAGGGTGCTTGTGATGTCATTCAGAAAGCAGGTGCTTCTTTGGTTGGTGGTCACTCCATCGACGATGACACTCTTAAATTTGGCTTCTCAGTTACCGGAACAGTTCATCCTCAGAAAGTCTGGTCCAATACGGGGGCCAAAGCTGGTGATGTTTTAATTCTCACAAAACCTCTTGGAACAGGAACGATCTGTGCCGGCATCAAAAAAGAACTTTATACCAGTGAAGAGGTAAACGAAGCTCTGCAATCCATGCAGCGTTTAAATAACATCGTTGATTTCCTGGATGCAAATAATATCATGGCCATTCATGCCGCCACAGATATCACTGGTTTTGGTCTTGCCGGGCATGGCTATCAACTGTCCCGTGCATCAGGAGTTACCCTTTCCATAGCTGTTCAAAAAATTCCAGTCTTTCAAAAAACTCGCTCATCTTTGGAGCAAGGTCTTTTGACCAAAGCTCATCGCTCAAATGCTGAGTACACCAAAGCTCATATACATTTTTCTCCAACAATTTCAGAAATTGATCAGCTGATGTGCTTTGATCCGCAAACCAGCGGTGGTTTACTTTTGAGTGTTGCCCCTGAAGCAGCCGACGCTATCCTGGATAAACTCAAAAATGTTTTTCCAGGTGTAGCGATCATCGGAAAAGTTCTCTTAAAAACAGATGCCTATGTCACATTGGAATGATCCTGAATTAACCAAATTATTTCTGGATCAAACTCCCCTCATTGATGTGAGAGCTCCCATAGAATTCCAATTGGGATCAGTTCCTGGTGCAATCAATTTACCCATCATGAATGATGAAGAAAGAACTCAAGTAGGGATCTGTTACAAAGAGCAAGGTCAGGCCAGGGCGATAGAATTAGGACATCAGCTGGTAAGTGGTCCTCTCAAAGCAAAACGGATTGAGTCCTGGTTAAAAGCGATTGAGGTAAAACCCGCCACTCAAGTCTTTTGTTTCCGTGGGGGCCTGCGATCTCAAATCAGTTGTCAGTGGATAACTGAAGCCGGGATCAAACGCACTCCTATCATCGGCGGCTACAAAAGAATGCGAAGCTTTTTTCTTTCGCATCTGGAAGTAGCCCCCCTTCCTGACATGTGGCGGATCAGTGGACTGACCGGATGTGGAAAAACGAAAGTTCTTCAGCATCTGAGTGCAGCCGTGGATCTGGAGGCTCTTGCCAATCACCGGGGTTCAGCTTTTGGAGACAATGGCCCTCAGCCAACCCAGATCAATTTTGAAAATGAGCTAGCACTTCGGCTCATTCAGCAAGGTTCAACGATTGTGGTGGAAGATGAGAGTGCTATGATTGGAAGAATTACGATCCCAAAACGCTTTTTTGACAAAATGCATTCCAGTCCGGTGGTGGTTCTGAACACTCAGGAAGAAGATCGCTTACAGAATATTTTCGATGACTACGTTCTTCCATTGAGTTCAGAGCAATTGATTCATTCCTTGAGTCGTATTGAACGCGCTTTGGGTGGAGTACGATATAAAGAAGTTTCGGAAGCTCTGAACAAAGCATTGATTTCCGAGAAAACTCTTAAAAACCACCAGCGCTGGATCACTCTTCTCCTTCACTACTACTACGATCCAGCCTACTCGCGCGGGATAGAGAGGCAGAGGAATCACATTAAGTTCAAGGGAAGTGCATCAGAGGTGCTGGACTTCATCAATTCCAACTTAGCATCCAGGTAACGTTCAATATCTTTCGGTGTCGCCATGAGGCGCTTTTTAGAGCGAAGATCACGATCAAACTGGGCAACCGTACCATCACACAAGGCGAGTGTAGAGTTTATAACCTGAATTTCCTGAGTCAGAAGATCGAGGGAAAGTTCCGGATGTTTTTCCAACATCCTCTGGTGAAGAAGATTTAGTTCTTCGCCGGAAGAGATGATGGATAAAGTTCGTCCTAGATTTTGGATACGATTTTTTTTTGCTTTGTGAATGATAACAAAAGTAGCCCCGACTGGAACGGCGACAGCCGCTCCAAAGGTCGCACCTACGACAGCGCCGGCCCAAAGTGGTCCAAGCATGATCACTCCCATAGTTCCCCAGAAGCCACCCACAGTCACAAAAGCCGCACCAGTCGTAATCTTTCCGGCCTTCACGAGCTTTCCATCAGAAATGATCCTTCTAGTGATGTCTTTTTCCATGGCGGGACGACATTCTGCCATGACATTAAAGGAGAAGATGAAGGTTAAAATAAGTGCAATAGTTGTTTTCATGTCGGATAACATAAAAGAGTTTGGTCTAAGAAATTCTTAATACTGCTTTTGAATGAAATTTTTATCTGCTGTAAGAACTTACATTTTCTAAAGCCTTGAAGTTGCGATGGCCTTAGGAAAACAATTCATAGTCAAAATTCAAACTCTTGATCCTAGCAAAAAAGTTATATATGAATGGGTCATGGAAAAAGTCATTGAAAAATTCTCGAATAGAGATTGGTTCTTTCGTATCATCTTCGTGGTGATTGTGGTGCTAACTCTGCATGTGCAGTTTTTCTCATCTTTCATGGGAATCTAGCCGCGCATTACCCTTAGACTCCGATATAATTGATTTGTTAGGTTTCTCTTTAAATTTTTAAAGGGGTTTAACCGATAGGTTCAGCATACGGGGTCTTTGAATGGCAAAAAAGTGCAGCATCTGTCGGAATGAAAAAATGCAGGCCAGTTTCCTGTCCAGGATTTTTTCCAGTAATGGAAGTACTAAAGATCTTCACTTATGCCGTAAACATGACATTGAATTTTTCAAGATTGGTCAGTTCCGCTTCTTGGCCAAATACAAAATCAAAGTAAAAGAAGAAGACAATGACCAGGATGAAAACAACGGACTACAATTCGAAGACATTGCTTAAAAAAACTTGTAAAGTCTTCATATGAAGACTATCGCTCTAATCGCGCACGACAATCTTAAAGACTCTTTAGTTGAATGGGTAAAAATCCATCAACCGAAACTATCCCAATACAATTTATGCGCTACAGGTACGACGGGAAAAAAGATTGAAGACGAAACAGGTCTCAAAATCTTTCGTTTTAAGAGTGGCCCACTCGGAGGAGATCAACAGATAGGTGCCGGCATTTCGGAAGGTAAGGTAGACGCGGTTATCTTCTTCTGGGATCCACTCGCTCCTCATCCACACGATGTTGATGTGAAGGCCTTACTTCGAATTGCAGTGGTTTATGACATACCAATGGCGTGCAACCGGGCCACTGCAAACCTGCTGATCCAGTCTTTCTAAGAGTGACTGCCATACAATTCTGGCGAAAACAGCGTTTTCCAATAGATTTCGTTTTTTCAGTGCATGCGCAAGTTCATGAAAAGTGATCGCGCTTTGAGGAATCAAGATTTGCCTTATAATCAGAACATCGGTTAACGGTTTTTTGATAAGGAGGTACGTTGGATGAAATCAGAAACTGAGAACTTGACCTGGTGTCGGATGATTATGACTGAACTTCAGGACTTTAGTCCGGGCCATTAATCCAACATTCCTCGTTTATCTTCTATTCATACCATTGAAATCATGGGCTGCCTTAGGGGCGGCCCTTTTTTTTCCTCATCTCTGTAGAATCTTCAGGCTTTCCCCCGTTCAAAAGCCTTTTGAGATATGTTACTCATCTCAATTCTCATAGGGCAATGCATGCACCTGATTTGGTCATTAATCCTGATGTTGCTTATTTCGGCTTGTGGGAAGCCGGTATCAAAATCATTGCCCAAGAAAACTGAGCCACTGAAGGCTCCTGATATGCAGATGGTTTTGATTCATCAGAGCATCCAATACATAGTCGGTGAATGTCCTCAGGGGATAGGACGAGTCTTCTCCATAAATAAAGCCGATCATTCCAAAAGTTCAACTTGCACAGCTTTCCTTGTTCGCCCTGATATCGTGATGACCAATTCGCATTGTATTTCTTCCGGCAAAATCAGCGACCAGGAAACCTGTAAGAACCTTTTTTTCGCCTTCCCTACTGAATGGGGTTATACCAATTCAGCTTACTGTAAAGAAATCCTCTGGAGAGATCCTAAGCAGCGTGGAAGAAGTCACTTTCGAAATGGTGAAAATGACTTTGCTCTTATAAAGTTGAATAACGAAATGCCTGGCAATGTGCTGAGCCCTTCTCAAAGAGGTCTCAGACAAGGTGACATGGTCTATCCCGTCGTCGGAGATTTTCTGGATGTCCATGAAACGAGACTTCTTGAACTATCGTGCCTGGTTGAAAAATATAGTCCGAGTTCGGGAGTGGGACAACTTTACCACTGCCCTATTATTTCCGGGAATTCCGGTTCGCCGGTACTGGATGAAAACCAGAGGGTGGTAGGGATTATTTTTGCATCTTCAGATGCTAGTATCCGAAAACCTGAAGACAATATTGATACCCGGATTCGC
>JBEIEO010000071.1:0-11695 GCA_040382895.1 Halobacteriovoraceae bacterium
ATATCAAGGGAATAACGGAGCTGCATGAAAACAAATGAGGCCAAAAACAATAAAAAACCCAATCCGATAAGGCCGCTAAGAGAGCCCAAATCCACCCGGTCTTTAAGGTTTTCAAATACGAGCTTCAGTACTCCCGCTACATCTGGTGCCAGTGTGCTGGCTTGATCCAGAAGTTTATACTGAATGTCGGGACCAATGAGAGAAGCAATCCCCAGGAGAATAAGCAATAAGGGTGCTAAACCCAGGACAGCATAATAGGAAATTGAAGAGGCCAATAAAAATAGATTATGCTGATCGAGGCGCTTAAGGAAATCCTTTAAATCAGAGCTCAGAGCTTTTTTTTTTCTTCCCTCACCGTTGAATCGATCTGAAGAGCGTCTTCTTCGGCCATCTGAAGATACTGTTCTTTGTAACCAAGGTAAGATTTGTAATGATTTGAAACCCGCCCGATTTCTTCCGCTGTTAGTGGGCGCTCAACAACAGCTGGTCGTCCCTTGATCATACTGCCCGCCGGAAATTTCTTTCCTGGCGAAACCAAAGAGCCCGCGGCCACCAGACAGTTATCCCCAATCTGCGCTCCATCAAGTATGATGGAACCCATTCCAATTAAACAGCCACTACCAATTTTGCAGCCATGGAGCACAACTGAATGCCCGAAGGAAGTGTTCTCGCCAATCGTGAGATCGTTGAACTCCGTGACATGAAACATACAAAGATCTTGCACGTTGGTATTGTTGCCAATTCGAATCGTATTAACGTCGGCACGTACCACTGAGTTGTGCCAGATGCTGACGTGATCGCCAAGGATAGCGCGCCCGATCACTTTGGCACCATCAGCAACGAATACCCGTTCACCAACTTCGGGATAGTAATCAAGATAACGTGAAAGTGACATAATCACCCCTTTAAGATGGCCAGGACATATGAGTCCTGAGGAAAAAAATGAGGAGCAAGAATCTGGATTTTTCCGCCTTGTCTCATCACTTCTTCGGCCAGTTCATTCAATAAATCCACCGATGGATTTTTCTTCTGTATCTTTTTATGGACCTCATACTCTCCGGTTTCCAGATTAATCCTACCCCACAACTTTTTCTCAGTTGGAAGAACCAGGTGAATTACCTTTCCTTGTCGGATTGACTGGATGATTTCATCTAACTCCGAAATCAAGCGTTTGGATTTGACCATTTTCTTGAGGCGCTCTTTAAATCTTGCCGAGTAGAAATCTATAACTGAATACCGGAATTGCTTACATTTCTCAAGGATCTCCACACAGGTCTTCTCATAGAAATCTTCCTGGATGTGAGAGATAACTCCATAGTGATCAGAAAAATAACGCAGAAAAATCTCTTTCATATCATCCAATCCCGTTACCAGCACCGGAATGGAATCATACTGAGTCATGTCGATCACTTTTTGAGCAATAGTCTTAAGGGCCAGGATGGTCTTATAGGGCACGAGTCCCACGTGGTTTGGAGTGAAGATGCGCGAGCGCATCTCCGGTGTCATACTCTGCGCCATCTGATCGAACTCATACTGCTGAACAATTTCCAGATGATGAAAATCCCCGCGATAAATGCTGATGTCATAAAGCGAGATGTTAACTACCAGATAGTCAGGATTCACGAAGACTTCTTCCAGCAGCGGGCGCACATGGAAGTTATTCCCGATCATGCAGTAGGGTTCAACGTGGGTTTCCAAAATAATATAGCCCTGCAGATCGCCGGAAAGGAAAAAACCGTGGGACTTTTCCGGATGGGATTTCAGAATTTTTTTAATGGTCGTTTTATTTTTATCCAGCAGTTTTGCAAGATTTTTTTTGTCCTGGAGCTCCAACTGTCCCTGCATATTGCTAATAAATTCTTCCACCTCTTCAACCTTCGAGCGTGGAGGTTGAAAGAAGCTCAATGTCGGCGTAGGATCATGGAATAACAGCTGGTTAAGATGGACGGGCTTCAAGTTATGACCCTCATGGTCTAAAAATCTCGTTCTCCTCATTATAGCTCAAGCCCTTAACTTCATGATAGAATTTTGCCATGAAAAACGAACAACTAGCCATCGGCATTGATATCGGTGGCACGAACACAAAAATGGGGATCTTTGATCACGATGGAAACCTTTTAAGCTTCCGAACTATCCCTACTGCCAAATCTGAAGACCCTGCCCTGTTTATTGAGCATTTGGCTCAGGAATCAGAGCACATGCTGGCCTCAGAACTCAAACTTAAACTCGGTGATCCGCGCATTGTGGGTGTCGGTGCTGGTGCACCAATGGCCAACTATTTCACTGGTTCCGTTGAGCATGCCCCTAACCTCGGATGGAAAAACGTCCCATTAAAAAAACTGTTTGAAAAATTTTTCAAAACTCACGCGGTGATCGAAAACGATGCCAACCTAGCGGCCGTAGGTGAGAAAAAATGGGGATCCGGAAAAAATCTTTCAGACTTCGTTCTTATTACTCTAGGAACAGGTGTGGGTGCTGGTTTAATTCTGGATGGAAAACTCTACCGTGGCTACAATGCACTTGGAGCTGAAGGTGGACACATTATCATCCCTCACGAAAAGAAGCGCCTGTGCTCATGTGGCGGAATGAACCATTTGGAAAGTTATCTTTCTGCCAAAGGCATTAAAGAAACAATTCTTGAGCTCACCAAAGAAGAGTGGACCATTGAAAAACTGGGAACTCTTTTTCGCGAAGGTGATCTACGTGCCACCACCATCATCAATCAAATTGCTCAGGAGCTGGCAACAGGCCTGGTCTCTATTGGTGTACTGTTTGGGCCACAGGCCTTCATCATCGGCGGTGGTGTTTCTAAACTTGGTGATTCATTTAATCAAGTGGTGAAAAAGAAAATGGATGAGATGATTCACTTCTCCTTGAAAGGAAAAATCGACATCAAAACGGCCACTCTTTCTTCAGACAAAGGTGCCGTTTATGGTGGTGCTGCTCATATTTTTGATGAGGTTCTTAAGTAATGAACGTGCCTAGCGACTGGCATCTTAATGGTGAACATAAAGAGGTCAAAAAATATAATGAAATGATCTCGGCTCAGGCGCGCCGGCTGCAGAAGGCAATCTTTGAGGCGACCACTGATGAAGAAAAGCATGCAGCCGTTTTTTCTTATTATCGAAAATTCTATACCATGACCCTAACCAAGAGCAGTCAGGAAGCAGGAGTGAATAAATCTCCGGCGCGTGACATGATCCTGGACTATCCCTGGAAAGACTTAAACCTTGACCGGATTTTTTGTCTTAAAATATGGGAAAAAATCAATCATTAACCCTACCCTACCCATTGATCTTGGCGTCCACTTCGAAGTATCGTGGTGAACTGCTCTCACAACTGGGATTGCCGTTCACTGCAGTCGCACCAGGTGTTGACGAGGATGCCTATAAAACATATGGGATTTCTCCTCTAGAACTTTCCCGAGAACTGGCATTCAGAAAGGCTGAAGCGGTTTTTGAGCGCCATCCCCATTCTCTGGTGATTGGTTCTGATCAGGTTTGCACACTGGAGGGAGAGATCTTGAGTAAACCGGGAACGGTTGCGAAAGCCATTGCTCAGTTATTGAAAATGCAAGGCAAACACCACGAGCTGGTTACGGCGGTTTGCTTAATGATGCCTCATAAGAAAATTTTTTTTGAAAATCGCACTCGTCTTTATATGCGTCAACTCACCGAAGAATCTGTCCGGGAGTATGTTCAGCTGGATTCTCCACTGGACTGTGCTGGCAGTTATAAATTAGAATCCAGAGGTATAAAACTATTTGAAAAAATCGAAATGGATGATCATACCTCCATCATCGGTTTGCCTTTGATTCAATTGAACAATCACTTACTCGAATTAGGTTACCCGCTGTGAGAATTTTCTACTTACTCATCATTTTTATTCTGGCTTCTGCTTGTACATCTGCGCCCATCAAACGGACTGATAAGTTTTCTATCCTTCAAGGACTCACCTCAGCGAAAGAAGTAGAATTCAGTGTCCTCGCTCCGGTGGGTAAAAATCTTCGTTTTGAAATGCGAAGTGCCGCAGGTGAAATCCTTGCACCCGATGAAATTAAAACGGTAACTCGTCCGTTCTCTTCCTGGATGCTTCATAAAATGGTGTTCCTACGGGATCAACTAAAAGATTATAACCTATACGTTTATGACGGCAAAAAGATCGTGGACCAGCGCTTAGTCGGCAAAGGTCAGCTCAATCAATCCAAGCTTCGCCTGGCCGTGATCTCTTGCATCGACGATGCCTATCAGGATGATTTTGAAATCTGGAACACGCTGGCCTCAAAAAATCCAGAATATGTTCTCATGATTGGTGATAACGTCTATGCAGACCGTGAAGTGAATGGGGATAAAATTGATTCGACTCCCGAGACTTTATGGCGCCGTTATACTGATATCAGACTGTCAGTTCCATTTTATTTCCAGCAAAAGCTAACACCCGTTCACGCAGTATGGGATGACCATGATTACGGTTCTAATAACGGAGATGAATCATTTGCTCATAAAGATGCTTCTAAAGAAGTATTTGATGCCTTCTTTGCCCAGGATTTAAGTGATGAAACATATGGCAAAGGTTATGGAGTTGGCGGTCTACTTTCGTTAGGGGATTTTAACCTGTACTTTCTGGATTCCCGAACTTTCCGCTCTAAAAATTCTGAAGGAAAACATCTAGGGATTGATCAAAATCAGTGGCTGATGAAGTCACTCAAAGAAGAGGCCCAGCCGAGCTTTATCATCAAGGGTGATCAATTCTTTGGCGGCTACCACAAATTTGAATCATACGAAGGGAATCATGCCGATGACTTCTCAAGCTTTGTTGCTGATCTAAGAAAGCTAGGCACTCCGTTTATCTTTCTCAGCGGTGATCGCCACATGAGCGAGATCATGCAGTTTCCTCGTAGTCTATTTGGTCTTCCTAGTTTTGAAATTACATCAAGCCCCATGCATGGAAAAAGCTTTCCCGATGATGGCACTAAGAATCCATGGCGAGTTGTTCACGTAAGCGGCAAACCAAACTTTACCATGATTGAAAACCTCGCCCAGGACAATCACTGGTTCATGGATATTGAAGCTCTGGGAGTTAATGGGGAACTGTTTTATAAGCGGGAACTTGCAGTCTATATCAAAGACCTGCAAAACAATCTCAATGAAGTAAGAAAGCGCCGTCATGGTAGACGGCGCTATAAAAGAATCAGAGGAAGAAGACGTTAATCATTCAGAATTTTGCTTTTCCTTGGCCGCCTCTTCACCTTTGCGGGTCAGGACACGCTTAAGATTTCGCTGGTACGTTTTCGAAAGTACCTGGAAGAGTGAATCATCTTCATTGGTTTTATAATCACTCTTATTTCGATCAAGATTGGCCTGCATCACATCTTTTTCTTCATCTGACATGCCTGTGGGGTCTGAGTAATTTGCATTAGAAGAGGCACTTGAGTCGGAACCCGATCCCATGCCTGCGATCACTCCACCGGCCGCACCTGCCTGAGCACCAGAAGCCGCCCCAGCTGTACTACCAGAAAAGGCGTCGGTCTTTTTAAGATCTTCATCGGCTAACTTTGCATTTCCATCCGCAGCTGTTCCCAGATTTGCTCCACTTCCGGATCCAGAACTGGACAAACCAGGAGCGCCAGTTCCCCCAAAGGCAAAAGCCGAAGAGGCCATACTTTGCTTAATATCTTTTTCAGCGTCGACTAGTTTTCGACCTGTTTTTTTCTCAAGAGCTGCATTTTCATCTGACATTCTTTTTGCACTGGCCGCAAGCATTCCAGAATAAGCACTATCAAACTTGGTAGTCCCTGAAGTGCTACTACCCGCTTTTTGTCCATCCTTACTCCCAGATGTTTTGAAGGAGAAAGCATAAGCGCTCAAGTTGATAGCAAAAGATCTTACGCCAGGTTTCTTTGAGTTATTATTATTAAAGTTAGTGTTATTACTACTGCCATTCATGTAGTTTGTGACGTTTGAATTATAGTAGTTCTGCCCTTCCCCAGTTGCGATACCGCCAGCTGAGCCACCATAATTCTGATTTATACCGTTAATGACTTTTTGGTAACACTCGTTTTGTTTCTGTCGGTACTGAACAGTGGCCTCGTAGTATTGGCCCATGTTAGTGAAATCAGTCGAGAATCTTTTGAAAAGTTTTTTTCTCCAGACATCTTCATCGAAAAACTTTTTGTATTTACGCTTAGAGTGTCGGGAATAGGCCAGCATCTGGGCAAAGGCTGCATGATGGATGTTTTCAATGAATTCCTGCATCTTTGAACACTCAGGGCTTGAGAGTTTATCCATGCATCCACGCTGTTCATACATTTTTGGAATTTCTGGTTCATAAAGGAATGATCCAGATGCAATGTCGCCGGTACGCAGAGACTTGTAATAGTCAACAATTTTTGCTTTTTGAGCTCCCCTGATGTTATTGAGTCCAGATGAGCCGTGAAGCTTTCTTCGACGATATCCTCCTGTACCAAAAGCTTCAAAGTTTACACCTTGGTTCCAACCACCAGGCATAATCGGATCCAGTAAAAAATATTTCTTGGTAAAGGAGTTTTTTCCGTTTGCATCGCCACCGACGGCATTTATGTACTTATTTACCATGTCAACGTCAAAGACACCCTTGTTAACATTGTGCGTCCCTTTGACCTTGAATCGGTTACTCCAACGCTTTTTAACTTTCTTTTTTTTCCCACTACGACATCCACCAAGATTGTCGTAGCTGCGGGATACATTTCCAATCATCCAGCTTTTTGCATTTTTATCAGTACCCCAGATCTGATCATAACCCTGAGTGAGCTTGAGCATCTCTGCAGAAATTTCATGCATTTTTCCTTCATAGCCGATAAAAAGTTCATTTCTACGTTGAAGAAAGCACATGTAATCCAGACCTGTCGCTTTACGGGTAGCAATATCATGAGCAGTGGTGCTTTCACCACATGGAGACTCAATCTGAGTCATGTCATTTTCTTTAGCTGCCTGGATTTTAGCAAACTCCGTTTCCAGACGAACATAATCTGCGCTGAATTGCTTGAGCAGAGCTTTTCTCTGCTCTACTATAGGTTTCATTCCTTCGCGCATCCAACGAATTCCGTAGGTACAGTCTTCATGGTCACCGATACTGGTAGTGGCAAATAACCACTCGGCTGCTCTCATCGTGGTGATACCTAGATAGGCAGCACCACGGATCTGTTCATCGTTGGCATTGCCAGCAGCTAACTTAAACTCACATTGTTTTCCCTGTACAGGATTAACTGTCACGCCGGTAAGAAGAGATGTGAAGAAGGCCGGTGGTGTATCCTCTCCACAAATATTCCCGGCATTCTTGATCAACGGCTCATCACAGCTCACGTTACCGTTAGCGGTCTCACCGTTCTCAGCATAGCGGCAGATGAATTTGGTCTTACAGCGGTTGTTTTCACAGTTATAGGATTCACACTCCATATCTCGGAAGCAAAGTGCATTTTCAGCTTTAGGTTCTTCTATCTCATCCTGCTGGGCTTCAAACTGGACATCTTTCTGGGCCATGGCATCTATAACAGCAGGATCATCAGACTCAGTATGGAACATGTCATCTTCAGAGAGTGGATAACATCCTTTATTATCGCTGCATTGTGAATCGTTACTACAGCTCACCAAGGTGTCATCTGCCATTGAAGGATCTTTACATGTACGATCAGCTTGCTTCACAAGATTCTGACAGCAGTCCCAGTTCTTTCGAATTTCCCAGTCTGAGTGAGCGTTCTTCCAGTCTTTCCAGACCTGGTGATCTTTTTCCACTCCATCTTCGGTGTAAGTTCGCTGACCATCAGGAGGTGCAACCTGTTTATTCTTGGCCACACAGGTAACCTGAGCTTGCACTTGTGTAGACAATAACCCCAAAAAGATAAGAGTCATGAATAGTTTAGTTCTCATATGATGGTCCTTTAAATGTGATACATAGGATTTTAACACGCTCAAGAAAATTTATAAGAGGACAAAACTGGCCAGAGGGGTTAAAACATTTGAGATAACGAGGACTTAAATAGACTAAAGGACTCGGGTCCCAGGACCCACCTACTAGCAAGATTTAGAGGCATTTATGAGTGAATCCAGCGGACTTTGGGGTAAAGAAACCAAGCACTTCCACCTATTGTCTCCAGACCATGTGATGAATGCCGTTGAAGGTCTGGGAAAACGCTTAACCGGAAGAATCATGGCACTAAATAGCCTTGAAAACCGGGTTTACGATGTGGAACTCGCCTCCACAATGGATTTTGGCAAAGGTTTTGCTCCCTCCAATGTTGTGGTGAAATTTTATCGGCCTGGTCGATGGAGTCAGGCGCAGATCCTGGAAGAGCACCGCTTTCTGGAAACACTCATCGAATTTGAAGTCCCTGTGGTGGCACCTTTGGAGTTTAAAGGTAGTACTCTTCACTTACACGAAGAGACTAGTTTATGGTTTGCCCTCTTTCCTAAGGTCCAAGGGCGTTTAAAAGATGAACTCATCAAAGAAGAGATTGATCAGGCCGGTCGACTGATCGGAAGAATTCACAATATCGGTTCAATGGGTGCTTTCACTCATCGCCTGGCCATTGGTCCTGAGACTTTTGTCACATCCAGCCGGCTCGCCTTGGAAGAGCTCAGGCCCGTGGATATGCCAAGCTTCACTCATTATTTGAAATTACTACAAACACTTGAGCACCTGCTCAAGCCCCTCTTTTCTCATCTCAATTACCAGCGAATCCATGGAGACTTCCATCGCGGAAATATCGTCTGGACTTCAGTCGGCCCCATGGCAGTGGATTTTGATGATTGTCTTTCAGGTCCGGTAGAACAGGATTTATGGTTATTGTTCCCCGGGCAGGACGAAGACAGCCTGAAAGACCGCGAGCGCTTTCTTGATGCCTATAAAGAGATGACCCGCAAAGAGCATCTTAAAATGAATCTTACTGAACCTTTGCGAACCATGCGTATGGTTCACTTCAATGCCTGGATTGCCAAACGCTGGGAGGATCATTCATTTCAAAGAATGTTTCCTCAGTTTCCTACCGCCAACTATTGGGATCAGCAGTTAATTGATCTGCGTGTCCAGATGGCCAATATCCAGGATCGTCTTGGCATGGGAATTGAATAATCTACCAGTAAAACATCGCACCCCGCAGGGCTTTAGCATAGTTAGATTGTCTAAAACTCTGACAGGTGTCGATTAAAATGGGAGATCTTATGAAATTACCTCTGATTATCATGGCACTTGCTCTGTCACAGTTGGCCTCAGCTGACTCCATCAGAGAAGAAAGGATCCGCAAAGAGATGCTCGATCGAGTTGATCTCATCGTTGAAAAATCTGAAGCAGCAAGAGACGATCTAAAATTAAAAGAAGTCGTACCGGCCTGTGAAAAGATTAAAGAAATCTTCGTGGCTTACCCTGATCATCTGAAGGCGATCGGCAGTCATATGGACTTATTTCGCAGCCGAACTGTTAAGGCCAAAGACCAGGCCTTGAATCATCTGATCACTTTGCATAAACAAACTAACATTTGTAATGCTGGTAAAGATTCAGAGTACGTTGACCCAAAAATCATGGGTAAAAAACTGAAAGAAATTGAGAAGGATTTGAAACGTCATCGACGGTTGATTAAGCGGCAGGACACTGATCATCAAAATCAGTTTTACTACGAGTATCAGTTTTAATCCTGACCCTCGGAAAACTTAACGCCTACTTTGAATTCAGATGGTGCTCCATCTATTGGACGGATGGACATGATCTTCCCAACTAACGGATGATCCAGATCAAATTCGTTGAACCCAACAACGTGAATCTCTTCACCTTTTAAGAAAATGGACTCATCTGGGATAATAAATCCCATCCCACCACGGGAAAGATCAAACAACTTAAAAATCTCCGGACCACTTCCTCGGATTTTTGCCACTTTTACAAATTTATCAATTTTTGGTCGTGCCCGCGGGCTCTCACGTTTATCAGCAAAAAGCTTTTCTTCCTGATCCAAATTTACCGGTGGATCGAATTCGTTATTGAGAAGTTCCTGGTCTCGGCTTGATCGTTCGGCCATGGATTTAACTTTCAAAACATCTGAAGGAATTTCATCTTGTTCATCTGTAAGTCTTTTAACTCTCCAGACATCCGCCATGTCCCTACCAATTGAACCTTTGATGAGAAACACCTCAGGGTCTTCCAGCATTTTGATTTCTTGCGGGACGGCAACACCCAGATTGTTGTCAAGGATATCCTGAATATCAGTCTTAAAAATCAGAGGACCAGCCTCTGCATAACAGTAAAGTGGAAGTGAATCTTTGAGCTCAGAAGAACTTAAATCGAAGAAAATCTTCCCGGATTCAAAATGCAATGCATTGATTTTAGAGTCAGTGATGTTCCGCTGTCCGGTCTCGGGTGAAACTTGCCACACCACAACCGTTGATTCGTCTGCCATTAGTTGTTTGAAGATTCTCTGATAGAACAGAAAACCTGTCTCAGCTTTTATAACTCTCATGACTTCTTTTAGAAATTCTTTGCCGAACCGACAAAAGAAATTCTAGCATAGTGATATAGATTAACAACAAAAGACCAAGGATGGGCATGCGAAGGTTGATCTCTTTTTTCGTACTTTTTCTGTCAACTTCTCTCTTCGCTCACGAAGTCCGTCTGACAAACCAGCATCTTAAACTCAATCGCCAACAGCAAAGCGCGTGGCAATCAGACGTTCGCGCAAAGGCAACCTTTTCTGAAAAACTTGAAGCCGGTCTTTCTGCCACTTACCTGGAACGATTCGATCTCTTCGAAAAACGGGCCGGTGTTTTTGCTCTCTACTCACCTTCCGAACTTTTAACCATTGAAGCTCAATACATCAAAGGTATAGATGAAGTTGAAATTCTGCCTCAGCATCATTATCAGTTAACTGCCTATCATGCACTCGAGATGGGTATGAGTCCCTTTGTTACTTATGCCAATCGTCTCTTCTCAGTAACTCATGTGCAAAGTTTGAACGCAGGGGTTGAGATTGAAAAAATTCAAAACATCATAATCATTCCGCAGATCATGATTGGCCAGGCCCGCTTTAATAATGCAGCTGAAATTGAACAGATCTACAATCTTGGGTTAAAGGCGATCTACTACCAGGAAAATAAATATTCATTCAGTCTTTACGGATTCAAGGGGACTGAAGCTTCTCAAGGCGTCTTCGGCAAATCCAACACTCTTATCAACACCCTGACCGGTGGTGCGGGAGTGGGCTATTACTTTACGTCTGATATTAAGACTGAATTTCTTTTTGACTACACTGATTACGATGAAATCAATAACCAATTTCTTACCTCTACCCTCAACCTTGTCTGGACGTTTTAAATGCAAGAGTTAGCTCTACTATTCTTAAATGCCACTGCCATCTACTTCATCAGCATTAATGCTCTCTACGCAATCATGTTGGTTCTTTCATGGATGGAAATTAAAAAATTTAATCAGACTGTCATGGACATGAACGTTGATCCGGAACAACTCCCTCCTGTTTCTTTCATCGTTCCAGCCTTCAATGAAGAGTCACTGATCGTAGAAACTATTCAGACATATCTTTCTCTACCTCAGACAAAAAAAGAAATCATCGTCATTAATGATGGCTCACATGATCAAACCTTCCGAATGTTACAGGTGATGTTTCAGCTACGAAGACTAGATCCAGGATCAACCGCATTCCGCTCAATCACCTATCCAG
>JBEIEO010000072.1:0-11562 GCA_040382895.1 Halobacteriovoraceae bacterium
GGATTACGAAATTTAAGCTGCGTAAGCGTGAATCACTTAAGAAAATTGAACAGACTCAAAGCAACCTGACCCGTCTGGAAGATCTTCAGAACGAAATCTATAAAAACTTAAAAAAGCTTGAGCAACAAGCAGAGAAGGCTGAGAAGGCCCGCACTCTACGTGAGCGTATCAAGAAGTATGAACTGATTGTAGAGTCACACCGCGAGCACGATTATCTTCAAGACTACGTGAATGCCAATGACATGCTGGAAACTCGCAAGACTGAGCATGAGAACCTGACCATCAGAAAGTCTCAGATTGATATGCTTTTGGAAGATGAAAAGATCCAGAAAACTGACATGATGGAAAAAATCGATGTGGCTCAGGATGACTATAATGAGCATTCACGCGAGCTTGCCGCTTCTGAAGAAAAAGTAAAACATCTTAAAAAATCACTAATTGATAAAGAAAGACACATAGAGCGTGCCAATAAAGAAAACCAGGAACTCAATATTGATATTGAGAAGCGCTCTGAGCGACTTGAAGCCTTGACGGCTCAGCTGGCCGATTTGGAATCCAATAACTATGAGCAGATGGATTTTTCTTCTTTGGAAGAGAAGGTCGAGCTGCTTAAGTCTCAGATGTATGACCTGGAAGAAGAGCTCAATGAAAAGCGCCGTGAACTGAACTCTTCTAAAGAGAAGTTTCAGTCCCTGGATAATGAAGCTTTCAAAAATTCTTCTAAGCTTGAAGAATACTCACGCCTTCTTCAGGATTTGACTTCCGAAATTGAAACACTAGAAAAGAGCACGTCGAATTTCACGGATGACTTAATGAGAGACCGCGCGAAAGTGAAGTCTTCTCAGGCGAAGGTAGAGGAGCTTTCGGGCCTTCTGCCTGCTCTCAAGGATGAAGTTGAAGCTTTAAATAGCGAAATGAAAGCAACCGAGATTAAATTCCGTGAGCTTTCCCGCGAAACCATTCAGATGGAATCTAAGCGCAACTCTTTGATTGAGATTAATAACTCAGCCGAAGGCCGTCGTGCTGGGGCTGTGAAGTTGGTTCAAAAAATCAGCGATGGTACCATTGAAGTACTGGGTAAATTGATTGAGTGTGATCCGGAATACGCGGTCGCTATCGAGCAGTTGATCGGTGAATCCCTGGATGCTGTTCTTGCTACTGCCAACAAAGATGCTTTCGCTGGATACATGACTGATTTCGATGCCACTGTGGATATGCTGTGGCCTCAGGAATCAATGATCTCGGCGGAGTCAATCGGCCGCCTGGAAACTCAAGGCTGCCAGGGAATGAAGGCACTGACTGATATCGTGCGCATCAATAACCAGGATTACGCTGATAAACTCACAAAAATCTTAAATGGCTTTTTCGTGGTCGATAATCTGACCGCGGAAATGGCCGCCAAAATCAACCCTGAAATTCAATTCAAGGGATTGGTCTCTAAAGACGGTAAAGTTCTGATCAAGAAAGTGGGTAACTCCGTTCTTTACGGTGTTCGCCATGATTCAGCTTCAGAAGCTCAGGGTATTGTTCAACGTAACAACCTGATTCAGGAAATGGGCGTAGAACTGGAAGCTAAGCAAACTGACCTGGCGAATCTGGAATTAAATCTAAAAGAACTTGAAACAAAACTTGCCGACAAGAGAGTTAGCCTTGAAAACACGACTAAAGAGTTTAACGAAATCAACACTGTTTACGTTGCGACTAAAGCTGCTCTGGAGTCTAAGGAAGCGAACCAGTCTTCGAATTCATCCCGACTGCAGATCCTGATCAACCGTAAGCAGGAAACTTCGAAAGTTCGTCTGGAACTTCAGGAATCAGATGAAACTCTTCTAAATGCCAAAGAAGAGCTGGAAGCCATGGTTAAGGAGCTGGCAGCTAACGTAGCTGATCTGGAATCTCGTTATCATGAGCTTAAAATCAGCTTTGAAAATGAGCGCGATGAGATGATGGAGCTCAAAGTTAAAGCTCAGAGCTATCAGCAACAGCTTACATCGCTTAAGTCACAGATTGATGATGTGAACTCTCAGATCGAACGCTACCGTGAAAAGCAAGAAGCCAACCTAGAGTTGCTCGACATTTATCAGAATGAAATTGAGAATGCTCACACGGAAATTGAAACCGTTGAGGCTTCTAACCGCGATATGGCCGACGTCCTTTCTGAAAAAGAAACATTCCTGAATATTCTGAAAGATCAGATCGCTCAGATTCTTCTTTCTATGCAGGAAAAAGAATCTGAACTTAAAGAGATCAATTCTCGTATCAATAAAATTGAGAAAGAAAACGTCGAGCTGGAACTCAAGACAACCCAGATCATCCAGGAAGAAGAATTGCTGGTGAAGGATATCTTCGAGCGCTACAAAATTGATCTCCGTACTGTCATGATGAGACATCTGGAAATTACTTCTGAAAAGATTACTGATCTGAAGGATCTTTCTGCGATGTACATTATGGAGACTGAGGATGGTCCGAAGACTATCGAATCCGTTGATTATGAGTTCGAAAAGCGTTTCCCTGGTCAAGTAAAAGAAGCGAAAGAAAAGTACAAAGACTACAAGACAGAATTTAATCGTCTCGGTGAGATCAACTGGCAGGCGATCGAAGATTATGAACGCCAGAAACTTCGTTACGATTTCCTGAAAACCCAGGAAGAAGAACTGAAGAAATCTCTGACAGATCTTCAGACTGCGATCCAGCACATAGATGAGAAGTCTAAAGAACGATTCAAAGACGCTTTCACGGAAGTGAATGAACGCTTCTCTAAAGTATTCCCAATCATCTTCGGTGGTGGTGAGGCCCGTCTGGAAGTTATCGGTGACCTTGATTCTATTGAGTGTGGTGTAGATATCATTGCTAAACCTCCAGGAAAGAAAATGACATCCATTACTTTGATGTCTGGTGGTGAGAAGGCGATGACTGCAGTATCACTCATCTTCTCGATTTTCCTGGTGAAACCGTCTCCGTTCTGTCTTCTGGATGAGGTTGATGCACCTCTAGATGATGCAAACGTTGGTCGCTTCAACGAGCTATTAAGAGAAATGAGCTCTGAATCACAATTTATTTTGATTACCCATAATAAGAAAACAATGGAATTGAACGACACTCTTTATGGCGTGACCATGCAAGAACCTGGCGTATCAAAAGCCGTCTCAGTGCAGCTCCATTAGTGGTTTGTGGACAAGGGGAAAAGCGACTTCAGAAAGAGGAAGCTTTCCCCTTTTTTATTAGGAACACCATGAAATTCATCATCATCTCCCTTCTACTTTCTTCTTATTGTTTTGCTAAAAATTTTGTTCCGTCTTCATTCTCTGCAAACTTTGAAGAAAGCATCATTTCCATGGCGACAGGAAAAGAAAAAAAGAGCTTCGGCAAAATTGATTATAAATTTCCAGGCCATATTCGTTTTGAGATCATCTCACCCAATCCCTCGACCTTCGTAAGTAATCCTCAAAAGAGCTGGTACTATGTGCCGCCATTTGTTGAGGGTGAGCAAGGACAGGTCACAATCCAGAAATCAAATAAGCTACCGCTTACAAAGTTTTTAGATTCAATCCGTAATGGTCTTGAGGGCTCAAAGCTCTTTAAGACAAAGTATTCAGGTAAAGACCTCACCCTTTCTTTTGTGAAGACGGTACAGAAAGACCTGACGTTGAAAGAAGTTATCCTCCATGCCTCTAAAGATGCAAAATCTATTCAGAAACTGGCCGAGTTTGAGCGCATGACTCTTATTTATGCTGACGGAAGAAAAGTGAATTTGAAGTTCCTGGAGCTAAAAGAAGAAGTTTCTTTTGAGGCGAAGCACTTTGAATTTACTCCGCCTGCCAAAACCAAAATCATCAAAGGCTAATTAATTATCGAAGTAATAGTTGATGGCGGACCCATCAGCGCCAATTCCTTTAACGGTTAGTTCTTTTACGTTTAGTAGTAGACCCATTTTTACAAAAATTTCCTTGAGCTGAATCTCTCTGCCCTTGATGTCGATGAAAGCTTTGGCCTGACATTTTTCTACCCTTACTCTGATCGTTTTATCCGGGAGGCGCTCACCCATTTTATCCAGAGCTCCAAATGAGAAATCAGTTTCGGTTTCTGAGATATAGGTAATACGTGGCTGAAAGAAGGGTCTTTCTATTTTTAAGAGATCCTCTTTTTGGCCATCTTCTTCTCCCATTACCCAGTAGGCTTTAACGGAAGGTTTTGTCAGCTTGCAGTCTTTTGTCTCAGCTGAAAAGTGCAAGACGTTCTTTGGGTTAGAGGTCTTCTTGAGGACGAAGATGTCTTCCGCCATCACCAGCTGAGAAAGTAAAAGCGCAAGAACAGAAAGTACAAGTTTCATACCGTAAGCCCTTATTTAATAGTTTGGTTGAATTTATCACCTGAAGCGGTTTTACCTCTGAGGATAAAGCTCTCTGGCATGTACATGAAGTTGACGTTAGCGAAGATTTCCTGAAGCTGAACTTCGTCGCCGTCATATTCAATGAATGCTTTAGGTTTACAGCTTTCAAGACGCACCAGTATTTTCTTACTTGGGAGTTTGGAGCCCATTTTATTGAGAGCACCCATAGTAAATTCTACTTCGCTGCCGTTGTTATAGGTAACCTTAGGCTGGAAATAATCTTTCTCTGAGCTACTCAATGCTTCCCGCTGACCTTTTTCTTCACCCATGATCCAGTGGTTGCTGATCGCTGGAGTTTTGAATTTACAGTTTTCGACTTTGGCCATGAAGTGTAGAACGTTGAGTTTATTTTTACTCTTCTTAAGCTGAAAGATCTCTTGTCCAAATGAACTAATAGAGAGGGAGAGAATGAGGAGTGAGAATAAAGCTTTCATAAAAAATCCTATTGAGGTTTTCTATGAATGTTAAAGGAAGTTTGAAACTTGATGGAAAAGTTGAGGTGGTTTGAGAAGACTTTACCTGAGTGTCTAAAAACCAGTCACTGACCGCGCATCAATGACTGGCTTTTTGGGTAGAGTCTCAACTTTGGCTAAATCCCGTAGGCCTGTACCAGAACCGCCAAAACGAAGATGTTTATCATTAGTGTTAATCCATAGAAACCAAGGTCCATATCACCCCCTTAACAAGCAATAGGTAGTTGAATATCAAAGGCGAACGTCATTTCGTTGCCATTGGTCTCAGTCAATTGGGAGAGACCATGGTCGAGATCACAGTTTTCGTAAATGGAATTTATTGTCGAGGCAGCTTTCCAAGTGCAATTTACAAAGCTGCAATTCTTAAACTTGCATTTGCGAATATGTGAAAATTGGAAGTTGCAATTTTCAAACACACAGTTTTCAAAGGTAACCCCTTGAAACTCTACGGCGTAGAAAACGCAGTCAGAGAAGACCACTTGCTGATAGGTGCTCAATCGAACGCTGGAGCCTGCAAGTGTCTGGGAGGTAATGACGATCGCAGCTAAATGCTCGTCCTTAATCATTTCATAACTGGCTGTTGGTACTTCCTGATTCATTTCAAGTGTTTGTGTGATCATGGTCCCCTCCGACCTCTTCGTTTCCTGACTGCAATAATACGTAATTTGACGAATTGCGTCAAGATATAAAATTGCATAAAGAAACAATTTTGCAATCCGATAAGAAATTCAAAGAGGTAGCTTATGATTAAATTTAACCCAGACTTTTTAGAAAACTTCCTCGGAGTGGTTCGCAAGTATATGCAATTGCGAGGTGGTTTAACTCAAAAAGATCTATCAGAAATGTGCAATGTTGGTATTTCCACCATGAGCAGATTTCTCAATTTGAAAACAACTACCGTAGATGAGCAATTGGTTGCGAACGTGATTGCAACTTTAAACATCCCTTTGCATGAAATCATCGATGGCGTGGAAGAGGATTCCACAGAGACATTCAAACGTTTGGTTCAGTTTTATAAAGAGCAGAAACCTTCCGATCAGAAAGCAGGCCAGGAGGAAGAGAAGACTCGTCCTCAGATGGATACGAAAGTGAAAACCAACGCCACCATCAATGTTGGCGGAAGAAAACAGCAGATGCCTTTTGGAGAGAATACGGTGAGCCCGACTCGAACTGACCTCTCCATCAGAGAAAAACTGGAAACACTTTCACCACGCCAGAAGGCCTACTTAAATGACTTCCTGAATCTCGATGGTAACGACCGGGATCTGGTGGTAGATCTGGGAGATGCGGTATTCCGCTACTTCCGACAAAGGAATGTGGAATTTTGATCTTTCGATTTGTCCTTTTACTATTATTCAGCACTTCACTCTTCGCTGCTCCCCGCGAGCTTGAGGTTTGGTTTTTATCTGCCAATAAAAAAGCTCAGCTTGAACAATTGATCAAAGACAAACCTTTTGTCATGCGAGCTCGTACCGCTCAGCTCCAGTGCCAGGAGATGGGAGATTTTTGTTTTGATCCACAATATGGTTTATATAAAAAAGATGATATTGGTGCTGAAGTTGACGCAGGTAAAGTGGAGACCATGAAAGCTCCTGAGATACCTGCTGCTAAGTCTATCGACCGGGATCTGATTGATTGCGATCCGAAAAATTATTTTGATATGTTCTGCGGAAAGGCGAGAAAAGCTGCCCAGGCAAATTTAAAGCTCGAACTCTGGATTGATACAAGCTCCTCCATGAGGGAAATGGACTTTTCCGATAAGGAAGGGGGATGTTTCCGCAAAAGTATGATGAAGCGCCTGGATGAGAGTTGTGGATTTAATGAAAAAGTTAACGTCATGATGTTTGATACCAGCATCAAACAGGCCGGTTCTATGGACGCTCTTTGCAACAATCAGGGCCGGAACGATATGAAACGATTGATGGATTGGATTGAGCGTTCTGATGCGAAGAAACTAATCGTGATTACTGATATCTATGAATTCCATAAAGAATTTTCTGATTTTGTGGAAAAGAAAAATGGTAAACTTCGTGGCGACAAAGATCCGATGGTCGCTTCACAACTCTTAGATATGGTGGACGATCTCGGCCGAACTTGCCGCTAGTTCTTGCCAAATACTCCTACTCATTTCACAATTCGTTTATCATGCATTTGGAAAAATTGATTCATTGGTCGAAGAGTGAATTCCCGCATCTGCCCTGGCGGCAGAATCGCTCACTCTATCGTACATTGGTTTCTGAAATCATGCTCCAGCAAACCACTGTTGGCACTGTAAAAAATCATTATGAAAGATTCTTGCAGGAGTTTCCGGATCTCAAAAGTCTGGCCCTGGCCTCAGAAGAAGAGCTGCTAATTGCGTGGAAAGGCCTGGGGTATTACCGTCGTGCCAAAAACTTAAAAAAAATCTCGGAAGCTCTTTATAATGATCACGAAGGTGAGTTCCCTCACGATCTTAATGCCCTTCAAGAAATTCCTGGCATCGGGCCATATACTGCAAGTGCCCTCGTGGCGATCGGAATGGATCGTCCAGCCTTGGCCGTTGATGCCAATCTGGAACGTGTGATTGCCAGACTTTATGGACTCAAAGAAGAGAAGGGACTAAAGCTTCAGAAAAAGATACGTGAACTCTTTGAAACTAAAAAAATCTTTTCCGACAAAAAAATCTCCTATCGTGCTTTGAATGAAGCCTTGATGGATTTAGGAAGAACTTTCTGCCAGGCCAGGAAAGCTAGCTGCGAGCTGTGCCCGCTTAAATCCGAATGCCATGCTTTCAAATCAAAAAAACCATTGCAATACCCAGTTGAGAAGAACGAATTAAAAAAGCCAACTCAGGAACATGAACTGCATTTACTGCGCGTGATAGTAAAAAAAGAAAACAAGATTCTGGCTTACAAGAAAACGGATGGCCAATGGCTGGCGGGCCAGTATGAACTTCCCACTTTATTAGTTTCAAGCACTGATAAAAAATTAAGCCAATACCCGGAGCTCAAAGCTAAAATAAATCAGCAGAATTTACAGAAATTTAAAACAGGCATAACAAAGTACAACATCATCAATCATATTTTAGTGACCAGTCAAAAAGAATTAAAACGGCTTGGATTTGATTCAGAGCTTGAGTGGAGAGATATGAAAGATAAAAAATCCAATCTCTCTACTGCAAGTTTAAAAGCCTTAGCTAAGATTATTGACGATTAGCGTATTTCAACCAAAGCACCGATTGCGCACGGCACCTCAATTGACGACGATAGGCCAGGTCTGAAAAGTTCCATTACTTTTTATAAAGAAGCATTACGGGTAATTTTCTTTTCTGAAGATTTAGTAAATCTCTAAATCTTTACGGGAATTTGTGTCTAAAGCGGGGGATTAAAGAATGTTTGAAATAATAACCGAGATCAGGAATAAGCCGGATTTTGTATTAAACTATCATTCCTCTAGACCTTGAGTTACCCCAAAGTTCCAGCACCCAACCCGTGAGCTCCGCGAGCAGAATCAACGCTCACCTATTTGGGCTTGCACCTCGTAGAGTTTACCTGGTTTCACTACGCACTTTCCGAAGAAAGCCATACATACTTTCTGTTGCACTTGTCCTCGCCTCACGGCGGACGGGCGTTACCCGCTACGATGCTCTATGGTGTCCGGACTTTCCTCCCGCAGCAAGTGCTGCCAGCGATAGTCCCCTGATCTCGGTTATGGCGCCATCATACTCGAAAGCACTCTTACCGGGCAAGCCCTCTAATGGCCGGTAATCAATAGAAAGGAGGGAATAATTCAAGGAATTTAATCAAATGCCGATAACTTTACTCAAGGGAGAGTATTCATGAAAAATGTCCTATTTTTGACTCTGACCACCCTGTTCCTATTCGTCGCTTGCGGCAAGGACGAAAAAAGCGGAGCTAGCTCTAATAGATTCTCCACTGATCCGTACAAAGTATCCACGGTGGAAGGTTACGTTTCAAGGCAACAGCCTATTTTTGAAGTCTCAAATCAGACCTACACACTCTCACAATCTTCTTATCAAATCATGAATCAAGCGTTCCAGCTGGCAGATCAGCAAGGTATTCAACCACAGATTATCAATGGCACTCAGAAATATCGGGCACGCATTACTGGCTCTTTGGGAACATTGAACTATCCTATGCAGCAGAACTATCAGTACCCGAACCAGCAGTATAATCAGGTTGGGGTCAACACGTTGAACGTTCAGTCTGCTGTGATTATTCGCTAAATGCCATAAGGTAAAAAAATTCGGGAGCACTGAGGACAAGTCTTCAATTGCTTCTGCATATCGATTTCAGACTCATCTAATTTTGAAATTTTGTAGCGGCAAAAAAAACAACTTCCATTTTCATTGCGGGTAAAAGGCCCAAGAGCGAGATTCTTCTTGAGGGTTCGTTCTAAAACTGATTTGAAGTCAGTTGGCAACTCATCTTCGATGAGTTTAATACGCATTTGGGCTTGTACTACTTTTTGTTTTTGATCTGCGACTTCCACATCAACTTCTGCTTTGATTTCGGAGATGGTTTTCTCAAGACCACTAAGAAAAGTTTTGGCATCCTCGAATTCTGATTGGATTTTCTCTTGCTCATCCATCATAAAAAAGAGCTTATCTTCTAATTGAGCTGCATCCTGAACAAAAATTTGGATTTTACTATCATCTCCTCCGATATCACGAAGGCGCTGCGCCTGTTCTTCGGAGGTTTTCATTTTCTTTTCAGTCTCATAAAAAGCTTGCTGGAGATTGCGCAGTTTGGCCTGGGCTTCTTCGGCCAGCTGCATCTGTTCCTGACGCTTTACATTCAAGGTCTTGAGTCGGGACTCTTGCTCGTCAATGGCTTTTAGGTGACTTAGACGCATCTTGGTCAAAGAATCGTATTCTTTTAATCGCACAAACCATTCAGCACTCACTTCTAATTCCTTCTCTTTAAAGCAATAATGGATACATGATGAAAGCTCATTTAACTTACCTGAAAATGCCTGATTTGTTCAAGGAACTGGAACAGCTTCCGGAGTCAGAGTTTTTTGCGGTTATTGATGAAGCCGTCAGAACTCATCTTCCTCATTGGATTGGGGAATCTCCCAGAGTCTTCTGGCTCAAATCACCTGAAGAACAGAAAAACTTGGCTTCATTTTCAGAGATCTCTAGATTTTTTCTTCAGCAAGGAATCTCGCGCACTTCTAAACTCTACGCCATAGGCGGGGGTGCAACAACTGATCTGGCCGGTTTTGTAGCCGCTTCTCTCCTTCGTGGCATTAGTTGGGTATCAGTACCCACAACATTGCTGGCCATGGTTGATGGAGCGATCGGTGGGAAAGTTGCGGTTAATGTTCCAGAGGGAAAAAATCTCATCGGTGCATTTCATGCTCCGGAGAAGGTTTTTATCTGTGAAGATTTCCTGGTGACCTTGCCTGAACAGGAATGGTTATCTGGTAAGGGAGAGATAGTGAAATATGCTTTTCTCTCAAAACCAATACACGATTTGGTTATGAATAAAGCAGAACTGGGAATTATTGCCTGGGAATGTGCTCTTTTTAAAATGGAAATCATCGAGAGAGATTTTAAGGAAACGGGCGATAGGATTTTATTAAATCTTGGTCATACGCTCGGACACGCTTTTGAATCCACTCTCAAAATTCCCCATGGGTTTGCTGTCATGATGGGTTTAAAATATTTATTTCGCCTACTGAAAAGTGAGTCTATGTTAAAAGAATGGGAAAAGATCACGCAAGCTTTAGGTGTGGATTCATCGAAGCTCAATTTTAAATCCGCAAATTTTTCTCTTGATACTTTTCTTGCTTATTTACAACAAGATAAAAAGCGTCAAGCCCAGACTATTCGTTTGATTGTTCCGGAGCAAATTGGAAAATCGAGCGTTATTCAGGTGCCGATCGACGACTTCATTCAAAAGATTAAGCAGCATGACGACTTTAAAGCTTAGTGCTGGTGGCATTTGCTCCGTAGTTCAGGTTTCCGGGTCAAAGTCCTATGCTAACCGAGCTTTAATCCTCGCAGCACTAAAGCCTGGTTCTTTCACGATTCATGATCTGCCGGCGGCATCAGATGTTGGTTTCCTTTTGGGAGCACTTCCTCAAATCGGTTTAGAGATGACAAGAGTCTCTGAGACCGTAACATTCATAAATTCTTTTCCTGATTGCGAGAATCCCAGCGGCGCTCAGTTAGAAATAGGTGAGGGGGGAACCAGTGCCCGCTTCCTAGCGGCCTTACTTTTGATGGGAAAAGCTCCCTATGAACTGATCTTAGGACCGAGGTTAAAACAAAGACCGTGGCAGGAGTTTATTGACCTGGCAAATTCCTTGGGTGCAAAAGTCCGCTTAGTAGATAATCGTTTATTTCTCCAGGGGCCTATCAGATTACCACCAAAGCTTACTGTCAATTGTCGTAATACTACTCAATTTGCTTCAGGTTTACAGATGGCCACTGCCTTTAGTGGGACTGAAGTTTTGCCTGAAGGGCTAGAGTCTTCTCAAAGCTATTGGCAAATGACTCAAGCCTTGATTGATATCATCAAAGCCACGAATGAATATGTTGTCCCAAAGGACTGGAGCAGTGCAAGCTATCCACTAGCTTTTGCGGCCCCTGGGCTGTCGCCCGCTTCAATGGCCTGCATCACCAGCGCATGCTCTTGCAGGGCCGCGATCCAGGAGCCGGGGTTTTCGAAGTGATCGCCCAAGCGCTCGAAC
>JBEIEO010000073.1:0-11357 GCA_040382895.1 Halobacteriovoraceae bacterium
GAAGATACCTTCTTCACTTTCCGTTGTTTGCCTTTTGATTATGGCATGCTGCCAGAGACCGCTTACCATTGGATTGTTCAGATTGTGAAACTTTCAAAACCGGTAGAAAAGCGACTCGATATGGCACCTGGTTCAAAAAAAGATGTGAAACTTGAAGGGCTTACTCCCGGACGTTACGAAGTGGAAGTGCAGGATGCTTTGAACGAAAAAAGTTCATTGCCGTTAGGTGAGATCGAGGTCTTCTAACCGTTTATTCGGCAGCAGATTCCAAAGTCTTAGTGGTTTTTGCCCCTAACTCTTTGAGGTTTTCCATACGCGAGGCAAGGCTGCCTTTACCAGTTAGCATCTTGCCCCTTAGGTGATCGAAGCTATCACCCACTTTACGGATATCTCTTTGCATCTGATCCAGATCTTCAGCCACTGAAACAAATTTATCATACAGGGCACCTGCCTGGCGGGCGATCTCCACCGCGTTTTTATTTTGTCTCTCTTGTTTCCATAAGCTCGCTACGGTTCTCAAGGTTGCAAGCAATGTGGATGGACTCACGATGACGATGTGTCTTTCCCAGGCAAAGTTGAATAGCTCTTTGTCTTTTTGCATAGAAAGCGTGAAGGCGCCTTCGATGGGCACAAAAAGCATCACATAGTCCGGAGTAACGAGTTTATCCAGCAGGTGATAACTTTTGCGGGAGAGGCCTTTGATATGCTCATAAAGAGAATCCAGAAAACTTGAAAGATCTTCTTCATGGGATTCATTAATGTAGCGCTCATAGGCCACGAGGCTTACTTTGGAATCAATGATTAAATGCTTTCCTTCCGGCAGATTAATAATCACATCAGGCATCTGATGGCGGCCTTCTTCGTCTTTAAGCTTCAGATCCTTACCTTGGAGTGTGAACTCTTCGCCTTCTCTTAGCCCAGAAGCTTCCAGCACTTTCTGGAGCACCATCTCCCCCCAATTTCCCTGAAGCTTCACGTCTCCTTTAAGAGCGCGGGTGAGATTTTCCGTCTCAAGACTCATCTTCTGGCCTGTCATCACAATGCGCTCAATCTCTGAATGAAGCTTGAGGCGATCTTTGGTATCGATAAGATGCATTTCTTCTACTTTGCGGCTAAACTCCGTCATCTTTTCGCGAAACGGGTTAAGCATGAGTTCCATGCCCCGCAGAGAGTCCTCCCGGAAGCGTTTGGATTTTTCTTCAAAAATTTGTTGTGAGATTTCTTTCAGTTTAAGTTCCAGCTTCTCACTGGACTCTTGATGATACTTTTCCTGGAGCTGATATTTTTCTTTCAGCACCTGATGGTCCAGGAGAATCTTCTGGGCACGAAGATGATAAATCACTAACCCCAGAACGAGGCCCCCCACCAGGGCCACAAAGATTGAAACCATGAATTTCTCTCCTGCTAGATTTTCATTATTTCAACTCTCGAGACGCTTTGCCAAGGAGATCATTCCCGAGTTAGGTGATCAGTATTTGCCGCCATTGATATCTACACACTTTAAGTTAAAATCAGGTATGGCCAAAAAATCCCATGAACTTACCGTAAACTACAATCCGGAACTGGCCCGCAAGTTCCAGGAAGCTGCTCAGAAAAAGACTGACATTCAAGACTTCATCACAGAATTTCTGGTGCAGTTTATCTCAGAAGATACCAAAACGGCTTACATCAAAGATTTAAAATTCTTCTTCGATTTCTTGCGCTCGGGGAATGTCATCATCACTCATCCCAAAGATATCCAGTCATTTCACTTTCAACTTTACCGTGATCATTTGATGGAAAAGGGACTGGCCTCAGCGACCGTGAATCGCCGCCTGGTCTGCATTCGTTCTTTCATAAAATGGGCCGTAGCTGCCAGACTTATGGATCACAATCCCCTGGATACGATTAAGCTTCCGAAGGTTCAGACAGAATCACCCACGGTGGCTTTTGATGATCAGGAAGTGCTTTTGATGATCAATGCTCCGGATATCAAAACTCATATGGGACGTACCCATCGTTTGATCATGGTGATGCTGTTTAATCTGGGCTTACGTCGCTCGGAGCTGGTTAATATAAAGCTGTTTCAGCTCTTCCAGGACCGCGGTCATACTGTTCTACGAATTCACGGTAAGGGTGACAAGGTCCGCCTGGTTCCTCTTTCAGAATACGTCCAGACTGAAATTCAGGCGTATCTTGATCACTTGAAGAATCAGGGCATCGATATGGGTGGTGAAGATTATCTACTGCAGACCGAAGTATCCAGAAAGAATACCCGTCCTGTGGATGGCTCAACCATTTACCGGGTGATCGAGCGCTATGCTAAAAGTTTGGGTATTAATAAGGCCGTCTCTCCGCACTCATGCCGGGCCACAGTGATTTCTCATTTACTGGATACCAAATACACACCCATCAGAGATGTAGCGACCTTCGCCGGACACGCTAACATCACCACTACCGAGCGCTACGATAAACGACGCAAGAATCTGGATAAGTCCGCGGCTTATGAAGTGGATTATTCGAGCCAGGATAAGCTTAAGCGCTCTTCTTAAAGAAATGATTCTGGTAATGCTCACGGATTAAAGAGCGCGTGTGGTTCACAAAACTCACGATACTCTTGACCTTGGTGGCATCAGTGCCGTGAAGCTGGTCATAGGCGACAAATAAGAAAATCTTGCGATTCTTCAGGAAGTCAAAGCTCGACTGCAAATTAATGTCCTTCACATCACAGCTCAGAGCATCTTCCTTACGGGAGGAGTACATTAAATTAAAAGCATATTGAGAGAGATAGGTCTTGAGGTCATCCAGATTCTTCTGGCTACCTTCTCGCAAACAATCAGTATCGATCAATAAGCGCAGCGAACCTTCTTTGGGGATCTCTTTCAGGAATACATCCGACTCCATTGAGAGTAACAATCCATTCATCGTCAGCTGTTCCAGCTGAATAAGTTGAGCCTTAGCGAAGTCCTGTCCATACTCCATCAGAACTTTAGCCTTGAGACGAACGCGGTAGTCGCGCTTGGGAAGTTTGTCATGAAGAAGGTACACCATAACGAAGTCTTTATAGGTGTTTTTGTTGAAACATTCAGCGATGGCCATGGACTTGAAGGGACCAGTGCTTGAGATGAAAGAAATCTCAATCGGTCCAAAAGGATCAATCCCCATCGAAAGCTGCATCTGATTCAGAATGTAGCGCTCATAAAGATCAAACATCGTTGTCTGGTGAACTTTCTTTTCTGTGCGGATCCATACCGGAATAAGCGAGAGACGATTAAGGGCATGCTCCTTACGGATGAACTCATCTTTCAATTCAGGATGTGACTCCAGATGTTTTTTAACAACATCACAAGTTTCGTGAAAATCGGCCCAATGGAAAACCATGTTTCCATTATCACAAAGTGAAAACTCTTCCCCCAAAGACTTATGCAAAGTCGATTCATTGAGAAAGGTATGAGGAAAAAGTTCACTGAGAGAAAGATTTGCCATAAAAGATCCTCTTTATTTCACGTAAGATTCATCCTGAATCTCACTTCATTTTAACCCGAATCCGGATCTCAACCAACACTTCTTACGATGGCAACAAATGATTGGTTCTCTTTACGAAAGTTAAGATAAGAAAGGTAGCTGAAAATGACTGAAATCCCGAATGGGATAAATAAACTTAGAGTTATCTGGCTGAAATTCAAATCGATGGGAAAGCGGCGCTCGACGAAGATATCTGGAACGATATCATGACCATACACCTCAAGTATTCTTAAAGTGATAAATCCAGTAAAGGTACCTAGCCCACAAACTAAGGCGGAAAGAATTAAGATAAATCTAAAACATAATTGCACTAATTTTTGTTGGGCCATACCCAGGATCCAAAAGCTCATAAGGTCCCGGCGAATCTTGGAATAAAAAATCAGAAGTCCGGAAGTAATAGCAATCGCCACCAATAAACTCATGCTAATGAAAAGAAAGAGCATCACCTTTGTTTCAAGATTGAGTGACCATACCAGAGCACCATTCATGTCTTCCCAACTCAGCATGCGGAAAGGAATTTCGGTTTTGGTGCTCTTTAATTTTTCAATGATCTCCTCTGAGAGTTTAGAAAAAATACGAATCTGATTAATTCCCCGCTCACGCAGTAAATTTTGAACAATTTCTGCCCTACCCCACATCTCAAACTCATCGACTTCCGGCAATTCGGTGTAGAGGTAGTCGGAGAGGCTTTCAGAAACAAAGCGCGGCACCTCTCCCATCAAAGAATCGGAAACTCCTGGTGCAATTACCATGATTTCATCGAGGAATTGTAACTTGATCTTAGAACCCAATTCACTTCCGATGACTAAACCAGAGAAGTCTTTATCGGCCAGAAAAGACGGACGTTCGTCTGATAGCACTAAGCCGTGAAACTTGGCCGGTGAGACATAGCTCTTGTACTTGAGCATCACTTCGGTTTCGAGTTCTGAATAAAAGGACACACCTTCTTTTTTCAAAATCTCACGCATCTCATCCAGAGATTCATTGGTAATGGCATCAAATTGAATCAGGTAGGAGCCGTGGACATTTTTAGAGCGCTGGATAAGACCACGCTGAAGTCCGCCCATAATTCCCTGAATGACCATCAGAGAGAAAGCAGAAATAAACAGACCAACGACTGCTATGAAAAGCAATCGTTGGCGGGTCTTTGAGAAAAAGATATATTTAAAAAAATAGCTAAAAAAAGGCCAAATTCTCACTCTAGGCTCCTAAGAAGCCTAGAGATCATAGAACTTTCTCTTATCATTGACCATCAAAGACAACAGCGGCGCCAACTGATAGCGCTCTGAACTTACTTCTTTTGAGAAGTTGTTAATGCGCTCGACGATCTGATCCAGTCCTTCCGAATCGGCCCAGCGAAGAAGGCCTCCCTTAAATGGAGGGAAACCTGTTCCGTAAATCATACCCACATCAACGGTAGCGGCTTTATCGCAGATCTTATCTGCCAGAATATAAGCGGCTTCGTTAACCATCGGAAGGAAAAGGCGCATCTGAATCTGCATCTCATCCATGTGTTTTTTCTTAGATGGAAGGATTTTAGCAATTTCTGGATTCTTCCCAGTGGACTTGCCTTTCTCATCATAGAGGTAAAAACCCTTATTGTTTTTCTTACCCAGAAGTTTGGCATCATAAAGTTTGGTCGATAGAGAACTTGGATTCGCTCGCTCACCTAATCCTTTATGCATGATTTGCCCTACCTTAACACAAACATCCAAACCGATCTCATCCATCAGACGGCAAGGACCCATCGGCATACCGAAATTCAAGGCCGCTTCGTCCAGGGCCTCTACTGAAACGCCTTCCTCCAGAAGGAATGCAGCTTCATTTAGATAAGGTGCAAGAATACGATTCACCAGAAAGCCTGGTCCATCTTTCACCACGATCGGCGTTTTCTTCACGTCTAGGACCCACTTAATCAGAGTCTGGACCGTTTTTGGATCGCACTTTTCATGCGTGATAATCTCTACCAATGGCATCTTGTTTACCGGATTGAAAAAATGCAAGCCTGCAAAGCGCTCTGGTTTTTTCAGGGCCTTGCTCATTTCCTCTACCGAAAGTGATGATGTATTAGAAGTCAGGATACAATCCGGACGTACATACTCTTCCAATTCCGCAAAAACTTTTTTCTTGAGATCCATATTCTCAACTACCGCCTCTACCACGAGGTCCACACCCTTCATGCCTTCAAGGCTTAGAGTTGGTTCGATCGAGCGCATTTTTCGGTTAAACTCATCCTCCGACATGCGCTTGCGCTTTAGAGCTCCCGCAAAGTTCTGAGAGGCTTGTTTAAGTCCCAGCTCCAGGGCTGCCGGTGTGATGTCTTTCATCAACGGAGCTTGATTGTTGTGAGCAAATAACCAGGCGATACCACCGCCCATAACACCTGCACCTAAAACACCACCGCGCTTAACAGAAGGAAGCTGATCTTTATTTTCAAGTTTCTTGGTGTTATCAGTCAGAAAGAAAATGTGCTGAAGGTTTTTAGACTGAGTGCTCTGAGAGAGCTCGGCGAAGGCCTGAGCTTCCATCGCCAGATAGTCAGAGCGATTCTTACTCGCACCTGTTTCCAGAACCTCCAAAATCTTAAGTGGGGCCGGATAAAACCCCTTGGTGGTTTTCATGACCTGCTCACGCGCTTTTTGAAAAATAATCTTACGGGTGAGGAAATTCTCCATCGCCGCTTTTTCAATTTCTTCTTTCAGTGTCTTTTTCTTCTTCGACTTATTCAGGTACTGAGGTGCAAGCTCCTGCATACGCTCGGCCGGTAAAACGGCATCGGCGAGCCCCATCTTATAAGCGTTTTTGCCTTTGATTTGTTTTCCAGTAAGGATCATATCAAGGGCCGCTGGTAATCCCACACGTTTCGGAAGACGGTATGTTCCACCGAATCCAGGAAGCACTCCCAGCATTACTTCCGGTAGCCCAAGAGCGGTCTTAGAGTTATCTGAAACGAAGATTTTTTTACAGCATAAAGAAAGCTCAAGACCTCCACCTAAGCAGATTCCATCCACTAAAGAAGCCGTCATCATTTTGAGATCTTCAATGGCGTTGAATAACATGTGGGCCTGTTCAAGATTGCGGAGAGCATCAGCTTCGTTTTTAAGATCGTTGATAACAGTAATGTCCATTCCGGCCAGGAAAACTCCAGGCTTGTGAGAAAAAAAGCATAGACCTTTGGCACCTTTTTTCTTATCCACTTCCGTCGCATCAGCGATTGCACGGGTAAGCTCTTCCAGAGAGTCACGGGTTAAAGTCGTCATGGATTTTTTTTCGTTCAATCCCAGACCGATCCAGATGATGTCGTTTTTGATCTCGTAAGAAATATGTTTAAAGCTCATGGTATCCCTCTAATTACATTTTAAGATTTTCAATGATCACTGCTCCACCCTGACCGCCACCGATACAAAGTGTAGCAAGACCATACTTCTGCTTACGCCGTTTAAGTTCATGGGCCAGTGTCACAACCAGACGTGCACCGGTTGAACCAACTGGGTGTCCAAGTGCAATACCACCACCGTTTACATTTAGTTTCTCCATTGGAATTTCACCGATCACTTCATCAATTCCCCAACGGGAAGAAAGGGATTTATCTTTCATCACTTTTAAGCAACCCAAAACCTGAGCGGCGAAGGCTTCGTTTAACTCAAAAAGATCCATCTGGTTGAGATTCATACCTGTGCGCTTCAGGATACCGTGAGTTGCCATCACCGGGCCCAATCCCATTCTCTCAGGCTCAAGACCATGGAAGTGATAATCTACCATTCGCGCCATCGGCTCGAGATTATATTTTTTAACGGCTTCTTCCGAGGCCAGAAGCCACATGGATCCGCCATCGGTAATCGGGCAAGCATTACCAACAGTCACAGTTCCAGTTTCTTTCTCGAAGTATGGTTTTAGTTTTCCAAGACCTTCAACGGTTGAGTTCTCACGGAAGCCGATATCATCAGCGATCATCTTGTCGAGCTTAGCACCGGCCGTGATAGGAAGAATCTCCTCACGGAATTTTCCTTCTTTGGTAGCAGCAGTAGTCAGATTGTGAGAGCGGTTAGCAAACTCATCTTGCTCGCGACGGGAGATACCCAGTTCCCGGGCAAGAGTCTCAGCCGTTTGTCCCATGTTCTTGCCGCAGAAAGGATCTGTCAGCCCCTGCTCGATAGCAATTACCGGGGCCAGGAAGTTCGGACGAAAAGAAGAGACGATTTTCAATTTTTGGGCCGGAGATTTTGCTTTCATCATCTCCATAAAAAATTCAGTCATCTGTTTATTAAACATCAATGGCATTTGAGTCATGTTCTCAACTCCGCCAGCGAAGATCAGATGATTTCGACCAGAAGAAATTTTATCATAGGCTTGGGAAAGAGCTTCCATACCTGAAGCACAGTTACGATGAACTGAGTAACCAGAAGTTTTCTTATGCAGACCCGCTTCGAGAGCAATGATTCTTCCCACGTTCGGATACTTCGCCGGAGTTCCGGTGTTGCCGACGATCACTTCATCCACCTGATCAGTCGGAAGACCATATTTATCCACCAGGTGACGAATCAAATAGTGACCAAGATATGGAGCTGCGATTTCTTTTAGATCAGCCCCGGCCTTAACTTGAGGAGTACGTTTTCCATCAACGAGATAAACTGGTTTCATGTATGTCCTTTGGGAGAAGAAATGAATGAATTATTACATGAAATTATAATAGATTGATCGAGAGTCCTGAAGACAAAAGCATTTTGGTCAACCACTAAGACGGTTGCGTCAACGTAAAATAAAAAAGCCCCGCTTACGCAGGGCTTTTTTCGAGGAGAAACTTAAAGGTATGTGCAATTAGAAGAGGATCACCGCACCTGCAAATATCGACATCGCGTTAGCATTAATGATCTCTTCACCCAAATCACGCAGACGTTTCTGGTCTGGGTTCACAGTTGGGTTCTTGCTGCTCTGAGAAGACATTGAATCTCCCAAAGCAGTTGTGAATGAAGCTTCGATGTTCAGACCAAAACCACGAGTGATCATGATCTCTGAACCGGCCATCACTGTTCCAGTGGAGTAGCTTGAACGGTAATTCTCATCACCGAAGTTATACATGTTGCCACCGAAATTGGTCTGGTAAGGATCGTTCTCAGAATATCTCATCTGAGCGCGGTTATAACCCAGACCTGCTCCGATGTAGGGACGGAATCTTTCACCTTGAGTGATGAAGAATTTTCCGTAAAGATCCAGACCCATCGAGCGGTACTGAATCTCGCGGCCTACATATCCCTGACCGAAAGTCTGAGACGAGTAGATGTTGTTAGCAAAATCCTCGGTCTTCAATTGAGAGTAGTTAAACCCGATACCCATTGAAAAACGTGAAGTAATATTTGATTCAAGTCGGATACCGCCTGAAAGTTCAGCTTCCAATTGTTCCACTTCACCGTTGTACTGAGTTCCACCGGCGTAAGGAAGAAGCTTGATCACTTCAAAAGCAGCATTGCCCACTGGAGCAGTTGCCACACTGGTTACTGCCGGAGCAGCTTGAGCTGTAGTCACTTCCTGCTGGACTTGTGCTTGCTGAACTTCGGCACGCCTATTACGCACGTACTTGTCACAATCAGGTCCTGGAGCGGTTTCCATCAGACATTTGATTTTCTTGTTGTACTCAGCGATCTCACCCTGAGCATTCTTTTTTTCATCGATATACTCTTCAGTTGTTTCTGAGAGTTTCTCGGTGGTGCGAGACAGCTCTTTAAACCCTTTAGATTTTTCTTTATTCAGCTGTACTTCGTTTTTTTGTTTTCTGATCTCGCCCTTGATCTGCTCAAGCTCGCCATCAGTAACTTGTTTTTCCTGTAGATAACCATCTACATCGATTGGATCAGAATTCAGAACCTGCTCTTCTGACTGAGCGTAGGCAGTGGCAAAACTCAAAGAGAGCGCCAATACCATTAAGTGTTTCGTTTTCATCTACATTCCTCCTCGAAAGGACATGATTAATGCCAATTTGAGGAAGAGTGTACGGCATTGATGCGTGGCAAGAAAGAAAATCAGACAACGCCTGTAAAGTTTACAATGCTACGCATGTAAACATATACTATCTAGGCAGGCGGTATTTTTTAAAACCATGGTTCGGATCATACATGTTCTTGTAGAACTGCATGTGAATATTGATGTAACTATTTGGATTATCTAGCATATACTTCTGGAATTTCTTAAAAAAGGTCAAACCCAGGCCAATGGAAACAGACATCACCAGGAGGTATTCCACGGCAGTTTGGCCTTTCTTATTCAGAAAACGACGAAGCATCATGAATCTATTATACCTTAAATTCCTTCAATTCCATAGCAGAGTGCCAAAAGTCCCAAACCTCGGTACCTGAAAGGACCCCAGTACTCAAAACCTGAAATAGGCTTCTCCCCTAAGGCAATCTCCAGAGGCAGTAGGGTCAGGACCGGAGCTTCGGTTTTTCTGAATTCCCGCAGCTCTCGCAGATCTATACTCACACTCTGCACACCCTTAGTTTCGATGGCCACTTCCTCAAAAGGTAAAAAGCCGGCATCAGCATGGTAAGTTTCCCGCACATTCTTTTCAAAAAACTCTGGCTTAGATCCCGGTAGCTCCGGATATGGCCAATGATAGAACGCCATACTCTGACTATGGGCCAGCACCCGATAGGGAGTGTCCGAGCCCAAATTATCTTTGTGGGTAATAAAAGTCAGCTCGGTAGGTGGGATCGGAGAAGAAATCCTTTTGGCCGGTGAGATCTGACTTTTACGATAAACCGGGAAATTTGATTTCACTCTAAAAGGAACATCTTCTGGTAGATGAGCAAAAAACAGCACGCGATCACCGGAGATCACACCTTCAAAACTTGCCAGCAGAAGATTTTCAAATTTACGTTCATGAAACTGCCAAAACTGAACAGGAGAGGCTTTGTAGTCTCCACCTAATAATGACAATCGCCGCTTAAGCTGAGTGGCAAGGAAAAAGTCCTGGAGTCTGAATACTGGTGAGAGTAATCGGAAAAAATAAAAAGGAATCTCCTCTGGAGGGAGATTTGTCTTTAATTTTTCCTCAGCAGAAAGACCTAAAAGATGAATCAGGCAAGAGTACCTCAGGTCTTTGGAAGCGGTATAGTCGCGGTTAATGAGCTCTGCAAATTTGGCGTAAAAGTTTTTCATCCACTTCGGCCCCTGCAATTCAAATCGTAAAGCTTTTGGCCGCTGGGAGATTTCATAACAAGAAGCTTCGTAGCGACGGAGCTCTTCTAAAAAATAGGTATTAAAGGCATCGGAGCCTTCGTTATACGGAAGATCCAGATCGCTGCGATCCAGGAGTTCAGGGAATTTTCTTAGGACTTCCCGAAGATTTTCAAAAGGCGTGCGTCCTAATCTAAGACGGAAATCATTGGAGACAAATTCAATGAAGGAAGGCAGCAGGAATTGTTTCAGGTCATTTAGTTCCGGGATATCAAAATTTTTCCCCAGACGCATAAGGGCCATCACTTCCATTTCACTCAGATAATGGAAGTGATAACTATCGGCCAGAAATCTCGGGTCATCAATCAGTAAGGTTGAACGATTCCGCTTAAGTGAAATCAATCCTCGCACCAGGGACATAAGACCCATTCCGACTAATATTTCATTGTATCTGTTCTTCAACATGAAAGAACTTCCTTGGCATAGATGGCATAGGAATTAATCTGAGATTTTAGTCTATCATGGACTTGCACGTGAGAGATATCCTCTTCCAACCAGCGGTTGAGTTCCTGAGCATTTCGAACTTCTTTTGCGCGGCCGTAACTTTGGGCAATATCAAATTCAGTGGAGCGAAAATGTTTCGGCCCACAACTAATGGCTTCACTCCCCGCCACCAAAGGCTC
>JBEIEO010000074.1:0-11308 GCA_040382895.1 Halobacteriovoraceae bacterium
GAAGTATATTTCGGTTGTAAGTCTTCTTGCTCTGGCCGCTTGCGGTGGCAGTGGCGGTGGCACAGGAGGCAACTCAGCCGATGGTGGTCAGCACCGGGAAATGCAGGAAACGGAAGGTCAATACCGCGCTATCTTGCGTCCCCTGAATCACGCTCTTTCTGGCTGGTTTCCCAATGGTAAAGCCGATATTAAAATCAGTGGCGACAGCGTGGAAGTAAAATCCTGGATGGATGATTCGGCAAATGTCGTTCATATTCAAAGTATTCACGCAGGCCTGCGCTGTCCTCGGCCAGAAGATGATAAGAACCGTGATGGTGTAGTGGATTATGCCGAAGCTGTGGCCGTAGCAAAACCAGTACTGGTCCCATTGGATGGAAATCTTAATTCGCAGCTTGATGGCATGACCATGTTCCCAAAAGGAAACTTCAATTACTTCCAGAAAGCTTCACTCCAAAGTCTGATGGGTGACTTGACCGCTGCTGATGACAATACTTCTGATCACATTGTTAAGCTTGCCCCTGGTAAAACTCTGGATCTTTCCGGACGTGTAGTGATGGTTCATGGGATTGTGAGTAACCGCCCTCTTCCTGGCTCTGTGGGGGTCATAGCGGGACTTACTCCCCAGGCCTCTGTGCCTATTGCATGTGGTGTGATTGAGCGCTTATAAGCAAAATTTAAAGATGTCCAAAAGGTGTCACGTACCTTTTGGACATGCCTTTCGGAAGTTTGACGCACTTCACTTTCACCGGTGAAAGTGAACTATTCCTCCTCATAAACACCCAATTCTTCGTAATTTTTTTTCAGTCGTGAAACAAATTCAAAAATCGCAGTTGGAAGTAGAGTCTGCAGGATTCAGATAATGTCGACCCGGTCATCCTGACCATAAAAAAGGCCCCCCATTGGGTGGCCTTTCGCTTGATGAATTTCACTTTTTATTAGCGACGAACAGGGCGATAGATTTTTCCTAAACCACCTAACGGAATCGGTGAATTGCGAAACTTTGAAGAGCGCTCATACATCCATAAAAAGTCTGGTCGAGTCTCAGTTAACCATTCTCCCCCGATAACTTTTCCCGTAGCGTCTAGTTCCAGGATATATTCATACTGCTTATGACGAAATTCCTGATGTGGAGTTCCGGTAACAGGTTTCTTGGAGACAAAATTGCGTGCACCCGTAGCTGCAATTTCTGGAGTATAAAATTTCAATTCTTCGCCGTAAGTGAACTTCGTCGACATTTTCACTTTGCGAGACACACCTTGGGCCCGATCAAATTCAGAAACTGCTTCTTCACCCACGACACTTGTTTGATAATCAGTCACCGGTTGGTTCCAGACATCATTGAACCTATCTATGTCCGCCACAAAGCCGCGTCCATGAATACCAATCATGTTCGTAAGAACCAGGTGAAAGGCACCAGCGTTCACGTCCTTACAATCAGGAGTACTCGCCAACTCAGGTGTCGGTGGATTGGGATTGGCATCACGCTGATCGCCCTCACCTTGAACTTTTCCATTCACCTTACAGCGTCTTCCGGTGAATGAAAATTTTCCTCCATAGTTATAGGCCTCATGCATCGCAAGAAGTCCTTTCACATCCGAGGAACCAAATGGTACTTTAATTCCATCCGGATTGGTCACAATCACAGCTGCCGGTTCAGGATAGTTGGTTGCGGCTTGTGCCCATCCATGACAGATCCCTTCCCACCACAAGTCACGTGAAGTGAAACGGCTGAGAGTCTTCTTAGTCAGCGTGTAGTTATAGTCACCCATCGCAATGTCATACATTTCAGCAGGAGATAGGTGCGAGAGTTGCTGAAAGTTCATTTGCAATAACTCTGCGCGAGTATGAAGTTTGTATCTGAATGGCTGAGGATCCGGATGGCTCCAGCGATATGCGATACCACCCTTATTTGAAGGCCAGTATGTCTCAGACCATCCGTAGCGATCATCCAGCTGACTTCCGGATTTTGGAAGCTGATTGAAATCACTGATCAAGTTTGTACCAGAGATGTTTTTAAAAAAAACGGGACTGTTGCCGGCTTCGAATCTTTCAGCATGAGCAACTTGAATCAGTGTTGATGCCAAAGTAGCGAGGAGAACCTTTTTCATTTTTCATCCTTGTTGAAGTAAGCTCGGGGAAACTTATAACTCTAGTCCGATACTTTGCTCAATCTTCTAAAGAATGAAGATAAATAATTTTACAATGAGGTTTTAACTGTATGGAAAGGTGTTGTGACGCTTAAGAAGCGGGCATTGCAGAATAACAAGAAAATTCTGCAATGCTCACTGTTAGAAAATTAGTATGCTGTTTCTTTAAGTGTCATCTCCAATGTCGGATAGCGGTATCGGAAATTGTGCTCTTTAAACTTCACAGGAAGAACTCTCTGTCCTTCAAGAAGAATTTGAGACATTTCGCCGAAAGCAATCTTCATCGCAAATGCTGGTGCTGGAAAGAAAGCTGGTCGACGAAGAACTTTACCCAACATTTTACTGAACTCTGCATTGGTTGCAGGATAAGGGGCAGTTCCGTTGAGAACGCCTTTGATGTTTTCATTATTCAGAGCTTCGATGTACATCGCCGCAAGATCTTCAATATGAATCCAACTCATATACTGTTTACCTGAACCAACCGGACCACCGCCACCAAGCTTGAAGATTGGTAGCATTTTTTCCAAAGCTCCGCCGCCACGGCCAAGAACCACACCCACACGGATGATGGCCACACGAACTCCCTGGTTACGAACTTTGTTAGCTTCGTTTTCCCAGTCTTTACAAACCTTCGCCAGAAAATCATCAGCGAGGTTGGAGGCTTCATTCAATTCTTCAGAACCACGGCTCCCGTAAATACCCACTGCTGATGTCGAAACGAAAACTTTTGGTTTCTTTGTGGTTTTTTCAATCGCTTCAATCAGACGACGAGTTCCGTTGATACGAGAGGAGACAATCTTTTTCTTTTGATGCTCATCCCATCTCTTCGAAATGGTCTCGCCCATCAGGTTGATCACTCCATCAACACCTTCAAAAGCTTCTATCGGTGGAAGAGTATCCATATCTGCCCACTGAAAGTATTTACATTTACTTCCTAGTGAAAGAGCTGCCTTTGCGATGTTTCTGGTTAATACAACAACTTCATGTCCACCATCGAGCAATTGTCTAACTAGTACTTGTCCTACAAATCCTGTTGCTCCTGTGACTACTACCTTCATAATCTACCCTTTGGAATGTTTCACTCATAATAGCCCCTTAGGCCGTTAAGAGTAAGTCCGTTAAATGGAATTCTTAGGTCCTATTATATACAAAAATTGGACAGGGTGAAGCTCTTACTGTGCCCAGACTCATATCTGGGTTATCCATAGAGCATGACTATAAAAGAAGAAGACAAGCTATTCAGTATTCAAATGGTGTCCCAGCTGACGGGTCTCAGCGCTCATACAATAAGGGCATGGGAAAAAAGATACCAGGCATTGACGCCCATGCGGTCCGACACTGGTCGCCGTCTCTATAACTCTCCCGAGGTGGAAAGACTTACCCTTCTTGCTCAATTAACAAATTTTGGTAGCTCCATTAGTCAAATTGCCCGTCTCGGTGACCAGGAGCTTAAAGAGCTGTACGCTAAGCTCATTTCCAGTAAAACCCCTTTTCTTCCACAGCAATTTCTTTCACCGAAATCCTCTTTTAATATCGATAAAGCTAAAAAAGAACTTATCGAAGCCCTCGCTCAGTACAAAGTTGATGTCGTCTCCCAGCTTCTAACTGAAGCTAAACTTTCAACTTCGCCTCTGGAATTTGCCATGGAGATCTTTCAACCATTGCTCCTGGAAGTTCAGGCATTGGTAACAAAAGGCGTATTCAAGCATGCTCAGGTTCAGGCACTGTACGCCCTGGCCAAATTCCATGCCGGAACTATTATTTACTCCCATTACGAAAAATCTCTTAAGTCCAAATCCAAAGTGGTGCTGACATCAATTGAGAATGATCACTCCTCCCAGGAACTGATTCTAAGTACTCTTATTGCCTGCCACCACGGACTGGACTTTTTCTTCCTGAACTCAAGTCTCCCAGCTTTAAGTATTGTTGAAGCGGTACGGGCCACCGAGTCTTCGGTTCTTGTACTAAGTATCTCTCAGGAAAGATGCCAATCATCTGATGTGGCTTCGATTCTGGAAGAGATCATGAATGGAATTCCTTCTAAAACGGAGGCATGGATCATCGGAACAGTCGATGATCCGAAACTGAAGTTTGATCGTTGGAAGAATTGCCGTCGATTTGCCCATTTGAATGAACTTAACCACCAATTTGGTAGTTTATCGTGAAAAAATTCGACCATCTCATCATTGGTGCAGGCCTGACAGGTCTTGAGCTCGCTGGTCTTTTAAAGGCGAAGAATGAGTCCGTGATCATCCTAGAAAAATCACGCGGCATCGGTGGAAGGATCTCTACCAGAAGAATTTATGATGAAGGTTTTGATCACGGAGCTCTTTATCTGGATGAACCAATTCCTCAGGTTGCCAGAGATCTGATTGCGACTCCTTTGGGCCACTACCGCGAAAGCGGAATGAACCAGTTAATGAAAGATCTGGCACAGGGGCTTTTGATAGAAAAAGACCACCGTGTGACATCCCTCAAAAGAATAAATGAACGCTGGATTGTTGGTTGCGATAACGGGGCACAATTTGATGCCACCCGGGTAACTCTTACTGCTCCCTTGCCTCAGGCGCTGGAACTTTTAAAGGCGAATGATCTCATTGAGCCTCATCATTCGCTTTATCAGATTCAATATTCCAAAGCGTTGTTACTTTTAGTGGTGGCAAAGCATTTACCTATGGGGACCTTCTCCCAATTATGGGAAGGTCATGAGATCACTCTGATGGATGAGAGATCTCTTCACTCTCGTGGCGTCATCCTGCGCTTGTCTGTTTCTTTATCTGAAGAGTATTTTGACCTTCCTGACGAAGTGATTATCCAAAAAATGCATGAACTATGGAAGCACTCTCCTATGGGTAAGCTCGAGATGGAAAAATGGGAATTAAAGAAATGGCGCTACTGTCGCCCTTTGAATCAATACCATTATTCATTTGAGGAAGTTCAATCAGGCCTGTACCTGGCGGGAGATGGCTTTGAATCTCCACTGCGTTCAGCCCAGGAACTGGCCCGTATCCTTTAACCGCCTATTCCTCTCAAGCACCTAAATAATGCTTAATTTCTAGTTTTTGGCATAATAGATCTATGGGCCAAAGACTTGGTCTGGTGATGACCGGTGGTGGAGCACGAGCTGCTTATCAGGTCGGAGTTGCCAGAGCGCTTTATGAAATTCTAAAAAAAGATAAGCATCTCTTTGATGTTATAACCGGCAATTCAGCTGGCGCAATCAACTCAACCTATCTCGCGGCACATTCCCAGGATTGGGATACGGGTACTGAAAACCTGGTATCTCTTTGGAGGAGTCTTAAACCTCAAGTTATTTACGACCTGCGTGCGCGTTCTATCACAGAAATCGGCATGAAGTGGGTTGGTGGCACTGTATTTGGTGGAATGACCTCTAAAGGCAGTCATATCAATCATCTCCTGGATACTTCTCCGTTAAAAAAATTACTGAAGCGAGAAATAGATTTTGTTCACATCAACGACAACATAAAGAGCGGTGCTCTGAGAGGTGTGGCGCTATCAACGACGAATTACAACTCCGGAAGTAACGTCATTTTCTATCAGGGCTCTACTGATATTTCAGACTGGTCACGCAGTGATCGTTTCTCTTTGCGAACCGATCTGAATATTGATCATCTTATGGCATCAGCTGCGATCCCTTTTTTCTTTCCTCCAATTAAAGTGGGTGAAAGCTTCTTCGGTGATGGATGCATCCGCCAAACGACACCTCTATCTCCGGCAATTCATCTGGGTGCAGAGAAAATTATTGCGATCGGCATCCGTTATCCTCATAACCAAACCCGCATGCAGGATCTGGCACTTTCACCATTTGAAAATCCTACTATCGGACAAATAACCGGTGTGATGATGAATGCCATTTTCCTCGATTCTTTAGAGTCTGATGTGGAACGAATGATGAAGATTAATGATCTGATTAAAACCGGATCAAGTCAGCATTTCAAAGCGATTCCGATCTACATGATCCGCCCTTCCCGAGACCTGGGAAAAATGACGGAACGCCTGGATGAAGAACTTCCACCAATGTTGCGCTATCTTTTAAAAGGGATTGGAGTTTCAGGGAAAGAAGGTCTGGATCTTTTGAGCTATCTGGCCTTTGATACGTCTTATACTGTCCCTCTGATTGAGCTTGGCTATGAAGACACGCTCAAACAGAAGGAAGATATTCTTAAATTTATCGACGCTTAATTCCTCGGTTTCTTTTTACTGGAGCTTCTGAAATACCTTTCTTACGATCGGCCCCCGCATTGGCTCGTCCACGTCCTGGACGAGCAACTTTTCTTCCACGGCGATCCACCAGTTCTTTTTTCTCCGCAGGAACTTGTTTTTTTCCACGGAAAGTCGCAGGAGCTTTGGGTTCAAGTCGTTTAGCTTCCTGACGTTCCTGTTGATTCTTGAGTTTTTCCTCAGGAATCACATCCAGGGCCAGATGACGCTGATTCATAATGGCTTCGTTGATCTGAGCGATCATTTTTGAATCATGAGAGGCGACCAGATTATAAACGATACCTTTGCGTCCACCTCGGGCCACTCGTCCGCAGCGGTGAAGATAATAGATTCCAGTTTTCGGTAATCCATAATTCACGACCCAAACCAGATCCGGCACATCGATTCCTCTAGCGGCGATATCAGTGGCCACCAGAATTTGAGCTTTGCCCTCCATGAATGATCGAATGGCACTTTCGCGCTCTTTAATTTCCAGATCACCGTGGAGTAATTTAGTTTTAAGCTTCGGCATTTTCTCCAGAAGATACTTATAAAGCTCTTCAGCCTGGTTCTTTTGATTCGTGAAGATAATCCCACGGCCCTTGGCCTGCTTTTCAAGGAACATTCTCACAACCATGTTCTTCTCTGCTGGAGTCACACTTACGTTGTAAGTCTCAATCCGGCTTTGAGGAGCGTGAGACTGCTCAGTGGAAAGTTTTTCGAACTTGATCATCGGGAAACGCTCGATGATGAACTCTTCAACTTCCGCTGGAAGGGTTGCAGTAATGAAACCAAACTGAGTCATGTTCATATCAAAGTATTCGATGATGAAATCCAGATCTCTCTTAAATCCCATATCAAACAACTGATCGGCTTCGTCGAAGATAACAGTTTGAAGTTGGCCTAAATTCAATTCTTTTTTCTGAAGAGCACTTTTAATTCGCGATGGAGTTGCAATCAGAACTTCATATGAACCAGATGCAACAGATTTCATCTTTGCGTGAGTATCACCGCCAGTCAAATCGCGCACGCGCAGTTTCGTGTGATGGGAAATGCTTTTGAACACGTTATAGATCTGAGTTGCAAGCTCGCGAGTTGGAGCCACGATCATCGCCAGAGGTGCACCCTTCTGATCATTTTTGATCCCCTGGTCTTCTCTTGTTTTGATGCGACTACAAATAGGGAGTGCATAAGAAAGAGTTTTACCGGAACCTGTCTCAGACAATACGATAATCGATTTCCGATTAAGGATATCGGGAATAACTTTGCGTTGAATGGCAGTAGCCGTCTTAAGCCCCTGCTCTTTAAAAAAACCCTCTAAACCTGAATGAAGGTCAGCATTGATGAAAGCCATGTGAATTCCTTAGTTTTACTGGTCCTCTGGTACCATCTCCTAGGGGGTTTGTCAGTTCGAAAGGTAAAAAATTCTGGCTCTTAAGCCTTGGTAATTAAGGCTAGAATGTCCGAATGCCCATAACTCCCAGGAAGGAATGCCCATGATCTTCAAGCTTTTAGTGACCCTACTAACTCTCTCAATGGCCGCGCCGACTTATGCGCAGATCTTCCGGCTGAACTTTATTGAGGATGCGGGAGAACTGCCAGCGCCTGTTCTAGCTGCATTTGAAGCTGAAATACAAAAGACTGAGGATGAGATTAACAAAGGTCTTCCTAGTGCCTCCACTCCAGATCGCTTGATGGAAGGGATGGCCAATTCATCAGTGATGTCAGGCAAAGGCGTAGGATCTGACTATGCCTCAAACATGTCAGTTTTCCTTTTGGGAGCTGGTGTTGGTGTGGGAGCCGATTTGGAAAAGAATGAAGATGCCGATGCTGATCTTTCAGGCGCTGGTTTGCAGGGTGGTCTGGTACTTGGAACCAATCTTTCCTGGCTGGATACTCAAACAATCTTGGGTTTAGATACCAATCGTCTGAACGTTTATGTGAACTTTTTTAAGTACGATCATGAAATGGAGACGGGTGATACCAAAGCTAAAATTGATCTTAATTCCTACGGCGTGCATTTCAGTTATGACTGGATTAAGCCCAGAGGAAATGTTCTTTTAGGCTGGGGCGGGGTTAAAGTCCACTGGGGTTATGAATACAACAAAACCAAGCTTCGTTTTGATTCACAGATCAACGAAACGGTAACAGCTGAAGTGGGCGGTAATTCAACTTATACATCAACAGTTGATGCCAATCCTTTTGCTACGATTGATGTTGCAACTCATTCTATTCCACTCGAGATCTCTACTTCTATTCAATTTCTATATTTTGTAAGTCTTTATGCCGGCCTAGGTGCCGATTACAATATGGGTGAAGCAACCGGTAAAGGGGACCTTAACTCTTCCAATACTCCAGTAACTTGTACAGGTGCTGGCTGTGTTGGTAATGGTGGTGATGGTAACTATGGTGAAATTGAAACCGACGCCAACATCGATGGAAAAGGCGAAGTAAATCCATTCCTCTTCCGCGGTTTTGCCGGGGTCCAGTTCAATCTTCCTTTCGTTCGCGTATTCGTTCAGGCCGACAAGGCGCTGGGCAACGACCTGGTTGGTGCTACCGCCGGCGTGCGACTCGTTTACTAAATCGATTTTTCTTCCTCCAGGCCTTTGGTTGCTCAAATCCTCCAAAGGCCCATACTCCCCTTCTCGACTTTCTCGCCTTCAACCAGGCTTTGGCATATTGGATTTTCTCTTGCCGGCTAGAAAATGTGGCCTGCGGATAAAGAGCGGCACAGCCTCCTTCGATCAACCTAAAGCTCAGATCATCAAGATCTCCCAGAATCCGGCCATAAATATCGAGACCATAAATTTTAAGTTCTGCACGATTGGAAATTTTTTGGGAAAGGCATCGACGGGAAAATTCCCCAGCATCCCCGGCTCCATTTAAAAAAGGTTGTCCTTTCTCCGGAGCATCAATGGGAGTAAGCCTGACCTTTTGCCTAAAAGATCCATTGCCCACAAGTACCGTATCCCCATCATAAACCTTGAGAATGTCAACCGACATGGTCAGAGGTATCAGGTCTGTAAGATCTACTCTGACCAGGAAAAGGCTCAACAAAGGCCAAAGAATTTGATAAGGTCCGCGCATACAATTCCTCTACTGGAAACGCCGACGGCTTGCCGTCTGGAAAACAACTTAGCCCAAAGGATAGTTCATCTATGAACGTGCGCTCTGAAGTCAATAATCACTTTAAATTCACACTTGAACACGTCGACAAAAACTGCGGTGCTCGCGCCGGCTACATCGATACTCCCCATGGTCGAATCCACACTCCGGTATTCATGCCGGTGGGAACTCACGGAGCGATCAAGGCCCTACAGCCTAAAGAGCTGGTGGATCTATCCATCGAGATCATGCTCTCTAATACTTATCACTTGCACCTCACTCCGGGCTCTGAACTCATCGCTAAGGCGGGTGGTCTGCATAAGTTCATGGGTTGGGATCGCCCGATTCTCACCGACTCCGGTGGATTTCAGGTCTTCTCGCTTCAAAAAAATTCTATCACTGAAGAAGGTGCGAATTTCAAAGGTGCGAAAGGTGAAAACGTTCTCCTGACTCCGGAAATTTCCATCCAGGTTCAGCAGAACCTGGGATCCGACATTATGATGGCCTTCGATGAATGCATTCCGTATCCGGCCACTGAAAAATATGTTGAGAACTCAATCGCCCGTACACACCGCTGGCTGGATCGATGTATCGAGGCCTGGACCAATCCTAAGCAGGCACTCTTCGGAATCGTTCAGGGTGGTGTCTATGATAAATACCGAAAGGTCTGTATCGAAGAAGTAACAAAAAGAAATCTTCCAGGTTACGCAATCGGTGGGGTATCTGTAGGTGAAGGTCCAGAACACATGGAGAAAGTGGTCAGGCATACGGCTCCTCTTATGCCGGTCGATAAGCCACGCTATGTGATGGGTGTGGGAATGCCAGAGGATCTTCTCATGATCTGGGAAAATGGTGTGGATATGAGTGACTGTATCATCCCGACCAAATTCGCCCGAGGTGGAACACTCTTTACCAATCGCGGAAAAATCCGTATCGAGCACAAGAACTACCGCCGGGACTTCTTCCCTATTGAGCCGAACTTAAAAGACTATGTGAACACGAATTTCACCCGTGCCTATATCAAGCACTTGTTTGATTCAAATGAAATACTCGGGCAAATTCTGGCAACGGCCCACAATATTTCATTCTATAAGTCACTGGCCGTAAGGGCCAGGGAAGCGATCCTTGAGGACCGCTTCCTGGAGTTTAAAAAATCTTTTCTAGATGGCTATAAGCGGGACTAAAAGTTCTCTTTGATTACTCTCAACTGATGACGACGGCGGTTTACTTCCAATTGGGAGACGACTGCCCTCGTATCAATTTTAAGTCGAATCACGACCGGATCAGTTTCAAAAACTTTTACTGCTTCTTTCTCAATGGCTTCCCAATGACCAAGTAAACAGTTTTCTCTTTCTGTTTTGAACTTAATACGGTTCAGGTTGGTATCCACTGGGTACTGACCCAGACAGACATTCGCGCGAGCGCGTGCCAGTTCAAGAACTTTTGCTTCCAGACCTTTGATCGAGGTATCAGCAAACTGAGATTTAGATGTTTCTACAAATGTTGTGAATTCCGGAGTGCTGTCAATATTGTAGCAAGCTTCCGAAACAACTGATGAGAAGAGATCCTTCGGTAAATGATACAGCAATTTAAATTGTATTTTGCTATAGGCAAATGCCTGACAGTCACGCTGAATAGCCGATGAATTCATGATATCTTTTGACCAAGAAAAATCACTCATCACGGCCTTACGTAAAGAACCGGAATCCGCACCGCTGAATTCAGTGGCAGCTTTAGATTCTTTAGCGCGATTGCGTGAGTAGATCGCAAGTAAGCTCTTCTGGAGTTCTGGCAATACTTCATCAGAAAGAATTAGCTCTTCTTTTGAATGC
>JBEIEO010000075.1:0-11272 GCA_040382895.1 Halobacteriovoraceae bacterium
CTTTGTCATAGTCAGAACTGCCATGAGTGGACCCAGAAAATTTCTGGGCCAACTCAAAGACTTTATCTTTTAACACGGTGTAACCTTTTAATTTTAAATTACACCTAGTTTAACACGGACTGACCTAAATCTCCAGCATTGTCACATCATCAGTGTAATCTGTGATGGTCTTTGCCACAGAGAGGTTGTGTGTCAGATAATGAGCACAATACACTCGGAAATCTGTGATCTTTGACTCATAGTAAACTTTGTCTGCAGCGCTCGCAGAAGCCAATTTTTGATCGGCCAATGTCGCTGATTGAAGTAGCTTCCAACCCACAATCATCTGAGAAGCAAAGTGGAGAAAATCGCTACAGTTCTGAAGAATCAAGTTATACTGATTATTTTTGGCGTATGTTGTGAGCTGTTGCATCATGCCCTGAGCGCTCAAAAGAACTTTATTAAACAAGTCTTTCTCTTTCTTGAATTTGCTTTCATCTAATCCCTGCACAGCGCTGACAATTTCCTGAGTCAGGATACCAAGAGACTTACCACCATCTTTCAAAATCTTTCTCATGACAAAATCAATCGCCTGGATGGCGTTGGTTCCTTCGTAGATCATGGCGATCTGAGTATCACGTACAAATTGCTCAACTCCATATTCTGTACAATAACCATAACCACCATGAGCTTGAAGTGCTTGAGAAGAGACTAAGAACCCTTGCTCAGAACAATAAGCCTTACAGATCGGTGTTAGTAGACCAATGATACCTTCAACTTTGTGATCATCGTGTGCGTGGTTGAAAAGATTTGCCGTATGAAGACAAAGAGCCCGCATCCCACGAGACATAGCTCTCATCTTCAGCAGATTTCGTCTGACATCAGGATGCTTGTAGATTTCTTTTCCGAACTGAGCTCGCTCTTTGGTGTATTTTTCTGCCATCATAAAAGCCAAATTCGCCTGAGATTCCCCCTGAATTCCGCAATACAAACGAGCTTCGTTCATCATAATGAACATGGTTGCCATACCCTCGAACTCATCACCGATTAGCCATCCTTCTGATTGGCCATCAATTCCAAATTGCATTTCACAAGTTGCGGAGGCATGAATCCCCATTTTGTGTTCGATTTTGGAACATTTAACATTATTTGATGTACCGATCGAGCCGTCGTCATTGATTTTGAATCGAGGGACTACAAATAAAGAAATCCCTTTTGTGCCTTCAGCTCCACCCGGAGTTCTGGCAAGAACCAGGTGAATATTATTGGCATAAAGATCAGACTCACCCGATGAAATGAAAATCTTTGTTCCCTGAATAGCATACTTACCATTGCCTAGAGGCTTAGCCGTTGTTCTTAGCGCACCAACATCAGAACCCGCACCAGCTTCAGTTAAGCACATTGTTCCGCCCCACTCACCTGACATCATCTTGGGGACGATATGAGTTTTCATAAACTCATCGCCTTTAAGATTAATCACGTTCAGAGCGGCACGAGTTAATCCCGGATACATCATCCAAGCAACGTTAGCTCCAGTCGCCAGTGACATACAGGCCACATAAAGAGCTTCAGGAACAGGTGTACCACCGATCTCTTCTGGCATACCTAAAGCAAACCAACCATTATCGTAGAAATTTTTTTGTACTGATTTCAAAACTTCCGGAACAATGACTTTTCCATTAACGTGCTTCACGCCTTGTTGGTCTGAAGGTTCACGACTAGGAAAGATCTCGTTCTCAACGAACTTATTATATTCTGCAAGAATCCCTTTCACGTCTTGATCACCAAGACCAAACTTCGTAAGCTCCTGAACCTTAAGAAGCTCAGTTAGATTGAATTCAATGTCACGGATGTCTGCTTTGTAGTAACCCATATACGTACCTCTTATGAGAGTGAAAATAATTGTATATAGGATAACTTAGAACGCAAAAATGTGAGGGGGAATTTGTTGGAAATATATTGATCAGTAACCAGTATCCGACTAAAAAGGGCAGCCGGAGCTGCCCTGATGATTAAATTATTGGAAAATTTGAAGATAGATGAGTCGAGTTTCTTGACCAGCATCCTGCTTTATAACCGGATTAAGGATAGCTGGAAGCGAAGTATTGATCTGATAAGCTGCTGATGGGTTCAAAGCTCCCTCAGAATTCGCGAAAAACACAGTATAGATGCTTCCAGACTGTCTTGTTAAATGCTTCATCAAAAACTTACCAGATTTACCTAAGATAGCGTCTTTCAAACCTTGGTCCTGGGCTTTTGAGTAAACATTGATTGTGGTGATGTTACACCCATCGTAACGAAGTCCTTGGTTTCCACCCATTATCGGAAGTCCTTTCATCACACCATTATTATTACGAATGAAGCACTCAGTTGGTTTTTCGCAAAGAAAGTTTAACACGCCAGTACCACAAATGTTCTTTGTAAAATTAAAATATAAGTTCCCTGTTTTCCGGGTGAAAGCGAAATGTGATACCGGGGTTGTATCTGAGGAGTTATACCAGGCCAGTAATTGATTATAGGCAACTTCTCCACCTTGATTACCGGTGTATTGATTCATATCTAGAACTGTCTGGGGTCCTTTGCTACCAGACGATTCTTTCTTCCCGCAGGCTACTGCAAAAGAAAGGGCCATTGATAAACAAACAAGATTCAAAAGAGTGGATTTCATAATTACCTCCAAAAGGAATTTATTTTACTCATAGCCTTTCAAGTCCTGTGCCAAACAGTGGTAACCAAGTTCAGAGACCTTGTAAGAGGAGATTGTCTAAGAATTTGATATAAAGCATACTAGTGTCTACAATTTAGACACTAAGTGAGAAATTTTTCAGGGGTAGCAAATGAGCTATGTTTTATACGGATCCAAGACTTCTCCCTTCGTCAGGCGAACCAGAATAATCATGGAAAACCTTAACTACGAATTTAAGGAACTCAACATATTTGAAGGTCAGGATGCTGTTGAGCTGAATAAAATCAACCCCATTAACCAAATTCCGGTTTTTACTGATGGTGAAATAACGATCTGGGATTCCCGACAAATCTTTAACTACCTAAATTCGATCCATCGTTTTCAGAATATAGACTGGAATGATGAGAATCTTCTAACGGCAATTGATGGTGCAATGAATGCCGGAGTTTCACTCCTTCTCATGAAAAGGTCTGGCATCAATATCAATGAACCCTACATGTATATCGGCAGACAGAAAGATCGCATCGAGTCCATCATGGACTATCTGGCTCCCTTCATCCGAGATTACGCTTTAAAAAGCTGGGATTTCCACACTATCTCCTTATATTGCTTTCTTGATTGGGCCCGCTTCCGTGATATCTTTAAGTTTGATCATCGGCCTGAGTGTCTGGCGCTGCTGGAAAAATATAAAGATCTTGAAATCGTAAAAACTACTGCAATCCCAAAGGTATAAAATGAGAATCAACAGCTACATCGACCACACTCTACTTAAACCAGAAGCAACATTAAGCCAGATAGAGAAACTGTGCCAGGAAGCCCGTGAAAATGAATTCTGCTCAGTTTGTGTGAACTCTTTTTACGTAAAATCTGCCGTTGCCCTCCTGGCCGGCTCAAACGTTAAAGTCTGCACAGTAGTTGGCTTTCCTCTTGGAGCGTCCACCATGGAAACAAAAAGATTTGAAGCGATGAAAGCAATTGCTGAGGGTGCCAGAGAAATTGATATGGTGATTAACGTTTCGGCTATGAAATCGGGTAATTGGCAGTACGTCCTGGATGATATGTCGTCACTGGCGCAAGTATGTCATCAACAAGGAGCCATTCTGAAAGTAATACTTGAGACATGTCTCTTAACTGAAGATGAAAAAAAGAAAGCTTGTGAGCTTGCCGTGAAAGCACAGGTGGATTTTGTAAAAACATCAACCGGTTTTTCTACAGGTGGAGCCACTATAGAAGACGTAAAACTCATGCGATCAATTGTAGGCCCTCAGATGGGTGTGAAGGCCAGTGGTGGAATCAGAAATGCAGAAACCGCAATGGCGATGATTCAGGCCGGTGCTACTCGTCTAGGAACATCAGCTTCCGTTGATATTTCGAAAGGTTCAAGTGCTCAGGGTGGTGGCTATTAAGCCACCACGATCTTTAGCATTCTAAGTTTGCCAATTTTTAAAATGACCTCTGAGCCCGCTTTCATTTCAAGAGCTTCCGTCCCATGATTTTCAAAATTCACTTTCACAGCGTTCTGTTGAATCAAACGACGACCTTCAGATTTGGATTTGATCAATTCAAGTTCCACAAAAAGATCCAGAAGATTAATACTGCCAGCAGGCTTGTTGATGGTTTGGATATCATCAGGAATTTGTTTCTTAGAAAAACGAGCTTCAAACTTTTCTCTTTCTTCTTTACCAGCATCTTCACCATGATAGTAGCCCGTGATTTCTGACGCTAAAGTTTTCTTGGCTTCCATGGGATGAATCGAACCTTCAGTGATACCTGCAACAAGTTTTTCCACTTCGTAAGCTGGCCGACGAGAAAGCAGAAGATAGTACTTCTTCATCAGTTCATCTGAAATAGACATCAATTTACCAAACATATTAGTTGGAGTGTCAGTGAGTGCAATATAGTTGTCCATAGACTTGGACATCTTATGAACACCGTCCGTACCTTCAATCAAAGGCATGGTCAGGATACATTGAGCTTCTTGTTCGTAAGCATATTGAAGGTGACGCCCCATCATCAGGTTGAAGGTTTGATCAGTGCCACCGAGTTCAAGATCGGCTTTAAGATGGACTGAATCGAATCCTTGCAAAATGGGATAAACGAATTCATGCAAGTAGATGGCTTCAGCATTGTTATAGCGTTTAGAAAAGTCATCACGCTGAAGAATGGCTCCAACTGTTGCTTTCGCCATTAGTTGAATGAGGTCAAGACCTGAGAATTTACCAAGCCAATCCTTGTTGAATACGACCTTGGTCTTGTCCATATCCAATACTTTGCCGACTTGTTCCTGATAGGTCTTGGCGTTTTGCATAACCTCTTCTGCAGTCAAAATTGGTCTGGTCTTGTTCTTTCCTGTTGGATCACCAATCTGAGCAGTATAATCTCCGATCAGAAAAAATATTTCATGTCCGAAGTCCTGTAAAAGACGTAGTTTTTGTAAAACAACTGTATGCCCAAGATGAATATCAGGGCGAGATGGGTCTGCGCCGAATTTAATGATGAGAGGTTTCTGCTTCTCGAATGACTTCTGAAGCTTTTTAAGCAACTCATCTTCCGGGAGTATTTCAAAAGCTCCTCGTTTAAGTTCTTTGAGTTGATCTTCAGGCTTTACTGTAATGCGTGTCATAGAGTCTCCTTGGCCACTTAAGTTTAGTCGACTCTATGAATTTAGTAAAAAATTATCTGTGCCTTTTTTCCCCGTTAAGAAGCAGGACTGCGGTGGCCCGCCCTAGGCCATCTGAGAAGAAGCTCAGTTCTTCTAGATAAGTATCCTTAAATTCTTTCAAATCAATATCCACCAGGAGCTTCTGGTCAAAGGGGGCAAGATCTTCATGAATAGCTTTAAGAACCTTATTTCTGAATCTGACCCCTGCCACGTTTGAAACCAGGCCATACTTTGAAAGACCATTAATCAGAAGATAATTAGGGGTATCAATTTTTAGGACTTTGATCTGAATTCTAGGTGAGCCTTCGATCTTTTCTATTTTCAAACCAATTTTGAAACGTACCGGGAAATGGAGCTCCGAGCGACCAACCATGACCCGCTGAGAACCCTGAAGTTTGTTGATAATATCAAGATAGAGGCTAAATCCCTCGCCTTTTTCTTCGGCCAGTACAAAAGCCTGCTCAGTTCCCAGACGAAAGTTTCCGCCACCAAGTTCCAACAATTTTGCGTCAACTGCGGCCATGATCAGCTGATTGATATAATGTTCCGAGATACTTACTGCAACGTTGGAGCGCTTTTCATTAAAGCGCATATCAATTTCTGACATCGAACGATTAAAAGTGGCATCATCAATAACTCGACGGTGTTTAGCTTCAGTCTGACGGGAACGGCATCTATCATCTTCTAATAATCTGTTAGCGCAAAACTGTCCATCAACTCTAGCCTCCAGTACTCTAGTCTCTGTATTCGCATTTAGTGATTTAAGGCTAAAAACCGTAGAGATTTCACCCGTGGTTATTAAGCCACGATTCAAGAATAACTCAATGGGTGCATCTTTAATGATGTTTGAAAATTTCCCCTGCAATCTGTTTTGCATAATATCGAGAATCGCAATTTTCATCTCATTTTTATGTTCCGTAAGATACTTTTTTATCTTTAGCTTATCCAACTTCACTTCACGTTGCCCAATTCGAATCGCAACATCAGGCATGACCAGATCTTGTACCTTAAATTCGATGAGTTCAGGATTTTTTACGACCCGATCAAATACTTTGGAAAGATCAATCGTGTTCAAAGAAACAAGCAAAGAATCTGGAAGAAGCTGGCTATTCCATTGCATGGGAAGATCAACCATTAAATTCGGGTTGACCGTGAACTGAGGTCGAATCAATTGAATCTCAAACTTGATCGGCTCCCCGGTAATTGTTCGCTGGAGCTCCACCACGAAAGAAATGTTTTCTGCTCCAAGCTTCAAACCCCGCACATAATTTGAAGTTACATACTCGACTCTATTCAGACCTGAAGTTAGGGGCTTAACTTCAGAATTGAAACCTTCAATCGAATAAAATAATTTGTCGACTCGAAGGCTGTATTTTGATTCAAGCACACTAAGATTCAGAAGCGCTTGCAACTCTTTAATCCATTGCTGGGTTTCCGGCGGTAATTCTTGAATAACCTGGGCAAGCTCAATTTTGATAGGATTGGGGAGTGTCTGGTTATATGGGTCACCTAACTGATTATTCACCAGGAAAGTTCTTAGTCTCATGATCAAGGAAGCTGAGGACTGATGATCTAATCGAGATTTAATGACAATATCCTGCTGAATCTCACCGGCCCAAAGACCACCGGACAAAAGAAGGCATGACAGTATAAGTGTAATTTTCATAGGCTCTTCTTATCCCGTGACGGATTAAGAAGCCAAGTAGGAAGTAAATTATACTAGCTTGAGATTATGGGTACTTAGATTCGCCAGCCAACGTTTATAAGCCAATTTTGCAATGCTTTAGCCTTTTTTTCAGGATCTTTAGGAGGACGGCCATGGCTGAACTTAAATAAAGATTCGGCGATTGGTGGCAATCCTAGGGATTTACGACGGTAATCAACGTACTGTGGATCTGCAATAGGCGTGGGTCTTAGAGACCCACCCTGCCAGTCAAAATTAGTTCCATATAACTGCGGACGACCTTCAAAAAAAGCAATTCGGTCATCCGTGTAGGCAAGCAGCTCTAAGGGGTAATCATTTTGTGCAGCAGCCATTCTCATTTCCGTCATACATTCGCGCATAAAATCAGGGCTTGAAATGGAATGATGAATTATTAACCATGACAAACGAACTCCATCTTCACCTGCATTAGATAGAACCGGGAAACCCATTTGAAGAATCATGGTTTTTAATTTGCGGGTATTCTCAAGATGGACTTTCTCCATTTCAGCATGATAGGCATCGTGGAGGATTCCTCGTTTTTCAAGAGCTTCTCTGATAAATTGATCCTTCTCCACAAGTGGCTTAAGTTTATCTACCCAGCGAGGATCAGGTAACACTAGACTTTCACCGAAGCTCTTAAATCTCCAAGATCATCACTGGCCTTTTGAAGTTTTTTAGTTAGAAATGACATGTCGGTATGATCAAAATCAGAACCTTTTTTGAGAATCTTCACATGGCGCTGGAGCTCTTTATTCAATTGCAGCAAGAGACTATGTATAACCAGCAATTTGGGAAGCTCATTTATTTGGCTGGATTTATAACCCACTTCTTTTCCAAGACGGGCAAGATCACCTACATCCTGAAATCCTAACGTCAGGGCTGCACCCATGACACGGTCAATCTCTTGTCCAAATTTTTCAAAACAAACTGGATCTTTAGATGTTGTAAAATCAGTTAACGAAATTTGAGTAGAGTCAAGGATAGCTTGTGTTTCCTGAATGAAACCATCGAGAAGTTCCTGATCGACTTGAATAGCACCCATTGATTGCCTTTGAATTAGCGGATAGAAAAATAATTTAAAGCCATCGTATCGTCTTCGAACCCATAAAAATGAGTGAAATCAGCTTTATATTTTAGCATGTAGTTGGCTTGGCCAATTTTAAAAAGCTCCACAGAATGGCTATAGCAGAGAAGTACACTCAGGCTCTGGCCTCGAGGATTAAAAATTTCATTTTGAAAGGTCTCGACCTTAATCTGACCTTGATATTTACAAGTAAAACAACGCTTATCTTTCATGCCATATCTATCGAAAAGAGAGACAAGAGACTTTAGCCAGACATTAAGAATTTCAGAAAAATTAAAGATTGGTTGGGCATGTGTAGAATTTTCGGTTTTCGATCTGTTTTATTCTCAAAAGTGCATTCGAGTTTGGTCTCGGCTGAAAATGCATTAATGGGTCAGAGTAAACGTCATCCCGATGGTTGGGGACTGGTTTACTACATAGCTGATACACCTCATGTTGTGAAGTCAACCGTTACGGCAGAATCTGATGATCTCTTCCGACATGTATCGGGAATTGTAACCTCACAAACAGTACTTGCTCACATCAGGAAGGCTACTCAAGGCAAGCTCACATTGTTAAACACACATCCATTCCAATATGGGAAGTGGACTTTCGCCCACAATGGAAATGTGAAGCAGTTTGATCACATCAAAAAAAACCTCTTACAGGAAATTGGCAAAGAACTTCGTCCCTACTGTCTCGGAGAGACTGATAGTGAAGTTATTTTCCATTTAATCCTGAGTTTCATTGCAAGACATGTGAATATTCATGAGCATCATCCCGACCTTAATCTCGTCATGCGTGGGATTAATGAAGCCCTTACCCGCATCTGTGAAATCATCGGGCCACTTTCCATAAAGGACTCAGGGATACCTACAGAAAATTATCTTACATTTGTGATTTCCAACGGGCCTATAATGATCGCGATGAACGGTGGGATGAAACTTTATTACAGCACACACAAAAATCGTTGTCCCGAAAGAGATACTTGTGCAAGTTTTGCATCATGGTGTGAAAATAAAGCTGAGGGGTCAATGAATGTAAATCACCTGATCATTTCCTCCGAACCTTTGCAAGGTGAGAATGTCTGGCATACCATCGCACCAGGAGAATTGATTGGTGTAGATTCTCGCATGCAACTGACCATACAACACTTAGCTCTTCCATTTTTAGTAGTTGAAGATTAGGATTTTTTTATGAAAGTTATTTTTTTTGATGGATATTGTGGACTCTGTAATGGCTTCGTCGATTTTGTGATGAAGATTGATAAAGCAGGAGTCTTTAAATTCTCACCTCTCCAAAGTGATTTTGCTAAGGCCAATCTTAAGCTAGAAGATATCCAGCAATTAAAATCAGTCGTCGTTTTGATAGATGGTAAAACCTTTAGGAAAGCTCAAGCAGTCATGAAAGTCTTTGCAGAATTAGAAGGTGGTTGGAAGGCTTTATCAACACTTGGGCTACTTCCCTCAGGAATTCTTAATCTAGGCTATGACCTAGTAGCCGAGAACCGCTACCGAATCTTTGGAAAACGGGAAACCTGTCGTCTACCTACCCCTGAAGAAAGAACACGATTTATCCTTTAACATTTACTCATTATTGAATTAATCATAATAATGGCGGAATAAAAGGATCCGCATATGATTAAACAATGTCTATTAGCCCTATTGGCATTCACTAGTTTTTCGAAAGCATACGCTTTTGATCTAAACCTGATCGCCAACAACAAAGAGTCTATTAGTAAGGTGATCAGGAACAAACATGAGAAAGCCGCTTACCGCTGGGCTTCTCAGTTTACCTCTAAGGAAGAAGCCGTTATAAAGGCTAAAACCACACTTGGACAAACCTTAAATCAGTTTGAACAGAGGGACGCCTACTGTGACGTCGGATTCGTTGCTCTCCTAAAAGAGAAGGCTTCGAAGACTTTAACTGTTACAGACTCTGAGGATTTTGCCGGATTTGTAGCTTTCTTAAGAGTTGAAGACATCATCGATGACATTTTCTACACCAATATTATGAAGTCAGAAGACTTGAGCAGTGCTCTGGAAGAAGCTTCAAAGTCACGACCAATTCTTCCACCAGTGAATCGTATTAACGACAATACAAAAGATTTGGATGTTACGAAGCTATATAGTGATTTTAAAACCTGGCCGAATGAAGTTTCAAAATGTTCGATCGGGACATACTATCGTATGATGCTAACCCTGAGCTGGAAAAACAAGCGTGAGCGTGATGCTCTATTAAATCGCTTGAACTACCTGGCCATGGAGAAGAAAGTCATTTCTGTAGAAGTCTATAATAAGCTTGAGATTCTTCGTGAAAAGCATGCCCTTGATTGGAATGCTTACGTAAAAAGCTACCTGGATGTAGTTAAGAATGCCAAAGATAAGATGTCTCCAACAGGGAAACCTGAAAACGATCCTTCAAAGTACTCAACGACTTACGTGGAAAGAAAAGAACGTCTGACTCAGCGTGGACGTCTTTATCGCCAGTTTGACAGCACTCAGGTATTGATTTTGTCCGAAATTATCCAGAAGACAGCTAAGAGGATGGATGCTCATAGAGTGGCCATTAATTTCCAGTATACCAATACTCCGGACTCCGAACTTGAGACTTACGTGCTTTCTCCAATGGAAAGGTACCGCCTTTCTATCAAATTGCTTCGCAGAGACTTAGGAGAAGTTCAGCGCTCTGAGCTATTCCGTAACACAAATGTAGAATATGAAGATTTAGTGACTGCTGCTTATGAAACAGGTCTTATTAAGTCTGAAGAACTAGAACTTATCCTGAAATTTGAAGAATTCTGGGATCCGAAAGAAGAAAAGTGGAAGATATACGCTAATTTTGCTTTTTCTGTCCTAGGAACGGCCAGCTTCTACCTTCCGCCTCCTTGGAACATTATTGGTGCAATTGCACTTGTCGTAACACAGACTCAATTGAATAAAAAACAACAGAAAGCAGACCCAGACGATAACTGGAATGTGGTGATTTAAGGAATATTTATGAAAAAACTAATTTTTGGATTATTGGCCTTTATCACTGTAGCAAACTCCCAAGCTCAGGAAGCTCATTCTTTTCTGGTAGTGGAAAGAAAGGCAAAATCAAACAAGACGGTTTACAAAAAAGTGGCTCTTGAAGATCTGGAAAGCGCTTCAGCCTTCGATGGGAAGTTCTTTAAGA
>JBEIEO010000076.1:0-11230 GCA_040382895.1 Halobacteriovoraceae bacterium
AGAGAAATATCAGGTCGCATGGTATGTGAGTTCAGGAAGATTTGATAAACCAAAAACGGATATTGATGATACAGTTGAATACCAAGGCAAAACATCCAGCGAGCCTAAGGTTCTCTTAACAGTTATCAGGGACGAGCGAGGAGGAATTGACTTTGTGAGAGAGTATTTCCCATAAGTTAGAGGTTGAAATGAAGGAAATGGTTAAAGCTATACCGTTAGCTTTTAAGGTGATCATTAGAGATCCGATTAACCTTTTCCTTGCGATCATACCTACGCTTATTGCTTTGAGTCTGTATCTATTCACGATCATAACTGTCTATCAAAACTCAGATCGGTTTGTATCCCTGTTTCGAGATTACATTTACACTGCTGACCAAGCGAATCTACTAGCAAAAATCCTCACGGCCGTTCTTATTATTTTTATCTTTGTTTTGATGAGTTGGACTTTTGTCATTGTGGTAGGAATTATTGCTGCCCCCTTTAATTCTATGCTCAGCTCAAGGATTGAGAAGTATTTAGTTCAACATGTGTCTTCTGGAACTCGCCAGGAAACCATTCAAAAAATAAATCAGTCGTTAGTCCAAACCTTTAAAAACGAACTCAAAAAAATCGTATTTATCCTGATTGTTACTGGTTTGGGATTTCTACTGAATATGTTCCCTTTATTTTATCCGATAGGGATATTGCTAGTATCTTTGATGCTTGCTGTTCAGTTCATCGATTATTCTTGGTCAAGACATGACATGCATTTTGGATCTTGCTTTAAAGATCTGCTTAAAAATTTTCTGGTATATGCCATCCCAGGATTTGTCTTCCTATTACTCGTAACAATTCCATTAATTAATGCACTTATACCGGCGCTGGCCACCAGCTATTTTACAATTTTATGGCTATATCGACAGAAACAGATCCAGTAGTTTTAACTCCGGAAGAAGCAGTTAAAGTTATTGCCATTAAACTTCCCTTTGATCTTCAGGACAGATTGCTGGCCTTCCCTTTTCTGCATCAGATTCGCGAGAGATATAAGAATGCTGAAATTCATTTCATCACACCCAAACACAACATAGAGGTTCTAAATCTTTTGCCTTTTAAAGCTTATTATCACGAGTTTGATGAGGATGAGATCAAAACTGTCTTTGATGTGCATCCTTTTACTGCGAATGCTAAGATTTTTAACGTCGATATTTTTATTTCACTCACCAATTCTTTTGTGGATGCCTGTCTGGGGCTTGGTTTGCGTGCCAAAAAGCGGCTGGGATTCTCTGATGGTTGGAAGACTTTAATCCTGACTCATAAAACTTCACGGCCTAGAGGCCATCATGTCACAGAGGATTATTTTGCTCTTTACCGTGAATTGATCGGAGCTGATGTTAATACGAAACTCAAAGTAATGTCTCGTGATCTAAAACCAGTCATAGCTGACTGGGACTCACTCCCTTATATCGCCATCAATCTCGCACCACTTAGAAGTGCCACTATTGAAGATGAGCTTGTTGAATTAATTAATTACTTCGAAAACCAACGAATTATCTTATTTGCCTCTGAAGATCAGGAAAAGTTTCAATTACTCTTGGAACCATTTCTGGCAAAACTAAGTAAGAAGAATATTATCATCCACTTTATTTATCCTAGCTGGATTGAACTAGGTCGAATGCTGGCCTATGCCAGAGGTGTCATCACCTTTAACGGCCCACTGGCGAGTTTATCGGCGTACGTAGGTAGTAAAACAGTGGTGTTATATGACTCGGAAGATCCTCAGCGCCATGGACCTTTTTACTTTCTTGCAGACTCCATGATCCTTGGGGTGAGTGACCCTACCTTGGTAAATACCACACCGCAGGTTGGTCTGTTCAAAGACCGCAAACGATTCGACATGGCCGAAGTCTTTGCTAAGGCTTTTGATTTTTTCAAATTAGTGATTAACAGATAAATGATCCCTCTCAATTTTCTGATTGAGAGGGATTTAAGAACTTTATTGGAAACTTTCTAGGATCTGGGTAAGAGAAGTCAGTTTATCCTGGAACAAGCGTGCCTTCTCTTTAACTTCCTGGCGTACTTCCTCCGGGGCATTATTCATGAAATTCGTATTAGAAAGCTTGGCTTCCACTTTTTTATACTCGGCCTGAGTTTTTTCCATGTCTTTTTTAATTCGATTCACCTGTTCATTTAAGTCGATGATTCCCTCTAGAGGAATAAAGATCTCCGTATGAGTTGTTGCCAGTGAAGCCGAACGACGTGGCTTTTCTGAGGCTTTGTTACGGATCGTACCTGATTTGACGTTAGCGAGATCCTTCAGAAAGTGGCGCGACTCATAAACAAATTTGGCGAGTCGTTTATCGTCAGTGAAAAGCTTCACATCGATTTCATCTTTTGGCTTCATATTCACTGAGGAGCGGATGTTTCGGATACCGGAGGTCAGTTCGATGAATTTATTCATCATTTCCTGAACTTCAGTATTTTCAAGACCCGGATCAAACTCTACGTATTCCTGGACAGCGAGAAGGGATTTCTCATTTTCAAGGTAGCCCCAGATTTCCTCAGTGATGAATGGAACGATCGGATGCAGAAGAGTAACGATTTTGCGGAAGCAATACTTCAGCATGGTCGCTCTGATGACTTTGGCTTTTTCATCATTTCCGTACAGGATGTTTTTAGAAAGTTCGATATACCAAGAGCAGTATTTCTCATAAACAAACTGATAGATTTCAGAGCAAGCATCATCGAAGCGATAGACATCCATGGCTTCATTCATGGTTTTAGCAACCGTGTTAAGTTCGGCCAGGATCCACTTATCATGTAAGTGCCACTCAGATTTAACCGGCAATTCATCCTTGGCTTTATCCAGGAATGGATGAACGAACCGGAAAGCATTCCAAAGTTTGTTTACAAAATTTCGATAGCCTTCAATTCTTTCAGGATCAAGATTTAGATCGCGGTTGTAGCCAGAGCCTGCTGCCAGAGTGAATCTCATGGCATCGGCGCCATACTGCTTAACCATATCTAGTGGGTCAATCCCGTTACCCAGGGACTTACTCATTTTTCGGCCCTGTTTATCTCTCACAATAGCGTGAATATAAACATGCTGAAACGGTGGCTTGTTAGTTACTTTCATACCCATCATCATCATGCGGGCAACCCAGAAGAAAATGATATCGAAGCCGGTGATTAAAGTAGAATTCGGATAGAAATCCTCGAATCTCTTCTCGGCCATGGCCTTCTCATCCGGCCAGCCTAATGTTGAAAGCGGCCACAGTCCTGAAGAGAACCACGTATCTAGTACATCCGGATCCTGGAAAATATCTTTATCTTTACATTGGATACACTCAGTTGGATCTCCTTCTGAAGCCCATTGATGATCGCATTTTTTGCAGTAATAAACCGGGATCTGATGTCCCCACCATAGCTGTCGGGAGATACACCAGTCTTTAGGATTTCTTAGCCATGCAAAGTAGGTATTTTCCCAGCCTTTCGGGAAGAAAGTCATATCGCCATCTTCCACAGCTTTTACTGCAGCTTCTGCCATCGCAGTGGTGTTTACAAACCACTGTTTAGAAACCATTGGTTCAACGATTTCATCGGAACGCTCACCATGTCCAACCGGATGAACGTGGTCTTTTTTCTCAACCAACTCACCCAGCTCAAGTAGAATCTCTTCCACTTTCTTCCGAGCATCCTTTGGTTTAAGACCTTCAATCTCAGGAGCATTTTTATTAAAGGAGCCGTCTTTATTCAGAATATTGATGATCGGAAGACCATTACGCTTACCAATCTCAAAATCGTTGAAGTCATGTCCCGGAGTTACTTTTAAACAACCCGTACCTTTCTCAATATCTACGTGTTCATCCCCGATGATGGGAACTTCGCGGTTACAGATAGGCACAATCGCAGTTTTCCCGATCAGATCTTTAAAACGCTCGTCATTTGGATTTACCGCAACTGCAGAATCGGCAAAAATCGTTTCTGGTCGGGTCGTGGCGATGATCAGTTCAATCGTAGGATCTTCTTTCACTTTGTATTTTAAATGATAGAAGAAGCCTTTTACTTCCTTATGCTCTACTTCCGCATCGGAAATAGCTGATTGCAGAATTGGGTCCCAGTTTACTATATAGTCAGATTGATAGATCAGGCCTTCGTTATAGAGCATAACAAAGAATTTCTTCACGGCTTTATTAGGAGCCTCATCCAGAGTGAATGTCGAGTAATCCCAATCACAGGATACACCCATCTTCTTCTGCTGATTTACAATCTCGCTGCCATACTGCTCTTTCCATTCCCAGACGCGTTTTAGAAATTCTTCCCGGCCAAGATCATGGCGTGTTTTCTTTTCTTGTTTATAAATGAGCTTTTCTACCACGGCTTGGGTTGAAATACCGGCGTGGTCAGTACCTGGGATCCAAAGCGTTTCAAAGCCCTTCATACGTTTATAGCGAATCAACGCATCCTGAGTCGTGGCATCCAAAGCATGGCCCATGTGAAGTTTTCCAGTCACATTTGGAGGTGGCATCAGAACCGTGAAGGTTTTGTTTTGTTTACCTTTGCGTGGTTTAAAACATTGGCCATCCAGCCATTTTTGATACCATTTATTTTCGGCACCTTCTGAATCAAAAGTCTTCGGTAGGTTGTTTTCGATTTCCATTAGCGTGATCCTTTAATCAATTCAGCAAATTTCTCAATATCTGTTAACTTAACTTTGTGGATATCTTTCGTTTTTAAATTCTTTAACTGAACTTCGCCAGTAGAGACTTCATCTAATCCTAGCATCACCAGGAAGCCTGGTTGCTTCTTGTCACTATGGGAGAAAATTTTCTTGGGCTTTGCTTCTCCCAAAAAAGTTTCCACTTTAATTTTTTCATCCCGCAGATTTTGCGAGAGTTGTAGAGCCATTTTCTCGGCACTGGCATCCAGATAAGCCACCAATAACTCTACTTCCTGCCGGCTGAAATCCGGTAGAAGTTGGTGGGCCTTAAGGAATTCAGTGAGTGGCACTTCACCTAAACCAAAGCCAATTCCCGGTAGGGGCTGCTCACCGAAAATGGCCAGAAGGTTAGCGTAGGCGCCGCCGCCAGCGACCGCACGACGATTATCCGGGTGTTTATCAAAGATTTCGAAAACGACACCAGTGTAATAGTCCAGGCCACGAACAATGGAGGCATCAAATTTTACATACTGAGATAAATTCAGACTCTCAAGCTTTTCAAAGAACGCTACGATAGGCTGCTCGCTCTCAGGTGAGTGTTTCCCTAAAAAGGTTTTGATTCCGCCGACATCACTGATGGAAGCATATTCATTAAAAACATTTGTTTTGAATGAATCTTTGGTGATCTGCTCGACTTCGGCCAGAAACTTTTCGGCCGGCATTTTATTTTTCTTATCTACTAATTTGTAGAGCTTCTTATTGTCTTCAGCGGAAAGTTTTAGAACTGAGTTAAATACAACATCCACGAAACGACGATCGTTCACCAGGATTTCAAAATGAGTATCATTGGCGCCGAAAGAGCGCATGATATCGATTGCGAGTTTAATGACTTCTAATTCTCCCAGGCCTTCGGGAGCGCCGAAGATGTCAGCATTGTACTGCCAGAATTCACGCAAGCGACCTTTCTGAGGTTTTTCATAGCGCATGAGATTGGGAATAGCATACCAGCGAAGTGGTTTTGAAACTTCCCTATGAATCTGTGCCACCATTCTAGCAACTGTAGGAGTCATCTCCGGACGGATCGCCACTTCGCGCTCACCACGATCAACAAAGTTGTAAACTTGTTCATTAATCAACTCTTCACCAGATTTTGCCCGATAGAGATCAAGTTCTTCTAGAAGAGGTCCGTCGTAGGGTTCGTATGCATAGAGTTCAGAGACTTCCGCCATCTTAGAGAAAATGTAATTGCGCAGGCGCATTTGTTCAGGAAAAAAATCCCGTGTTCCTTTATAAGGAGATTTTGAGAGTGCCATGAGATGTCCTTTTAGCCCTGATTGAGGCAAAAAGATTATACAGAATGGGAGGTTAAAAAGGTATCAATAAGGGAGTTTTGGCGAGGCGTGTTATGGGCTAGATGCAGGTGGCGCAGTCTTCTTTTCCAGCTCATTAGCGACATCCTCACTCATAGTGCTCATATCCAGAGGTGTCACTTTCTCAATTTCCTGAGAAGCTTGCGCTTTTTCTTTTTTGGCCTGCTCGGCCAGAGTCAAAGGGGCCTGGTCATTTTGCATCCGTTTAATTTCTTCTGGTTTCAAATCCAGCAGTTTTTGAGGGATGTTGATGATTGTAACTTGGGTGTCGCCCGTGGCGGTCGAAGCGTAACGTTTGAACAGAACAGAGCGCTCATTTATCCTCTGAAGAATGCTCCAGGAGACTTCTTTGGCAATTTTATTGAAAGCGGCTGCATCCAGGCTGTCCATTTTATCAATCCATGGGAACAGATAATTGAGATAGCGCTGAAAACGCATGGCCTCACTTTTTTTTGTACCGTCGAAATTTCCCGGATTAAAGCTTTGAGCGGTAATTAATCCCATCTTCTTTCGATGATTCAATTCGGCTAGCACCGATTGCCAGATCCATTTAGAAAACGGATTCAGGTAAGCCTTCTTGTTCTCATATTCTTTTTCCAGGCGGAGGATTAGCATTTGATTTACATCAAATTGCCGAACCTTATTGAAGCGAAATTCCAGAGTTCCTTTGATGACTTCAGTTTTCATCAGCATGAAAATATGTTCTTTCTGAAGAAAGCCCAGGTTGTCGTTGAGATCCTTGCACAATCCAATCATGCGAATTTTTTCTGACGGATTCTTGATCTCCACCTTGAGAGAATCAAATAAATGGTTAAATTCCAGAGGTACCCGTTCATTAATCGTGGTTAGGTCTTTATCAAATGACCAGCTCGGTGCGGAGAATAAGATCAGGAGAAGAAGCTTAGATATCAAGTGGCAGCTCCTCGTTATTTCCGGTCGGAGACTTCAACTTATCATCGGTCAGATTGGCCTCACCTTCGAGTACATAGAAATCTCCTCTAAAAGGAATCAAAATTCTTCCATCCATACTGATCAGCTGACTAACGGTAGAAAGATCAGTAACGGTAGTGACCTGAGTTGATTTTAAGTCGAGTCTTACCGCTTCTGTTTGTTTGAGATTGATCTTGCGATTATGCAGCAGAGTCTTAATAAAGTAGATCTCATTTTCCCGACAGACCATATTCCCCAGATCTGAGTCTGATGAACTATAAAGAGTCTCAAACCCTGCCAGATTCGTTCCCCCCGATAACTTGATTCGCAATACTTTACTGCTACGGGAAATATCATCAAACGGGAATTCACCGATCGCCAGGTAGCCCTTGTCCTGACAAAGTTCCAATTTGGTTCCAATCTGAGGAGACTTATAGATCACAGTCCCTTTTTGCGTAATGAGATTGTGTTGAATAAGAGCTGCGTAGCCTTTGTCATTTACGTCGGTATAAACCAGGGTATCATTACTGACCATCTCAACTTCCGGGATATAGAAGTTATTGGACTTCGGAGAGAGCTTAATCGCAAACTTTTTCTCAGTTAGGATATTTTGCAGATAAATAATCTTCTCGATGTTGTCGTAGTAACTAACCCATTCGTCATTGAAATGCAGTCGTGAAGCAAGTCCCTGGCCAATTTGACGAAGCTGAGTTTTTCCCCAATCAACCACCATGATCTTTGGATGTTTCATGACATTAAATTCCTGATGATTACCGGGGATTACCTCAATCAGGAGACGTTCTTTAAAGCGGGAATCCTTTACTAAAAAATCATTCGTACTGGCCTCTGAGATGAAATCGATACTTCTGAAGCTGCTGACTAATCCCAGAACGCCCGGTTTTTTTTGTATGTAGGCATATCTTCCATCAGCGCTGATATAACGGATTGATTGCATGGGATGCTTGGTGAGAAACTTTGGTAACTCTTTGGCCATCAAACTGAATGAGGCGATTAATAAACTAATCCAGACCATAAAGCGTCCATAGTCTTAGAGGGTGGGCATTCTGATAGCTTTTTACCGCTGAGTAGATCAGGCTCCAGCTAATCAGGCGTGGTGCCTGAAGAGAGTCTACACCAGTTCGGGTTACAAACACCGTCTTATCGTTTTCTCTGATCATGCCATCAATGATAAATGGAAGTGGAGTGCACTGGTTCATCGCTTTGACTTTAAAAAATGATGGGAGAATTTCTTCAGCACATCCGACACCATGAATGATTCCATCACGTTTCTTTTTAAAAAAAGCTACAATTCCTGATATGTTATTCAGGCTGCGTCCATTTTGTTTGTAATCGCGGGTCAAAATATAGTTCTGTGAGAACCTTTCATCATTCACATTAGTCGCAAAGTACTCAAGAGTAGCACGATTCTTAATTTTAATGAAATCTATAGGGCGATCATTGAAAAGGATTTTGTGCTTACATTGAGAGATAAAACACTTCGATCGCTCATAGATGATGAAACATCCGGATTTATATGTAAGCATCAGGGGATTGTAATCCTCGGAATCTACCATCTCACATTTGATGTTGGTATCAGCACCACGGGTCCGCTTTAGGATATCGGCCACTACCACATTATACGATTGCGGTGAGTTTCCGTAGGAGCCAAAGAAGATTTTCTGACAAACTTCTTTTTCGGCCAATCGGTCTTCGTAACAGGCTTCAAGCTTCCAGTTTTCATCATTATTAAATTTATCGTTGAAGTCATAGGTTACACCACTAGAGATCGCTGAACACGGTCCATTTAAGGCAGCAAGCGGCTCTTTACTGATATTGAGAAGGATACGGCCCATATTGGTAACTGCCTGTTGGTCAGAGGATGCAGGACAGTCCAGATAGTCAGAACGCAGAGATGAGTAATTTAAGGCCGTCGCCAAAGTGTCACATTGAGGAGATGGAAGTATGCCCTGACTTCTTCCCCCCGGGTATAAGCACAGATCACTTTCTTTTTTGAGACGGCCTAAACAGGTTTTTAATTGAATATCTGAAAGGTTTGGAGAGTTCATCACACTCCGGCAAATATCTTCACCGAAAATTTTGTTTTCTACTCCGCTGGCAACTTTTGACCAAAATGAAACATTTAAAAACTCTTCGCAGAAAAGATCCTCGTTCTCTAGATTCTGGCAAATATTCTCCAGATAATCACGTTGAGTGATGTTGAGTTTTTGTTCAAGGATTTTGGTAATGGCCTGACGCTGAGGCAGATCTTTTGGATCGCCGCTTCTTAAGCGGGTCTCCTTCATAAATTCATGCAGCTTACAGAAGTAGGGAGTTTTGGAGTTGTTCAGCCATTCCAGATAAATATTCCGGCACTGATCTCTGCCAGAGGGTTGTTCGAAATTGGTGGAGCGAATCGTTTGATCAAGATTTTTGACCTGAAACTGATCGATTAACTTAGGGGTTTCAGGACATTCCTGATTCACTACCCGGGCCAGAAAGTCTTTGCGTGGAATGAGAGCTGAATCTCTTTCCTTGTTCTGATTCACAAACGTCACGAACACGTTTTTAATCTTACCTTCTGAATTTTTAAGCAGATCATTGATGATAGAATCGTAAAAGCGACATTTGCCGATGGATGCCAGCCGTATATATCCAGGGTCTGAGTGCAAAATAATCGAATTCAGAAAATCCGGATCAACTTCGATGGAAGAAACCGTTGTGAAGTCTGTGCTATTTTTGCCACTTTTTAAAAGCAGTTCATTTTTTTTACTGAATTTCGTGTTATCGATCTGGATGAGTTTTTCCAGGCTCTCAAGAATCCCCGGATAGTTTACTGAGCTAGGAGTCGCAAGGGGAGTTGTCTGAGCAGAAGTATAGAAAGAAAGGCACAGCCCGAGAGCTGTGCCCAGTATTTTAAAGTGCGGATTTGGCCAGAATCGAGGCGACATCTTCAACTTGAAGTTCCTCAGTTTGTTTAACTGTTCCCTTAGAGGAGTTGAAGTTAATCATACAATATGAGCACGATGTGGCAAGTTTTGGAGCCTGAGTCTGGCCAATTTGCTCCAGACGATTGTGGGCCAGATGGTGTCCCTCAGGTAATTCATACCACATATTACCTCCGCCCATACCACAACAGAGAGCCTTATCCTTGTTGGCAGCCATTTCTTTGAGTTTAACACCCGGAATGGAGGTCAAAATGTCTCTTGGAGCATTGTACTCACCATGGTGGCGACCGAGGTAGCACGGATCGTGGAAAGTTAATTCGCCTGCAACTTCTTTGAGTGCTTTCAGTTTCCCGCTTCTCAAGAGTTCAGAAAGTAGCTCAGTATGGTGGACTGTCTCGAAAGCTCCATCGTCGAATTTTGCGTATTCTTTACCAATGGTATGTAAACAGTGAGGACAGTGAGTAACCACTTTATCAAAGGTATACTGGCGCATATTTGCGATATTTTCGATGGCAATCTCATAGAATGAGTACTCGTCACCGAAGCGACGGATCGGATCTCCGTTACACTTCTCAGTTTTGCCCATGACCGCGAAACTTACACCGGCTTTTTTCAGTAGGCTTACAGTGTCGCGCACAACTTTCTGGTTAGAGGCATCGTAAGAGCCGGCACAGCCTACGTAGTAGAGATAGTCTACTTTCTTACCGGCTTCGATTACCGGAACTTCTAGACCCTGGGCCCAGTTAAAGCGATCATCCTGAGAGATACCCCAAGGGTTACCGTTATTTTTGATTTTGTTAGTCGCATCAGCTGCGGCCGGAGGTAGGTCACCCAGAGTCAGTGCTTTATAGCGCTTAAGTTCCATGATCATCTGAACGTGTTCGATGTTGGCCGGACACTCTTCCATACAGGCGCCACAAGTCGTACAAGAATCAAGTTCATTTGACATATAAGTCGGAGCTGCCCAAAGATCTATATCTTCACCTTTAACTTTTACATCGCCATTTCCTTGCGGATTGAGCATCTGAACATCGCGCATCTTGGTGACGATGAGTTTTGGATCCAATGGTTTATCGGCCAAGTTCGCCGGACAAACTTGGGTACAACGACCACACTCAACACAGGCCAGAGTATCGAGTCGCATTTTCATGGTCATCTCGGAAGTTTTCCCCAGACCGAAGGTTTCAGCGTTCTCGTTGTTGAAATCCATCGGATTTAAAACACCACCACGACGAGGAGGTGTAATAAGAGCGCTAAACGGAAGAACTAAAATATGGAGAAATTTAGAGTGAGATAATGAAGCGACGAAAGCCATGGTGTTTACCATGTGGAAAAGCCATAGACCCTGA
>JBEIEO010000077.1:0-11072 GCA_040382895.1 Halobacteriovoraceae bacterium
CTTCAGGTTTAGCGTTAACAAGCTTGTTAATCTCACCTTGAGCGATGATGGAATATGACTTCGCACCAGCACCTGTATCCATGAAAACTTCATGGATGTCTTTTAAGCGAGCTGGCTCATTATTAATTCTATATTCAGTCTCGCCGTTGCGATAAAGCTTACGAGTCAAGTGGATTTCAGCTGGCTTGGCAACTGCTCCATTGATATGGATGTGTTTACCATTGACGTTATCCAGTACCAGAGTCACTTCCGCAAAAGATGCCGGCTGGTATTTGGAAGAACCAGCGAAAATCAGATCCTTCATGTTCGTTCCACGAAGGTGCTTTGCCGATTGCTCACCCATTACCCAGAAAAGTGCATCAACGATGTTGGATTTTCCACAACCGTTAGGTCCAACGATCCCTGTAATACCTTCGTCAAAAATGATGGTGGTTTTGTCTTTAAAGGATTTAAATCCCTGAATGATGAGCCTATTAAGTCTCATGTCGTCCTCTCGTCATAGTGTTGTGTGACCATCAAATCTCAACGTAAACTTCCGCCTCTTGCATCCATTTAAGTCAGTTAATTTTGATGATGAGTCATCATCCCCAATGATTCCCGGCCTGTCTAGGATTTTCACTCTTACTGAGTCTTGCAGAGGTGTCAATGACTCGACGCCTGATTTTAGGATTGGCATGTATTCTGCTTGAAAATAAGGAGATTCCCGCGAGATTCTCAACAGATTAAAAGCGTTACCAATGGAGAAAAAAATGAGTGCAAAAAAGTTTCTGCAAAAGTTATTTAGAAAAAAAAACACCAAATCATCAGTAGATACTTCGGAAAAAGAGTATCAACAAGCTAAAAAAGAGCGTGCCGTTGTGGATAAAGTTCAGAGGGATAACGGCCTGGCCAAAGAGTACCGGGACATTTCAGCGATTTAAACCAAGGCTTTGACCCATTTTTTTTGAGTGGGAATCGTGAAGGGCTTTCCTTCATAAACGATGTTGATATCGACCAAAATAAACTCCTGACTATTCTTCAACCAGGTCTTCATTTCCTGAGCTGAAAATGTCATGAGTCCTTCCAGGGTGTGGAGATTCACCGAATGAAGATCAAAACCTGAGCACTGCTTTTGCAGAAAACTTTCCAGATCTCTTGAGCTCAGATGCTCAAGCTCAACCAGACAAAAGGACTGCCGATTTGCCACACGATGAAGTTGAGTCGAATTCTGGACAGAGGTTTCGCTATTATAGCTATGATCATCCATTTCAAAACGACTAAAACTAGCGACCACTTTTTCAGTCGAAACTCTTGCTTCACGATTATATTTGCTTCGGAGATCATCTTTTAAATTCAGCTGCAAAGGTAATCTCAAGATCGTGTAACGGCTTTGCATCTTTAAATCCATTACCTTGGGCTCACTGGAAAATGATTCGACTTTTTTAAGCAAAATCATCAGCTCTTCTTTGGTCAGGGAGGTGCGATCCTCCAACCATCGGAAAACTTCCATAAGGGGCGTAACGTCTTGAGCCAAATAGAATCGATTCAGAAAATTCTGAATAAACTGAAATTTTTCTTCACCTGCAAAAGGCTCAACTTTGACACCAAGGATCCAACTCAGAATTTCTTGGTACCAATCTAATAGCAGTCTCAGGCGATGGTTAATTCCTCCACAAACCTCGAAATCCTGATCAAGCACATTTTCCAGATTTTGAAGTTCTGGACAATCAACTTTCAATTTAAGAGAAAAATCCAGAGTCAACTTTTGCATGTCCCAACCCGGCCGCATGTCTTCTTCATCCATCGGGAAACCCGCCAATGCCAGATTATCCACCGTCATGGGATGTTCTATCCCCATCAGCCATAGGCTTAAATGTTGCTCCAAAACCACCTGGAGAATTTTTTTAGCGTCAGTATTTCCGTAGAAATGGAGAATTTCTTGGTAAAGTTGTTTTCGATCATCCTCATTCAGAAATACGGGTTCAATCTGCGCCAGACGATGTGATTGGGCTTCCCTTATCACTAAAGACGAATGAAGTTTGTTATTGATGACACAAATGACGGCCTGAAGTTTAACACTTCCATGTGGCAATGAGGACTGCAGTAAGCATGCATTGTAATACCCACGAACAGCTTCCGAGGTTCGAATAAATCCATTCATATTAGGGTAGGACAGTTGTTGGGTACTCGCGGTTCGTCCCACACCTTTGACTTGAATATCTTTTAATAAAACATGGCGAGTAGCAGCCACATGGCCACAAACATGATGGGAGAGAAATTTTTCCGTCACCGTCAGATAATTATCGCGGGTAATTTCATAATACTCTGTATCGCTAAGTTTCGAAGGCAATGAAATACTTTCAAGTGCAAAACTCAGGAGATTGGTGATGATCGGGATGTCTTTCTCTGATTGGTGAGCCTTTGAAAGCTCATCAAAATAATGATTGTTCAGATAGGGTGACGGTTCACGGGTTAATTTTAATCTTTCTAAAAACTCTCTATTTTTTTTCCAAGACTCCTGATGAACAGGGTTAAATAAAACGACTCTCCCCGGAACCGGCTTCAAAAGCACAGGCAAATAATGAAGAGGATTGAGCTTATTCATGGAAGTTGCTCCATAATCTATGCACTGGACCGAATGGTTTAAAGCCTAGGGATTCATGCAGAAAGTTAGCAGCTTTATTGTTTGTGTTCACAATTGTATACGCTTCTATTGCTCCTTGTCCTATACAATGACTTAGCGCCTGAGTGATAAGACAGCTGAAATCTTTTACAGACAATCCTTGGTTGAATAAATACATCCCACGATAGGTATGATCGATCATACGGAAAGCACAAAGTCCAAATCCATTTTTTTTCTCACCCACAATTAAAGTACAATCCTCCAAAGTTCTAAGGATGATGCGCTCAGGGCCAGTGAGGTAATGATTGAATTCATCTCCGACATTATCCCTTAATTTTCCCCAAGAAAAATCCAGACCAAAGGGCACGGCCCAGTTCCTCATATTAAGTTTAAGCGGTTGGTAAATATACCATTCTTTCCAATCTGGGACTGTTAATGTCGGGGGAAGTTTGATGGTAACATTGTGTGAAAAATTGTTCAATAACTTAAGCAGACTCTCCTCGTCTCGCGCAAGATACTGCACAGTCATGCGAACAGGATTGAGACGATAGAATGCAAGAGCCTCATCAGATACACTGATGACAAATGAAGCATCCTCTTCCCATGTAAAGGGTTCAAGAAAACTCAATTGAGAGTTAGCCCCCCCACGATTTGCCAGGAGATCTTTCAGCTCACTACTATTGATCGTTTTCATTTTTCATGACCTTCTTCCCGCGCTCGGTAGTTTTCAGATAAGCTGCTGTCGACCACTTCATCACCGGCCAGCCCTTTTTCCTACAGACTTCTTTTATCTCCGGAATAAGATTTTCGGACCCCAAAGGGAGGAAGCCACATAGAATTTCATCTGGTTCCAATAAAACCTGAATCCATGGAAGCTGAAAGTGATGCATCAAGTATTTCTCCCAGTCTTCCGGAAAGATTTTTATGCCATGATATTTTAAGTGAAGGCTGCGAATAATTCGAAACTCTCCCTTATCCCATTCTATCTCATCTCCGGTATCCCAGGGCTGATTATTCTGAGGAATAAATCGACCATCCAACAATTGATGAGTGAATAGATAAGGGGTCGAAACAATCAATTTGTGGGAATCAGGGTTAATTTGGATATCAGGATCAATTAGTAAATGCCAGTTGAGGTCCTTACCGGTTTTGGTTCTTAAACTCATCGTTTCGGTTGTTCCAAATACCGAACGACATTTTATGTGGGCATATTTGGTATGCAAAATTTGCAAAAGCGAAGCTGAAACATTTTCTCCGCCGAAAGAAATGAAGCTTATGTTTTTATTAATCCAGTCTGCCAGTCTTGGGTAGCTAGTAAATCTTAAAAATGTTGAGGGAGTTAAAAAAAGGGCTTGAGCCCTCTGGGCACTCAAGTACTCAAGGGCCTTTATAGGTGCCACAGAGGGGTTATAGACACCCAGATCCTGATCTTTCATATAATGATTAAAAAAACATTCAATACCAGCAGCATGAACTAACGAATAGAAACAAGCCGATGACACATCAGCTAATTCAGCCGATTGTGCTCGCTTGGTAATTGTATCCCAACATGCAAGACATGAGTCTTCTGACCGCGTGAACCAGAGCTTGAAAGCAGCAATCCTCGGACCTCGTTTTGATAAAGGTTATCTTGCGAATTCCACTCTAAAGCGTTAAAAAACCTTTGCTCCTTGAAAGCATTGATAAAGGTTAACAAGTATTGTGCCCACTCTTCATTGAAAGTTGAGAGATTAGAGATGGTGAAAGTATGGGGGCCCTGATGTATTTTCAAAATATTAGCTTTTTTTAAAAGGTAATCTAGTCATTCAATTCTTCTATGTTAAAATTAAATCACATGAATGATAAGCATACTTTCTTTCAGATTGATTCGATGGTGATCTTTAAGCAGATTTCCCCGGAATACACTAAAGTCCTGCGACTGGATGAAGAGCATATACTTGAGTTTGAGAATCACCTTTCTGTTGCCTGGAATCTTCTGGCAGAGGGAAAGAGTCTCTCCGATATCAAAACCTATTTCACCGACTATTGTGAGTTAGATCACGACGAAGCGAAGAGTTCAGCTGAAGAATTGCTGCAACTTCTGACTTCCCAGAAGTTGGGGAAAGTAATTACGAAAACTGAGGTCCCATGAACACTCCAGAAATTTTATTCGAACTTAAAACACGCAAGAATAAACATTTAGGAAGAATTGTAAAAAAAGCCTTTGAGGAATCTCAGAATATCTACGCTAAGATCGTCGAGCCAGGACCGGTTCCGAAGTTTGATAAGTTTGAGCCGAAGTTTGAGCCAAAGATTGAACCAGCACCGAAATTTGAACCAGCACCTAAATTTGAGCCAGCACCGAAGTTAGAGCCTAAAAAAGAAGACTCAAGCAAATAACCAGAAATTTCATGAAGAAATTTCACCAAGACCTTAATCGGCAATTCAAAAGGTTTGAGCGCTCAACGAAGAGCAAATTAAAAAATCTCTTCCTAGATTTCCCAAGTTACAGCACGGATTTTTTTACAACAACTGGATACTACGCCTCTGCAAAATCCCGATGCCTTTGGCCAGTTAATCAGTGCTACCAAATGGGGGCCCCAGCAATTCACCTCAGGCCACTTTGCCGATCTCTCTTTTACCCTGCTAAGAAATAATCAGTATATGCTCGATCTCTATATATGGCATCACCAGGATACGAACATCCATGACCACCATTTCTCGGGAGCTTTTAAAATCGTTCATGGTGAAAGCTTCCATCTGACTTACAAGTATGCTTCGGAGACTAAAATTTATCCCTGGTTAGAAAAAGGAAAACTCGAGCTTTTGGAGAAGTGTAAGCTTCAAGAGGGAGATACGCGCACGATTGGTTTTAGCCACCGCTTTATTCATCAAAACATTCACACCACTAATCCGTGCATCACTCTTTGTTTTCGGACGGTGGATCACCCGAAAATTCTACTTAACAGTTATTACAATCAAGGTATGAAGATTAAGCTTCATCGCATGAATTTGAGAGATCAAAAACGTCTAGACGGCCTAATCCACCTTGCCAATCAAAATGCAGGGATAGATGAGACCAAGGCTCTTTTGAAAAGCATTGGAGATCAGGCACTTTATGCCATCATGATCGGTCAGTATCCTTTCTTTGTGCGAGCTGGGGAGAAATTCAAAAACCTGATTGTGCAAGAACTAGAAAACCGGGATGCTAAAACCTATCAATGGATCAATCGAGTACTCAGTACTCAGGCAAGACTGACAACAGAAATCAATTCAATGATCAAGGCCTGACATGATTCTTCTCCACTCAGACTGCAGCATCTGATTTTTCTTCGGGAATCCATGAAACGTATTCAATTGAAATAAGTCAAGCTGAATGGGGCCACGATAGTCGTAAGCTTTTCGTTGGGTAAGAAATGCGTTCTTGATGGCGGCCAGGGCTTCTTGATCTTCAAAAAATCCGGCTTCATCTACGGCCACCAGAAATGTTCCTTCATCTTTCATATCTGCATGCCCACCCCAATTAGTTGAAACCACCGGTGTTCCAACTAAACGGGCCTCTCGCAAGGCAAGACCGAAATCTTCCTCTAAAAAGGTACTGAAACTGACTGCAACATCTGCGGCCAATAAAATATCAGGCAGCTTATCATGATCAATCTGTCCAAAATCTAAAAGATCTTCTTGGAACATCGAGCGAAGCTCATCCCACATTCTTTTCTGGATGGAAATTGGCTGTTTGTTCTCAGGTGATTGAGGAATCCCATAGTCGCACCAATCTCCCACCAAAACGAGTTTTATAGGAGTTGGAGACTTCAATCGCAGCTCTTTCCAGATATGCCACAACCTAGGCAAATTTTTTTGCTGACTTCTGCGACCACAATAAAGCAAAATTTTGTCATCATCTTGCCATCCAAATTTTAACCGCGCGTCGCTTCGGCTCAGAGATGGAGTATTTAAATTGAAGGGATGAGAAATGAGAGAAATATTCTCGGATGGGATGAATTGTTCTGCTAGTTTAACCCATCTCTCAGAAGCGACTACCCATGAGATCGACTTACCTTTGAGTTCATTTTCAATACTTTGCCAGAAAGGAATGTTCCACCCTAAGTCCCCGTAACACCAAAATATAATGCGATCAAGCTGCCTAATGGCCTGAATAAGTTCAACTTTCTCTTCAGCTTTGAGAGAAGGAAGTGAAGCCGTTATAACAAGACAATCAGCTGGGAAAGCGGTCGGATAAAGCTGATCAAGATCGTACTGTATCTTACGGAGCCCGGAGAAGTTTAATGAGGTTGTCTTGCTGAAGATCATCGTTTCATTCTATGATACTTTTAGATGAACCGAAACGAATTTACCTTGATTGGGCTGAACTACGGATTAACTCCTCAATGGACACTGGCTGAGCTAGATAGCTTGTCCTATGCACACTTTTTGGAAGATTTGACCAAGTTTCTTCCTTTATCAACCCCTCTTCAGATTCATGAATTCATTCTCTTAGCAGAAAATATTGTTTGGGAGGATCAGGATAAGTTGTTTGAGTATTTTACCGGTGAAAAGCTGCCTTATCGTAACTGGAGTCCCATCCAGGTCAAGAATGTACTGGATGCGGAAAAACTACATCAACTGCGAAATTATCTAAAACTGGTTTTAAAAAAACCTGATCTCATGTTCCATTGTACCATTTTCAACCGCTACGCTCTTCATGACTCTCCTTACCTTCAGCAGCTCCATAAAGAAATAAAGCCATTCATGGAAAAGTTGATGGAGAAAGAGCTCGAGATCACTTACTCCTATCTTTCTATGTACGATTCAAACGGTTACTGCCCACCCCACCGAGATAGAAATGTTTGCCAATGGACCCTTGATCTTTGTGTAAACCAGGATAAGGAATGGCCGCTCTTTGTAGAGGATAAAACTTTTCATTTAAAAGAAAATGAAGCTTTGGTTTATTCGGGAACCGATCAGCTCCATTGGCGTGAACGAATTCACACCAATGGTCACTGCGATCTGGTTTTCTTTCATTTTAAAGAGAAGTAATTACTGCTTGCGTGCTCGCGACAGAACACGACTAAGTGCTACTGGAGTAACGCCCAGGTAGGATGCGATCTGATGCTGTGGTATTTTTCCAAGCAGGAATTTATTGTCCTCACAAAACTTCTTATATCTTCCGTAGACATCCAATTGAAGAAACTCAAATTCTCTCTGCTCTTTTGCAAGAAAGTGTTTTTCCGCAACAATTCTACCGATCTTAAGCCAGCAAGGATGACGATCATAGAAAGGAACAAAATCATCCTTATTGATCATTAAAGTGACCGTAGACTCCAAAGCCTGAATGAATGTTCGAGATGGAATCCTTAATAACATCTCAGCATAAGGGCCAACAAGTTCTCCTTCTCTGCGGAAAGCTTTGATGTGTTCCTTGCCTGATGGATCGGCGTAATAAAGACGGATGATACCTTTCAATACAATTCCAAACTCCAGAGATGTGTCTCCTGCTTGCAGAAGAAAATCTCCCTTGTTCAACCTTTTTTCTACAGCCTTATTTTCGAAGGCTAACCATTCTTCAGGAGGAATATGGCACCATTTATTAAACTGTTCATAGATCTGAGGGTATTTCATGTATTTGAGTATAGCTGATCCTGAAGTGAACGATAGCCCTTATGTACCTTAAGATTTGACCTGATCTTTTCGGCTTCCTGACTAGAGATAACCCGGATTTGAGCGTGGTTAGATAAGTTGTTCGGAATATGTTTCGTTTCTTGGTTCACCAAATAAAGTGTACCGGCTTTTTGTCCTTCAAAAAAAGACAGCCACTCCTGAACCTCGGTGAGATTTTCAGATTTCTCTACTGAAGGCTCAAAAAATAAGTCATCGAGACGACTCATGTTTAAAAAGACCTCTTGAGCAGTTAGGTGCCGCGCATCATTCACCCTCCGGACATAAAACTTGCGTTCTGGAGATAGATATCTTTTGAGTACTTCTACTGAGGAATACCTCGGCGTGAAGCCAAAATCGTTCTTCAAACGTCGGTTATCAAGTACTGGTCGATACTTTAGGAAATCTACCTGATCGGGACCATATTGAGTGAGTTCAAACTTTTTAAGTAAGGCGAGACCGGTTTTGAGAACAGCAGTTGGAATTTTTACTAAAGGCTTTTTCAGAATACCTGCAAGTTCCTTATTAGTAACTTTACCATCTCCTGCGAGGTTAAAGACCCCCGTCTTTTCCTTCAACATTCCTTGATAAATAATCTCGGCTACATCCTGGTCCCAGATGAAAACGAAAGGAGAATCACTTCCCCTTACTCCGATGACCACGGGCTTTTCAAATAAATCGGTAATTTGATTTTTCATCATATCGCCCAGAACAGTGCCTGGTCGTAGTATCAGCTGCTTTAGTGAAGGAGTGGTTTTGCGATACTCTGTCATCAGATCTTCGACACATTTTTTATGCCAGGAGTATGCAAAGACTTCATTCCCACGAACTGGTTCATCTTCTGAGATCCATTCCGGAAGATCCCGATGATAACCATACGCTGCCCCGGAACTGGTAACGATGAAGTGCTGAACATTTCCTGCTTTGCATGCTTCAAGAATATTTTTGGTTCCAAGAACGTCTACGCTGTATTCAAACTCACGATTGGAGTGCTTGCCCGGGGATACGATCGAGGCAAGATGCAAGACTCCGTAGAAGTTTCCAGCTTTGAGTAAATCAAAAGCTTCATTTCCACGAATATCCATTTTTGAAAATTTTAAACGAGGATGTTTAATGAATGAAGGCAATGCCCGCACATCAGTAGCTACCACTTCAAGATTTTTGAAATCGTCTTGAAGCATTCGCTTAATTACCTGCAGGCCAATAGCACCTGCGGCACCTGTTACTAGCCAGCGTTTGATGTCTGACATACGACTCCATTTCTTGTAATCATTTTTCTAATAAAACCACTGAGTACTACACCCATTAGCATTTGCCAAAGACCCCAAAGAGCGCAAACCAGGCTGACTTCGGGAATAGAAGGGAAATAAACGATTCCTAGTACCATTCCAAGTCCCGAATTCTGAATGCTAACTTCCCAGGCATAAGTCACACTTGTTTGATAATCCTGGCCAATACATCGACTGAAAAAGTAAGCCGTCATAAAGCAGCTTAAACTGATGCCTAAAACCATCATCATCATGGCAGCATCAATATCATCAATGGACTTACGAAAACTCCAGATGGCCCCAAACAGTAAGAATACTAATAAGAAAGGTACACACTTTTGAATAAAATTACGGATCTTTACCCAAGCTGCACCTTTCTGCTCAACCAGCCACATGCCCAGAATCAACGGAATAAATAATGAAATCATCAACGTCTGTAGGATATCTCCCCATGGCAGCGTGAGGTTTTTGTAGGTTTCTCTCCAGGCCGGGTTGAGATGAGTTGAAAGAAAGAAAATTCCGGGAACCGTTAAGGGGGAAAATAGCGTGGAAAGAAATGACAGCCCCATGGAGATACCAATATTTCCCTGGCAACGCATGACGAATAACTGAGAGAGATTTCCACCCGGGCATGCTGCGAGAAGCAGAAACGCCAGAATCAGATTCGATTGGGGATTAATAAACCACATCAGACCGATCATATAGATCGGTAAAAACGTGATTTGCATTACGTAGCCGAAGCTTATCTTCTTCCACTGGGCAGGAAGTGCTTTAAGATCTTTTATGGTGACCTCAAAAGCTACTGCCAACATAATGATAGCCAGCACAAGCTGAACGATGACCGAGGCCAGGTTTTGAGGGATTTGATTCATTGATCAATCTTAGACATGAATCAACCGACCCTCATTAACCCAGGTTAATGACGAAAATCCGACATGTCTTTAGGGTGAGTTGAAAGGAGTTTTTTATGCAACATTTGCCATACGCCATCATCGGTGCCGGTCCATCTGGCCTTTCGGCAGCCAGAGCTCTACAGAAGCAAGGCATTAGATTTATTGGCTTTGAAAAGCATGCTGACGTGGGTGGCCTTTGGGACATCGAAAATCCTCACAGCACGGTCTATCAAACGGCCCATTTGATTTCCTCTAAAAAAATGACTGAATTTAAAGAGTTTCCGATGAAGGAATCCATTGCTGATTATCCTTCACATCGTGAATTGTGCGGTTATTTCAAAGATTTTGCGACTCACTTCAAACTCAAAGAGCACTTCAAGTTCAGCACAGAAGTTTCAGAAATTACCCGCGAAGCTGATGGAACATGGATGATAACTGCTAATGGTGAAAAATATCATACATCTGGGTTTATCCTGGCCACCGGAACCCTTCATTATCCGAATATGCCGAAATACGAAGGAAACTACACTGGTGAGAGCCTTCACTCCTCCAAGTATAAATCTCCTGAAATTTTTAAAGATAAAAGAGTGCTCATCGTGGGCTGCGGGAATTCCGCCTGTGACATCGCTGTAGATGCTATCCACCACGCCAAATCGGTCAGTATGAGTGTTCGTC
>JBEIEO010000078.1:0-10965 GCA_040382895.1 Halobacteriovoraceae bacterium
GCTGAGATAATCGGGATTTTACATTTCTGTTTAAGCGCGGGTACCAGGACACTGGCCGGTATGTTACCTAAGTGTCCGCCGGCACCCGAGTTCACGGCGATTATTCCATCAGCTCCCAGATCTTCTACTTTTTTGGCGTAGTTCTCTTCAATCACGTCACAGAAAACCTTAATACCCAACTTTTTTGATTCCCTAATCACTTCTTCCGGACTTCCCAGCGAAGTAATAAAAAAGTTCACGCCAAGGTCCAGGCACTTGTGAAGCTGCTTCTTGGCCAGAATGTTCGACTTATTCACAATCAGGTTAACCCCGAATGGTTTGTTGCTTCTGGATTTTATCTCTTTGATCCCTTTTTCCAGTTCCTCGATGGTTCGAAAATTAAGAGCAGGAATACATCCTGCCATTCCTGAATCACCAGCTGCTACGATCATTTCCACATTCGTCACCAAAAACATCGGTGCCATAATGACCGGAAGTTCAATTCCTAAGAGGTCAGTGAGAGCGGTTTTCATTCTATTTTCCCTTGTTTGGCTACAGCGTCAATGTAAGTCAAAGTCATAATACTTTTCCTTCACAAATGCTCAATAACTATGGGTTAATTGTAGCAGTCATTTTTCTAAGCAAGGATGGAAAAAAATGAAAAAAATCATAGGATTGATTGTATTAACTCTCTCAGCGGGTGTACTCGCTGCGCCAAAAGCTCAGTGGCTTACTGTAGATAACGAAGTGCTAGCTAAAATTCGCCCAAAACTAAATAAGTCTGTTCAGTCGATTTACTCTGCTCAGGGTGCGACTGTTGTGAAGCTCACACCAGCCGAAATCGAGCAACTTTCAGAAGTTATTCACCATGAACTTCATCGTTGTGGTGGTTTTATTGCTCACGAATCTCTAGAAGAAGCCAAGGGTGCTTTGGATTTCCAAGGTGACATGTACTTCGCGAAACGTGCCATTTTTTCTGATTATACAATCAATCAGAACACCACAGTCGCTCCTATGGTGGCTCAAGTTCAAGAACCATCAATTAGAACCATGATTGAAAAACTTTCTAACTTCAATACTCGTTTCTACAAATCTACCACAGGTATTCAGTCTTCTGAATTCATCCGTGATACATGGGCCAGTTTTTCAAAACACCGTAACGATTCTAAAGTTGAACTTTATAAGCATCCAAACTGGCCTCAAGCTTCGATCATCATGACCATCGAAGGTTCAGAAAATCCAGAAGAGATCGTGATTGTAGGTGGTCACGCTGATTCCATCGCGGGCATGTTCGGCGGTTCTGGACGCGCTCCTGGCGCGGATGACAATGCTTCCGGTATTGCCACTATTACTGAGGTTATCCGTATTCTCATGGCCAACAACTTTAAGCCTAAGCGTACTGTTCAGTTCATGGGCTATGCTGCTGAAGAAGTAGGTCTTCTGGGTTCTAAAGAAATCGCCAACAGCTATAAGGCCAAAGGTCGTAAAGTAGTAGGCGTAATGCAACTAGATATGACTCTGAATAAGGGGACAGTTGATAAAGACATCGTGATGATGGCCGACTTTACGAATGCTGCTCAAAATGAATTCCTGGGTAAACTGATCGATGAATACGTGAAGGTTCCTTGGGGTTACTCTCGTTGTGGATACGGTTGTTCTGACCACGCTTCATGGACTGCAGCAGGTTACCCGGCTTCAATTCCATTTGAGTCAACAATGGAAGACATCAACAAGAAAATCCATACTGCGAATGATACTTTGCAAAATGCCGGTGGAGATGCTAAACATGCAGCTAAATTCGCCAAGCTAGCCACAGCTTTTGTTGTGGAGCTAGCTAACTAAGGAAGTTGGTTAAGTTGAGTAGTGAAATTTCGTCTCTCTATCAAGATATTCGTTCAAATCTTGAAGCCTCTAGAAAAGCCTTAATAACGACAAGTATCCTGGGAGATGAAGAGTCTCCCGGGGTACGGTCTATTGAAGAGGCGACTCTCGTCCTTAATACCCTTGAGGCCATTGCCCTGGAAGTCAGAAGTCTTCTAGATCTTCATCCCTCACTTGAATCCTTATTTGAAAAGACATTTGGAAAAGTACGAGAGCTTTTCGAGCCGACAGCTTTGGTAGAAACCGCTCTTTTAGATGATTATCTTTTTCCAACCACTAATACTTATTCGATTCTGGTGGATGGGCAATTTAATCCCGAAGTCGCCGAGTCCTATAATGATATCTTTAAAGCCTGGGTTGAAGAAAAGACCCTCAAGCATATAAACACTCAAGAATTGGTTAAGAACCAATTCGACCTTAAACTTAATGACCGCGACCTCAGTTGTCAGTGCGTTCAATGTCTAGGTGATTATAGGACGCAAGTCAGAGAAGCGGTCTATGCGCTTCAATCAGGACTTATTGATAAAACTGAAGAGCGTCTACACGAGTGGGTTCTAACAAAGAAGATCACTGATATTTCCGGAGCTGTTTTTAATCTCAAACGAGATCTGGAGAAGAACTTTCATCAGATGCGCAATAAATTGAAGCGCTCGTCGGTTAACAAACTGGAAAATGAAGTTAAGTCTCACTTTCGCTCAAAATTTGGCATTAAATCTGATTTGGGTAACGTTTACAAAGAAAAATTAAACGTTTTCTTTAATACGATCCTCGTTGAAAAAGGGCTGAAACCCGAACTCGTTTCCCCTGAAGAGTATGAGCGTTTTTACCTTTCCTTAGAAACGAATATCTGGAAAGGAGAGTTGTTCCTCTCAAAAGAGTTTGAACGATTCATAGGGGCTATTCTTGCTCTTAAACGCAAAGACGTATCTTCTACGATCTTGCGTGAATATCTCGGCCAGTTCTGGCTTCACACCGAAGCCCGCAGAATTAATCGTAAAGTTATCTATCACATGGGTCCCACTAACTCAGGTAAGACTTATCATGCGATCCAGGCCCTCTGTACGGCCAAGAAAGGCTGCTATCTCGCTCCACTACGATTATTGGCCTCTGAGCTTTTCGATACGATGAACCAAAAAGGTGTGCGTACAACACTTCTGACTGGTGAAGAAGTTATTGAAGTGCCAGATTCAACTCATACATCATCAACAATTGAGATGGCCAAGCTCTCAGAGCGTTTTGAGTGCTGTGTGATAGATGAAATTCAAATGCTGACAGACCCCCAGCGCGGATGGGCCTGGACACGGGCCCTGGTTAATATCCAGGCCGATGAGATTCACCTCTGCGGTGATCATTCCGTACTTGAATTGGTTAAGCAAGTGTTGGCCCTTTGTGGAGATACGCTGGAAGTTAAAGAATACACTCGTATGACTGAGCTTCAGGTTATGGACCATCAGATTCCACTTTCTCAACTTGAGAAAAATGATGCTCTTATCGTTTTCTCCCGCAGAAATGCTTTGAAGTACAAAGCCGATTTGGAAGAACTCGATTTTAAGGTTTCCATTGTTTATGGACGACTCTCTCCGGAAGTTCGTCGCGAGCAGGCACGCAAATTTGACGAAGGCGAAACAGATATTATGGTATCTACTGATGCCATTGCCATGGGGATGAATCTTCCTGTTAAAAGGATTGTTTTCTCGGCACTTTCAAAATTTGTTGATAATCAGGAAAATCCACTCACTTTTAGTGAGATCAAGCAAATTGCCGGTCGTGCCGGTAGATTTAATCGTTTTCCTGTGGGCAAAGTAACGACCCTCAATCGGGTTGAAGATGGTCTTAGAACGTTGAAAAACGCCCTGGCCTATCACTTAAATCAAAATAACAAAGCGATGGTGGGTCCGGATCTGGATATCTTCAAGAGTGTGAATCATGCTCTGGAGAATAATTCTTTGCCGACACTCTCTCTTTCTGAATTCCTGCGGTTATTCAACACCATGAGCTTTCAAAAACCATTCTACTGCGTGGATATGAAGGAAATGATTGAGCTGGCCGAAATGGTCGAAGCAGCTGACGAAGACCGCACTCTTTCTTATTCAGAAATCTTCGGTTTTGCCTGCGCACCGGTGAATCTTGGTTTGATTGAGCATGTTCAGTATTATTTGTGGATTCTCAATCACTACGTGGGAAATCAGCTAATTATCAATGAGCCGATTGATGAGACTTCTGACAATATTGATTACCTTGAAACGTCGATTAAATGTATTGAACTTTATCAGTGGCTATCAAGGCACTTCAATAACAAAAACTTTGATTTTGATGAAAAACAGTTACTAGAAAATAAGTCTAAGGCGATTGAACGCCTGAATGAACTACTATCAGATAAAATTGGCAAAACTTGCTCTAGTTGTGGCTGTAAAATGCCGGCCAATGCCCGTTTCAATATTTGCGATGAATGTTTTTCTTCCCGCAAGTTCAGTCGTCGTCCTCGCCAGGAAAATCGTGGTCAGGGTCAAGGCAATGATCGTCAGAATGATAATCGAAGAGGGCGCCCTGATGGACGTCGTCAGGATGAGCGTCGTGGTGGAGAGAATCGACGGCCAGACAGACCGGGTCGTCCGGATCAAAAGCAGGACAAACAACGTTCTCCTCAAAAGTCTGAAGCCGGTTCGGATAAGCGCTCAAGCGGTAATCGTCCTAGTTCTGGCGGCGGGATAAAAAGACCTGGTTCTAACAAAAATAAAAACGCAGCTTCTGCATTTCGCAAGCACCGCTAATGTATGACTTCCTATCAGGACTTTGCCAAATCAATTCTCCTGGGTGACAAGCTTGAAGATAAGCTTACTCAAACCATGTTTGAATGGAATTCATGGGATGCCTTTGACTTACCTGGAAGCCCTGGACGTAGTGGAAGCTTATGTTTTTCTGAGAATCAATTAAAATTTCCCAAGACCGCCAGACTCAATGAAACTGATAAAAAGGCACTTGCCCTTCATAGCTTTGCCAACCACGAGCTACTTGCTATCGAAATGATGGCAGCAGCCCTTTTGATATACCCACACCATAATGATGAACAGATTCGTTTTAAAAAAGGCATTCTGACTTCTCTGAAAGATGAACAAAAGCATCTCCAACTCTATATCGGTCGGCTCAATGAACTCGGTTACGCCTTCGGAGATTTTCCCCTGAATGATTTCTTCTGGAAACAGATGGCGAAGTTAAAAACACCCGAAAATTATCTATCTGTAATGGCCTTGACCTTTGAGGCGGCAAATCTTGATTTTGCTCAACACTACGCCGGCATTTTTCGCTCTTTTGGTGACGAGAAAACGGCGTCAATCATGGATGAAGTCCTGGAAGATGAGATTACTCATGTGGCTTTTGGCGCGCATTGGATGAAACGCTGGAGAAAAGATAAAACTCTGTGGGAGTACTATTTATCATCTCTGCCGTTCCCTCTGACTCCTGCTCGTAGCAAAGGCATGGGATTTGATCTGAACCTCCATAATAAGGCGATTAATGATGATTCCTTTATTGAAGAATTATCCCAATACGATGATGACTTCCGGGTCACTAAGCGCTACCGAAAATAATGAAAACGTTTAGGGTCAACGCTGATTACGAATCGGTCTTATTTCGGGGCCAGATTGGATCTCCAGCTCTCAATCACACTCTTGAGTTTCTTTATCTTTTTCTGGAAGATGATTGCCTTCTTACCGATAAGAAGTACTCTACAGACTATCTGGATTATATAGAGAAATTAACCGGTAAAAAACCAAACATCACTAAGACGGCTTCAAAAACTCTTAATTGGTGGGGATTGCAGGAAAATATTGAAATTGAGAGATGGTGGAATTCTAAAATCACCACCGTTGAATTTCTAAAGACCAAAAACTGGGTTCAGGATCTACATCTTATTAAAAGCGATAAAGATCTGTCTGAGCTTGATCCTCGGAAAGACTATCTCATCAAGGATCCTTTTCTCATGTCGGGTCAGAGATTTCAGACGAGCCGTGGCAAGATCACCTGGAATCAGGAACATATCCTGATTGCCGAGCCATTACTTAAACGAATTAAAGACTTTTCAACCTATGTATATCCTGACGGCAGAACAATCTTTTACGAGAATGTTGTGGATAACAAATTTCAGTATAAGGGAAGTCTCTTCGGTCATATAAAAGCCCCTTCACTAGATCAGTTATCTTTTTATCATGAGCTTGAATCCTTACAGTGGGATAACTTCAAATCTCAATTAGCAGAAATTCTTTCTCATTATTCTCGTTACCCTAATCAAGTAGGTTTTTCGATTGACTCATTCATTTATCAGGATGAAGGATTACATATTTATCCTTTGTGTGAGGTGAACTATCGGCGGACCATGGGAAGAATTGCCTATGAATTAGGTCTAAAGTTTGGCGGAGGAAAAACTTTTGTGGGATTTTTTCTGGCAAAAACAGGCAATGAACCACTCTGGAAAAAACTAAGCGATAAGAAAGATGTTATCGTTTTTTCTCCGGGTGACAGCCGATTTGAAATGTTTATGATCTGTGCTAACAGTAAAGAAGATGCAGAGAAATTACTGGCGAACACCCAGGCTGCGATAGATCTCTAAGATGTTTCTCCCGGCATCTTCTGCCGTGGCCCCATAAGAAATAATACCATCTTCATGCCCCTTCATTACGAACAGGCCGGAATTTTTGCCATTCAAGAGATTTGCGGCAGCAACCGCCATTTCCTGAGTCCCGTACTGGATGTCGCCACTAATGTAGTCATAGCTTCCCAGCTGAAGTTGTTCCCAAAGACGCTGATGATGGACATGGAATACATATTGAATAGCCGGATTGGCCTCGTAAATTCCGTAATGAGTCAGTGATTCACTTGATGGCGGAATCAAACCTTCAGCAGTAACCGAACCTTTTTTAAGATCACATTCAATGACCTTGGTGTAGTGGTGTGGCTGAAGATGGGCGAGATGACCGGTTTGGCTCCCAGTGATGATGAAACTCTTTTTTAAGAGGCGAGAAGAGAGATTGCCATAACCGATTTTTTCGTTCGGGTATTCACCCACTAAACCTAGCTTATAGAACAGGGCCCTCCACTTTTCCAAGGCAATCACCAGCGTTTGCTCTGGGGCCGGAGCTCGTTTCAGAGTCAACTTGAACTTAATGACACCTTCATCCCGCGTATTCAACCTAAGTCCTTGATCTCGATGGAGATTTGATTGCAAACTTTATGGCGTACCTTATAATGAGAATACTGGATAACATAAGGTTAATTCAACACAATTCACTTAGGAGTCGTTATCCTCGATAAGTTGATCAGCGACCTCAAATCGAAACTGCCGCTTAAGAAAAAAGCGAAGGCAGAAGAGGATGAGGATTTAGAGATTTCCGAAGAAAGCACCGATGCTGGTGATAAAACTGATCCGTCCATGAACCTGGATAAGACAGGTGCTACAGAAATTAATGAAGCCGATGAAGAAGTATCTGATGACTTAGAGGATAAGCCTCAAAGTCTTGTCGATAAGATAAAAGCCAAACTCATTCCGAAAAAGAAAACAGCCGCATCTGATGATGATGAAGGAACTGAGGTTAACGGTAAAAAGCCTAAGAAAAAACTTTCTCCGGTAGCAATCATCGTCATTGTTTTAGCCCTGGTTTTTGTTCTCATGGATACTGAAGAAGAAAAACCTGCTGTTCCTGCTGCGACACCAAGGAAAAGTCTAAAACAGCCCAAAAAAGAAGGGCCTGTAGCCGACAAGCCTGCTGATGAACAAACACCAGCAGAAACGCCGGCCGAAACTCCTGTTGAAACTCCGACGGAAACACCTGCTGAGACACCAGCAGAAACGCCGGCCGAAACTCCTGTTGAAACTCCGACGGAAACAGCTGATGAGACACCAGCAGAAACGCCGGCCGAAACTCCGATGGAAACACCGGCCGAAACTCCTGCTGAAACACCATCTGAAACGACAACTCAGACCCCTATTGAAACAGCTCCTTCAGAAGATACGGTGGATGGTACCGTCACTGCTCCGTCAGATAATGAGAGTATGACCGACAAAATCCTGGAAGATCTTGAGAAGCAGGTAAAAAAAGAGCAGCCAAAAGAAGAGAAAAAAGAATACGTCGCTCCACCAGATTATGAGTATAGAGGACGTGGCATGGTCTATAATTGCGCCGGTAAGCACTGGGCATGTGTGGATGGACCGAGCTACAAAACTTGTGAAGATAATTATTCTTCTTCCAAGTTCCTCAAAAAGCCGATCGAATGTTATCCATTTAATGTCTATGATAATCAGAAGGGCTGCGAAGCCATGCAGAACCGTTTGGTTTCATCTAATGCGAAAACTGATTTTTGTAAGGGAAATTAGGCTGCGTTCTTATTGAACCGTTTATCCATCAGAGGAATAAAAAATTCCTCTTCACCTTTAAGAGCTTCTTTTCTCATGCCTTCAATGAACAGCTTCACTAAGTTTGGATCAAACTGAGTTCCAGAAAATTGAATTAGTTCTTCAAAAGCAACTTCATAGGGAAGACCTTTACGATAGGGTCTAGTTGAGGTCATGGCATCAAACGTATCAGCAATAAGAATAATTCGGGCCGCTACAGGAATATCGTCACCTTTGAGACCCAGGGGATAACCTTTTCCATCAAATCTTTCATGATGGAATCGGGCATTCGCCGCAATCTTTTCGAACTGAGGGTACTCTTTTAGAATTTCCCAGCTTTTTTCAGGATGTTGTTTCATGATCTGAAATTCTTCTTCAGATAAGCGTGATGGTTTATTTAAAACAGCATCAGGAGTACCGATTTTACCAATATCATGGAAGATTGCCGAAAGCTCCAGCTCATACATATCTTCTTTTGAAAGCTGAGCTTCAGTTCCGGTCACTAAGGAAAAATAAGCAACGCGCATGCTATGCCCAAAGGTATAGCTGTCTTTGGCATCGAGTGCTTTAAGTATGGTGCGAGCAGCTTGTTCACTGATTTTTTTGTTTTCATTCTTTAGTTGCTCAACTTGACCGGCCATTCCCAAAAGAGAAAGAGCTGTGTTCAGAGAGGGCAGTTCAAAAACATTGTTCTTTTTCATAAGTTCATCCAACTTAAAAAATAGTGAAGCAGCCAAATAGCATCACCCGATAAATTCTCTTCGGTTGTTTTGCGGAAAAATAAACTGTAAAATAGGGGGGTACCTTAATTTGTATCTAAGTATTCGAAAAGACTCGGTTAAAAGGCAGTTATGGTCATTCTGGACGAACGTAAATTTTTGAGCAAAGAGTTAGAAAATCAAGGGTTTAGCATGTTTGATTTCTATGACGGCCATCAGATCCTGGATCTCAAAACTTTCTGCCAGTTACCTGTAAGTCGTAAAGCCGAGGTGCTGTTGGTTGATACGCAAACAATTCTTGAGCATCCGGAAAAGCAGCAAGAATTCTTCTCCATGATGAATACTTATTTAGGCGTGATCTTTTTTCATGAACACCAAAATCAAAAAGCTCAAAGCTGGGTCCAGGATCAAGCCGCTTTTCTAAAAAAGATCATCGGTGAGTATGCCCTGCCAATGCCTCAACTTCAGTGGACTATGCTATCCAATCAGCTTCAATTCTTATGGACTATACTTGAAGAGCAAAAAGCACTTCAATTACATCTGGTAAAATTTAGCCAAGAGCTTGATCAGGCGCTTCAGTCAGCTGAATCAGAAATGTTAAAGGCAAAAAAGGTCCATGAGGTTTTGATCCCGAAAAGAAGCGATGAAATTAAGGGTGTATCCTTTCTTAATAAATATGCGGCGGGGGAAGGTGGCGGAGGAGAGTTTTATGATCTTATTCAGTCAGGCAGCAAAGTCTATCAGGTTCTTATTTCTTCGCAATCTTATCTGATATCAAGCTCACTTATCGGGATACTGAATCAGCATAAGCAAAAGGACTTTTCACCTGCCAGTTTTCTTAAAGATGCTCAGTCAGAGGTTGATACTATAAACGGATCAAAGAAGAAAAAGTCTGAAGTCGATCTTAGTGTTCTGGAGCTTGATACTTCGCATTTAACACTCAAGCTACATGGACAAGGCAAGGCCGAGTACTATAGCCAGCACAAAGGTAAAGTTGATCTCGAAGCCCAGAAGCAAATCCCTTTAGCCAAGGGTGAAAAAATCATTGTATTCTCCCCGGGCTTTGTATTTAATTGGAGAGAAGGTCGCATAAAGCAAGACTTATACTCATTCGTAAAGGATCATCATCAATTGTCCCAAACTGAGCTTGTGATGGAGCTTTTCCTGCAGCTTAAAACCGCTCAGGAGACAAATTTCCTATCAAAAGATGCAACTGTTGTGATGATGGAGGTAAATAGACATGGCATTCATAAGATTTAGTTTTCTCCTGGTTCTTCTCTCTGGTTTGGCATCAGCTCAAACACGCTTCAGCCCAAAAAGCTGTCTGGATGCCAGTTATAAAATGAAAATGACTCAGAAAGGTCCATTGTTCGGCCTTCTTCCTCAGGAATTTGTTATCGATAAGAAGAATTGTATAGTTAAGGTTTCACATAAAAAATATCTTCCTAAAGAATGGATTATTGATGTTTGTCGGGAGCCAGTTCATATCAAGGTAACTTCTGCCACCGGCGTAGATGTGGCAAAGAAAGAAGCTGAATGTATTAAGGTTGATAAATCCCGTGACACCACTGATTTCTGTGCTCAGTATTTTGAAATGATGGATGTTATCCAGGACGATGGACTTATCTTTGCTGAAGGCGACCGAGACAATCTGGGATCAGCTCACGGAAAGACTTACTGTAGTTATTTATTACTGAGAAAGTATTTAAATGAATCTGTGATCTTTAGTCGTTACACTGATGTTCCGGATATCTTTCTGGAACAGCCAAAACCAGCTCAGCCAGCAGCACCTGCTACGACAGTTCCTGCAGGAAGTGAAGAAAAACCTGCGCCACAAACGACTTCCAAAGTAGACGGTTACATTGATCCTGTAACCGCTACTTTTTGATTGAGCTAAGACTTACTAAAGGCTTTTTCAAGATCCGCAATCAAGTCATCGCAATCTTCAATACCGACCGATAACCGAATAAGGTTGTCATAGATACCTAGTTGCTCTCTGAC
>JBEIEO010000079.1:0-10963 GCA_040382895.1 Halobacteriovoraceae bacterium
GGATTTCGTGTTTTGAATAAAAAGGGAAGATTTTGGTTTTTATCAATTGGTGAAAAGATTCTAAAACAATGCATATGTTTTTTATCCAGAAGCTTATCCCAAACAGACTTATCTTTAACTAGGCTAAGATCTCCCAGATAAATCACTTCTTTACGTCGAGCCAGAAAAGACTTTATCTGAGCAACCTTGGTTGCTTCCGGAAGGGTTTCTTTTAGTGGAGCTCCACTAAGTATCACTTTCGCATCTTCGTTAATGACCCCAAGCTTTTCCAGCATCGAGATAAAAATGGTCAATCCCTCTTTACCCTTTTTCGGTGGAAGATTAATGGCCCTGTCCGCCCAGATGATTACTCTGATGACATCGTGAGTTTCACCTGCCAAAAGATACAGAAGTCCAACAATCTCGATGAGCGCCTGAAGTTTTGAAACGTCCTTGAATCCGTAAAAAAGCGTCTGGCTCAAATCCAGAAAAACCACAATCTCAACATTTCGTTCTTCTTCAAAAGTCTTAATATACGTATTGGTAGATCTAGCAGATAGCTTCCAGTCAATAAACCTAACATCGTCACCAGGAACATATACCTGATGTTCTCTAAACTGGAGTCCTGACCCACGAAAATGAGATTTTAGCATGCCCGTAGCATAGGCATTTGAGTTTTTAAAAATGTGAGATTGGATCATTCCTACGACCCGTTCAATCTCTTTTAAATTCATATTAAATTACGTTCGCAGCAATCGAGGCAACAAGGTGTCTTGTATTCAGCTTATCAATTTGTGCTTCATAAGATGCAATGACCCGATGTCCTAATACTGAGGGAACAATTGAAAGTACGTGTTCCGGTGATACGAAATCCTTGCCGTCCATGAAAGCTTTAAATTTTGCTATTTTATATAACCAAATAGAAGCTCGAGGCGAAGCTCCTGCCACAAGAGTTCCTTCGTATTTTTTCGGAAAGAACTTGTTGCCCGGACGAGTGGCATGAACCATGCGGATGATCATGTCCTTGATCTTTTCATCCACATAGGTCATCTCTACCTTTTCCTTCAAAGCAAAGAGATCATGCTGATTAAGGATGGCCTTTAACTCGGATTGTTGTGACTTTAGGCCGAGTACACTTTTCTCTGCTTCAAAATCTGGATAGTCCACTGTGATTTTCATCATAAATCGATCGAGCTGGGCTTCTGGAAGATTATAAGTTCCTTCTTGCTCAATAGGGTTCTGGGTGGCTAGCACAACGAATGGAGTTGGTAACTTATGAGTCTTATCACCTATAGTCACTTGTTTTTCTGCCATCGCTTCCAGCAGGGCTGCCTGAACTTTTGCCGGAGAACGGTTGATCTCATCTGCTAGAACTAATTGGGTAAAAATTGGACCAAACTTTGTTGAAAACTCCTGCTTCTGTTGATTGTACATCATGGTACCGATCAAATCGGATGGAAGAAGATCCGGTGTAAATTGAATCCTTTGAAATTGAAGATCACAAATTTTACTCATCACTGATACGCTGAGAGTCTTACCTAGGCCAGGCATACCTTCAATCAATAGATGGCCTTCACAAATCAATGCAGCGATAATCGATTCTAGAAGTTCGTCTTGTCCAAAAACAATAGTTTTTGCCTGGTTTAAAACGGTATGAACTTTTTCTTGTAAATTCATTTAATTCTCCAATAAGTAAAAATAACTTTTTATGTAGTTAGCTCTGTCCATGAGTGAGGCAACTGGGTGATCCCAGCCTTGCATACCGCAATAGAGGAGTTGAAGCTTTCTGTTTTCTCTGATGGAAGCTTCCAGAATATTTTTCTGAAATTCTTCATGTCCGACGTAGTGGGTACAGGATGAAAAAGCAATCAAGGCATAAGGAGCAGCTGTCTTAAAGACCTTACGATGAAGCTTGCTGTATCCTTCCAGTGCCTGATCTTTTTGCGACTGACTTTTTGCGAAAGCAGGGGGATCACAAAGGATGAGATCAAAAGTCTTTTTATTTGCAATCATTTCGTCCAGGAATTTAAAAACGTCAGAGCGTTTAAAGTCTCCCTTCGTCGAAAAACCATTAATTGACAAAGCTTTTTGAATTTCAGTACTAAAATCACCCTGATCAACAAAAATGCAATGTTCAGCGCCCCCTTTCAGAGAAGCTAAACCCCAGGCTCCGGCATAGCAAAACAAATCCACCGATGAATGAAATGTCTTATTCAATCTACTCAAGAGATATATTAATTGCTGGCGATTTTCCCGGTGATCGTAGTAAAAGCCTACTTTTTGCATTACTTCTGATCGTAACTCAAATTTTAACCCATTCTCATTAATGAAAATATCTGGAACATTTTCATTTTCGTATACTGGTAGGAATTCCTTTTCTCGATATTTTTGATTATCCAGGAAATAAACCTTAGAGCCGGTAAAATTTTCAAGTGTTTGTTTAATGAATTCACGGTGGCGGTCAATACCGGAAGTATTTATTTGAACAATTATTTTATCGTTAAATTGATCGGCAATAAGTCCAGGAAGGCCATCTGCCCAGCCATAAAACAAACGGGAAGTCTCTTCGTATCCACGGAACATCTTTCGACGGCGGATCGATTGGTCTAGCTTTTGCGCAATGAAATTTTCTGCGGATACGTTTGATAAATCTTTACCCAGTAATGTGTCTACAACATGAACGCTGACATACTTTTCCTCCACCATCGAATTAATAAAACACAGACATGATGTAGTAAGGGTTGGATGGATCAACACACACCATTCTCCGGGTGGTATCGACTTTAGTGAGTCTTCGATATCAGCTTGCTTTAATTCTTTTTGGTGGGCCCGGACTTTATTCAATCCGCTTTTGGCTAAATTCAATACTCTCACGAACCAGTCCTGCAATAGTTGTTTAATTATTATAACAGCTTAGGAATGGCTCTCAAGAAAGAAGCACCAAAAGGTGAAGGGGAAATGATTTAGTCAGAAATAAATTCGAGACTTTTGAAAGTCTCTGCCAGAAACTGCTCCAAATCGGAGCGATGATTGAGGAATAATTCATCCATAACGAGTTTTAAATTATATCCTTGGGCATTTTTACCCCCTAGATAGGAAAGCAGAACTGATATAGTCAACTTTTTCTTATCTTCTCCAAGCGCTGACTGTAGCCAGTGCTTCAATGCCTCCCACTCTGTGTCTCGTGGAGATAGCAGTGTCTGTAGAGTTTCAATCCAATTAATTTCGCTCTCAAAGTCCTGCATCGCCACTAAGCGATTGAGTAACTTCGCGGCTTGATCCATAAGGTGTTTATCACGCAGCACTTCCTTAATATCAAGAAAACTCAGAAGCTTTGCAGCCTTTAAGTTTACCGCCAAGCGATTGATTAATTCTGGTTCAAGAACCAATCGATCCATCAATTTATTGGCAAGGTGTATGAGTCTTGAGCGGTCATCTATTTTTAGCAGCATCCCTCGGATCTCAGGCCACATTTCAATTCCAAGCTCAATTAATACGGCAAGGTCATCAAAATTTTTATCGGAGATTCTTCTATCAGAAAGCAATACCAGTGATTTCACTGCTACTTCTTCCAGCATTTTTTGTTCCTCAGGATTGAGTGTCCCAAGAAAGGTAATAGTATCCTCCATCATTAAATTTAACTGACGACGATCTTTATCTAGATACTTATCTAATACTCTTTGAAGAGCACTTTGAAGATCTACTAATTTATGACGACCAATCAGATGAGCATTAATTTGTCTAAAATCTCGTGAATTAAGCGCTGATAATTTCTCATCAAAGCGAGCACGAATAAAGCCGGCAAGATGTCTTAAACCAGACATCTGAACAATTTTAGTTAGAAAGATTCCATTGTGTCCTTCTACGAGTTTTTCATCTGGAATTCTATAAGGATTAAAATCCTGAGTCTTTACTTTTGAAGATGAAGTGATCGCTGCTAACATACTCTGAATCATGGGACCATATCGGCGTGTTGTACCATCGGCCTGTCTGAAATGATCATCCAATTCTATCAGGGAAGAATAGGTTGCACGAACGTTTTTTAAACGATGTTTTGAATCATCAGGTAAACCATTCGTTGAACGAAACAACCCGCTTGAGCGATCCAGAAGAACCAATAATTTTTCGGATGCTTTTAAATCCTTCTGGTAGTTCTTAGAGCCAGCAACATCATTCTTAAAATAGGCTCCGTAGAAATTGTTAAGAAAAGCGATATCTCTGATGACAACCTCTAAGCGATCAAGAATATTTCCTTCAACTACTTTTGAGCTGGATTCAGTCTGATAGATAAAACTTTTCCTCGTTTGCTTACCTGAAAGATCGTAAACGAAGCGGATAATTTCTTCGATAGATGTTTTATGTGTACTCTTTTTAGATTTTCCAAACGGAAGATCGATTCCGCCTTCTGGATGTACCCAGCGTACCAATTCTTTGGCAAGGCTATTCCCCTGTTCATTTTTTTGCTTCATGATGCGCAAAACATCAGTAAATTGGTGGATCAGCTCAGCCTTTTTAAAACATGGGTTTATCCCCAAATCTTTAGAGATGCTTTCGCAGTTATCACGATTTTGCTTAAGTGTTAGGTATTTTTCTGCGGGAGTTAATAATAAAAATCCGTCTGCTACCATTGCATTAAGTTTTTCATCGCTCGTACTGTTAATAAAATCTAGAAGCCGTTTATCAAGATTTAACTTCTGATCCATAACAATAAAAAGTTTTGAAAATTGATGAAACGCTTCCATTAGTTTAGGATCAGTTACCACCCGATGAATCTCATCAATATTTTGTAAAATCCCTATTTTTCCACTTGATGACTTCAAGGTTTGATCAGCTTCAACGGCGGCAGTAAAAATAAACTGGAGCATTCCCGGAGACCAGACACCCGTCGCTGAATGAAAATCATCTACACCATAGGTATCTTTAAAATAGGCCTGAGAGGCATTCATCCATAAATAGATCTGACCTACAAAACCTGTGCGACCAAGAATAGTTAAACAGCTTTCTGGTAGAACGTTTACCAGACCGTAATAATCAGTGTTGTTCTGGTAACGTTGTGACAAATCATCAAAACAGGAGCGAGAGAGTGTTGAATCCTTAGTAACAGCTCGCGGTTCAACATACGTTACCGTTGGCTGCGGTTTAATATTCTGACGTCGGACAAGAGCCTTTTTCTCATCGGATTGAGTGATGATTTCAAGAAATTCGAAGAGACCTTGCTGAGAAAGAAGAACGGATAATTCTTGTTGCACTTTCTTTTGTGATAAAAGGTCTATGAGATATCGCAAATGAGACTGAAAGCTTTCATCTTTTAATTCTTTTGCTAATACGGATGAGAGTTCGGGGAATTTTTCTAAAACTGTCGTTAAAAAATTAAATGCCTGGGAGGCGTTCACATCTTGGCTCAGAAGCACCCCTGCCAGCTCCAGCATTTCGTTACGCTCTGACGCTGAAAGATTGATCCAAACCTGTGACCAAGAGGTCTGCCATTCTTGGGCCTGGGAACCTTTCACAGTAAGTTTTTTAATCAGATCAGAAACTGCAGCAAAATCTTCCAGAGGAATTTCAGCAACAACATCATAAAGTGCTCTCACCAGTTCTTCATCTTTATCTTTGCCTTTAAAATCAATCAATTGATCTTTCAGTGCTACAAAGCTGCGGGAAGATAAAAATGATAGAAAAACAAATCGATCCTGAGCAAAAACCTGGTGGATTTTTTTAAGAAAACGATAATCGTGTTCAGAAGGAAGAACATTGAAAGCATGCTGAAGAACAGCAAAAAAGGATTTTAGCCCTTGCTGTTTTTGAGGTTCCTCACAGAATTCCTGGAATGCCAGATACTTTGTTAGTCCATGGAGCAAGAGTCTCTCAAAAGTTTCTTTATCCTCAGATTTTAAGCCGTCAATCTTGTGGTTTAATTCCTGGCCTACATTGATACGAAATTCTTTGCTATTTGCTCGGTTGCTGCAGGTAATTCCCTGATCCAGACTTTGTTTAAGAAAATAAACATCCCTATAGAAGTTCTTCTCCTCAATGATATCTAATAAAATTCTGAGATCACCAGATCGACCTTCCTGAGCCCATTGCTGAAAAGGAGATCCATCCTGATATAGAACACCACTTAAATGCATCCAGCTGGATGCATCCATGCTTGAAGCAAAATCATCCAATAGAGAATTGAGATGACCCACAAGAACCTTTTGTTCCTGTTCATCAAATAAACTGTTAAATCGGTCTTTATGAATCTCATAGGCCGCCAAAAGATTTCTTAAAACTTTAAGGTACCGAAGATTATCAGCATTCGAATCTGAAAGGATCTTCATGAACGCACTTTTATGTTCTCCCTGCAGGCCCTGATGATTGAAGGCTAGATTGAGCTGGGTTAAAGCATTATGCTTTGAAAGAGTCTTTTGGAGCAAAAACGAAAGTGCGTCCATCTCACCATTGGCCTGAGCTTCAGCAACGACATCGAAAATAAGTTTGCGACTTTTTTTATCACTGAAAAGGATATCATTAAGTGGCTTAAAAGCCGCATTCACTGCTTGTTCATTTGAGTTTAACAACGCTTGATTAAGTTCTGGGTACTGGTTAGCCCATCCGGAGCAGTCCAAAATATCCAGAACGTTTTTCTTGCTTAGAATTTGTCCTTGAAAATACATGTTAGAACACGAAGCTTTAACCGCGCGACGTGGAGTCGTGGAATTTTTAAGCTCGGCGGGCTTTTGACCAGTACATGCCTGAAGTAAAAGCACCATTCCCAGAAGGATAGTTGAGGCCCTGACAAAAAATGACATACTCAAAATGTATCATTCCCTAAGATTCAGAGGGGTGAAGTGCGCTCTACTATGTAGAAAAGAAAGGCTTTTTAGGGTGTAGCCTTATTCGCTTCACCTAAAAAGTACTTTAGGGCTTCGCCGGTGTTGATTTTATAGTTTTTGAACTCGAGGGTTTCTTGAGATTTCAAAGGCTTAGATTTAGCACCTTCAAATTTCTGTTCAGTCGAAACTTCAACTTCTGTCAGTACCCCAATGCCTTGGACAGTACCATAGTCCAGATTTTTCCTTACCGTGATTGTTTGTCCATTTTCTGAACTCACTGAAACTTGTGATTTTAGTACCCAGCGGGTGTCACTAAAAGACTCTTTCTCATATTTCGGAGTTATAACCATGGTTCCAATCGGCTTTTTAGCAGTGATAGTGCTAAGAACATCTTGGGCATCAAAACTTAGTACATAGGCCGCAATCGCAGCAATTCCAGTTGTGTCTTGCGCGGTAAATTCTTTTGCTCCAGGGCCAGCAGAAATCTTATAGCCAGCAAATCTTTGGGCCATCGGAATCGGTATCAGGTTGTCCATGATTCCTAAAATAGCAATTTTCAACTCTTCTTTTATTTCACGAAAACCTTCTGGCAAGCCTACCACTTCAATGGCAATACGTTCAGGGTTCGCAGTCCAATAAGTGCGGAAAATGACTTCTTTAACCCGACCGAAAATCATTTGATCATTCATCTGAGTGGTTAAGCGGGTGCTTTCAATATCAACCACGAAGTCTTTAATACCCTTGGTTTTTAATGAATAAACTTTATGATCAAATTTTGTGAGATAAGCCGTCGGATCCTGTGACCAAGCATTGAAACAAATAACACTTAGAAGTACAATTAACAGTTTCATACTAATCCTTTAACCACTGAGACGCTTCCAATCTGGGACATCGTAGATGTTTTTCTTTTTTATATATTACCATACCAGGTGAACCAGAAACACCCTTCACATTTTTTACCGGCGTATAGATCACCGGTATCCAATCATCATTAAAGTGAGAAAAATGGGCAAGTATTGAGGCTGCTAGATTCAAAGCCTCTGCATCAAAACTAGGCCGTTGATGGAGTTTAATAATGGCGTGTGCACTTTTTAAACCATCGAGGTGAAGCCAAATATCTTCTTTGGAAGCCCATTTATTTCTAAGTTGATCATTTCCAGTTGAGCTCATGCCTACTCCCACAGAAAAATCCTCCAGCTTGAAAACTTTGTAATCTTCCCGCTCAGGTGTCCTTGGATTGTCTTTCTCAATCTTTTCTTCTTTTCCCCAAATAGGTTTAACTATCGGCAAAACCGACACAGACTTAGATTCTTGTTTTTTTCCATCTAAAAGTTCTCTGGTTTCATTCAATCTCTGCGAGAGAATATTTTCACCACGTTTAAGCTTTTTGATTTTTTCAAATAACAAATTTCGTCTTTCATAAGGGTTTAGCTCACCTTCAAACTTAATTTTGTGATCTCCAACTTTAAGCTCATACATGTGCAGCTCTTCACCCTTATCAAGGAGTTCTTGCAATTTATTCCACTGCCGGGTGCGAACCAGATCTTGTTCGATATTTGTGATTTTCCTTTGCAGAAATCCAGGTCCGGAAGTCACTTCTTTCATCTGGGCTGCTTTTTTCTCATCTTCTAACAATTGTTCAATGCTGCAATGAGAACTGGCGTATAAATCATGCTTCATATCGGTTCGCCGGCCAACATCATTGAAAAATTCATATAACTCGGGAGTATCCAAACCAGGGGTCATGGCCTTGCCATGCCAACTCATCAGAATTTTGAATGGCCCCTCAGGTTGGTCTTGAAAATGGTGTAGAAAGTATAATTTACGTGCTTTCCAAAAAAAGAGCATGGATTGAAGCTGACCGAATTTCTGATAAGAAAGTTTAACAATCCGGTCGTACTGATCCAAATCCAGACTGACGAAACTACAGGAACTGATATGTTTCCTTAGATACTCCAGAAAATTGTCTTTGCGGCGTAAAATTGAAGGTGGAGCTTCATCATGCAGCCAGATACCTTCTTGTCCGGCTCCTCGTCCAAGATAAAGATGCCAGGTTTTACCCGGGGAACGGATTGAAAATGAGATAAAAAAAGCGGTACTATAAATCTTCTGGATTTGACCATAGGCAAGCCTCTGTTCGTTTACCGCTTTAACCTGTTTTTCCAAATCCAGATAATATTGAATCATATGACCATCAATCTAATTACTACTAATCACTCAGTTCATCACACTCAAATTGAATGGGATGTTTTGACTAAAATTATAGCCCAATTTGCGTATTTTGAACGAAATAAGGAAGATTTGCTAAGCCAAATTTATCTGGGGCGGCCCGAACTTTTAAGTGAGGAGTTTGTCAGAACTCAAAGCTACCTGAAGGAATTCAAAGACGAATATCGTCAAATTGTTCATCAGATATTTTCTAAATTGCCCCCAGACAAAACCCTGGATCGACTCAGAGAGCATGTTTCCAAAAAAGGGGTTTTAACTTTTATTGAACTTAACCGTCTGGCGAAGATGCTTGAGAGCGGCATTTTTATTAAAAATGAATTACCAAGTATTCAGCTTGCTGAGGTTCAAAACCTTCGCACAATGGATTTTCAATCCTTGCAGCGGAAATTTCTAAAAGAGTTTCGCCATCTGGTAGATGAAACTGGTGACGTACATTTTGATCGGCATCCGGAACTTTCCGAACTCACACGTCGCCTGAGGGAACTTGAAGAAAAAATTCGACGTAGTGTTCAAGACTGGATCAATGAACCTTCTAACAATAAAATCCTTCAGTACTCAAGCTACGATGTCATTTATGACCGCTTCGTGGTTCCGGTGCGTTCAGATTCCTATCGCTCGGAAATTGGCTTAATTGTGTCCCGTTCTGAATCAGGACAGACGCTCTTTGTAGAACCTTTTGAAGTGCGGGAATCCTGTAATCGCAGAATGGAACTGGTTGCCAAAATTGATGAAATTATTAACCAGTTGGCGATGAAATTTTCTTTTGCTCTCTATGACTTCTCTGACTTACTTAAAAACGTTCAGGATAACCTGCTGCGCATAGATTTCTATTTGGCGAAATCAGCTTTTTCGGATCGTTATGCCCTTGAATGCCCAATGATCCGCAGTACTCCTGGCTTTCGTTTTACTCAACTCTTTCATCCTTTACTCAAAAGTCCGGTAAAAAATAATGCCGACTGTACGGTCAAGGATCATGGGATAGTTATTTCCGGACCAAATACCGGAGGTAAGACTGTCTTTTTAAAGTCTTTGAGTCTGGCCTATATGCTTTTTTATCATGGTTTTTTTGTACCAGCTCAGGAAGCCGAAATGTATCCTTATGAAGGCTTATTTTATTTTGGAAATGATCTACAGGATCTGCAGGTCGGATTAAGTTCCTTTTCTGGTGAAGTTAAAAACTACATAGAGTTAATGGAAAACATCCTTCCCAGCAATCTCATACTGATTGATGAAATTTTTAATTCCACTTCATCAGATGAAGCTTCTGCTCTTTCGCTGGCCTACTTTGATGAGCTTCATAAAAAAGGCCAGTGCCACATCGTGGTATCCACCCACCACCAGATGTTTAAAACCCTCATACACCAGGATCGCCATTACATTTCTTGTCATGTGGGTTTTGATACTAAAAATCTGAAACCGACTTATAAGATTCAATGGGGAACGCCCGGTGCTTCCATGGCGATTGATATCTTTAGAATTTTATCCCGGGATAACTTCTCGGTTAAAAATGTTCCAGACAAAGCCTTGAGTCATCTCAGTGCTAAAAATATTAGCTATGAAACTCTCTTACAGAGAGTTTCTCAAAAGCAAATTGAATTAGATCAGTTAATCAATATTAACCGTCAGCTTGAGATTGAATTAAAGAATCAAAAAGGGGCAATGGAAGGCGTATTAAGCCTTAAGCTTAATGAAGAGCTTTCCAAGGCTCGTCGCGAAGTTGATCGCATTCTCAATGAAGCTCGGGAACTGGTTGAAGAGGCCAGGAAAAATGAAATCACAAAAATTAAAAGAGTAGACGAAAAATCCCATCAACTAAAATCTCGAATCGGAGCTCTTCAAGGTGAAGAGCCAGAGCAACCAGAACCAACTCGAGAAGGGGACCTGACTATTTCTGATATCAAGGTGGGCGATACTGTTTTTTCCAACACACTAAGAAAGGA
>JBEIEO010000080.1:0-10869 GCA_040382895.1 Halobacteriovoraceae bacterium
GCGGTCGTTCTTCCTCGGTGTGAAGCTCAAGACGTTTCCAGGCCACTTCAAAGGGTACCTCGAGATAGCAAAACTTGAGTTTGCGATTCTTTCCGAAGAGTTCCCAAACTAAGGGTGAAAGTGTTCCGCCACCCAGGGCCAGCACCCCTTTTTCTTCTTCTTTGAGCCAGCCTTCCAGTGCCTGCCGCTCCCACAAACGGAACTTTTCCCACCCGGCCGAATCGATCAGGCTCGCCAGGTTTTCATGACCTTTGCCATAGGATTTGAGGATTAATCGATCTAAATCGTTAAAAAGCTCCCAACCTTCTGGTGCGGAGGTCTTCAGGGCCTGCAGCAGTGAGCTTTTTCCGGCCCCGGAAAAACCAGCAATCAATATTTTTTCGCAGACAGCCATTGGGGCCCTTCTCAGATCGATCAAACTCTACTATTAAGGAGAAACTTTAATACGAAAGGTAATGATATGCAAAAGAACGACAATAAAGTGGGCGCTCAGATCAATTTGATTAAGTTACCCGTTAATACTGTTTTTGAGTTTGAATTCGATAAAGAAACTGACTGGGTCAAAGAACTGCTCCTTGAATTAAATGAAAATGCCAGCTACAAGAGGCCGGAAAACCTTTTAAATGAAACGAGTCTGGTGATTACCGGCGAAGTTCAACGCAAGAATAAGCCTGAGTATTCTGAATATTTGCTGGCCACCGGCACTATTGAAGCCGAGTACGCCACCGAATGTGTTCGCACCCTTAAACCTATGAAAGTAAAGATGAATGTTCCTTTTAAGGTTTGTTTCATCGATGAATCTCTAGCCACGACGGAGCTGTTTGCGGATCTGGATGAGACCTATGTGGATAACGATGTTTATGAGATTTATTTTTATAACAAACGGACTATCCAGTTTCAGGAAATGATTCACGAGCAAATTTATCTAAACGTTGATCAATATCCTGTACTTGACGCGGACGCTAAGCTGATTGGAGTGGATATCCCCATCGGTCCAAAAGCCTAGCGAAATTTCAGCTTGGCAAGAGGGTAATTCTATATTAGAAATAGAACCTCATTTTTAAACAAATTATAGAACTAAGATTTTGAGTAATATCGGAGGCATTTGTGGCAGTACCTAAGAAAAGAACCAGCGTTTCACGTAAAGGCTTACGCCGTGCTGGTCAACACCATAAACTATATAGAAAATTTCCTCAGGCATGCCCTAACTGTGGTGACTCTGTTCTTCCTCACCATGTATGTCCATCTTGCGGCCACTATAAAGGTAAGCAAGTTATCGAGATCAAAGTTAAAGCTGACGCAACAGCTGCTGAAGCTTAATCTTAGCTAAGATAAAATACAATAAAGGGCTCTCGCAAGAGGGCCCTTTTTTTTAAGAGGTATTTATGAAGTTCAACACTAAAATCCTCGGCACCGGAAGCTTCCTTCCAGACAAGATCCTCACTAACAACGATATTGCAAAGAGAGTAGATACCAATCATCAATGGATTGTTGAAAGAACTGGTATTCATGAGCGACGGATTGCTGACCCAAGTAAAGATGAAACTCCTAGTGGCATGGCCAAAAAAGCTGCCTTAAAAGCATTGGAAGCCGCTAACCTCACACCCAACGACATTGACTGCATCCTTTTCTCAGCAACTATTCCAGATATGTTCTTTCCTAACAGTGCTTGTCACCTCCAGGAAAAACTTGGCATCACGAACATGTGTCCGGCACTGGATGTGAACGCTGCCTGTACCGGATGGATCTACCTTCTTCCGATGGCGGACGCCATGATCAAAACCGGATTGTATAAACACATCCTGGTAGTAGGCTCCGAGATGACGAGTTCTTTTAATAATTGGGATGATCGCAACACCTGTATTCTCTTCGGAGACGGGTGTGGTGTGGCTATTCTCGGACGTGCTTCAGAGAATGAAGAGTCACAGATCTATTCATCAGTATTGGCAGCTGATTCTACCAAGAAAGATCACCTTGCCCTTCCTGCAGGTGGAGCTATCAAACGCATCACTCATGAAGTTTTAGAAAAAGGTGAAAACTGGGTCACCATGAACGGCCAGGAGGTTTTTAAAGCTGCGGTAAAAACCATGGCTTCTCTTTCTGAGCGTGTAATCCATGATTGCGGTAAACATATGAGTGATGTGGACTGGTTTATCCCTCACCAGGCCAATCTCCGCATTATAGAAGCAGTGGGGAATCGTTTTAATTTTCCCCCAGAGAAAGTCATTATCAACGTTGATAAATATGCCAACACTTCTTCGGCAACGGTTCCAATTGCATTGGATGAAGCAATTCGTTCCGGCAAAATTAAGCGTGGAGATAATATTCTCATGGCCGCATTCGGAGCAGGTTTAACCGCCGGTGCGATTTATCTGAAATACTAGTGAGGGTTGAATGAAATTAACTGTCGTTTTTCCTGGCCAGGGAACTCAATACGTCGGAATGGGAAGTGTCTTCGCGGATCACACTCACTTCGCCAAAGCAAATAATGCTACCGGGTATGATCTGAAGAAAATGATGCTGGAAGGTCCAGCTGACGATTTAAAGCTCACTGAGAATACTCAGCCTGCCATCGTCACCCACTCGCTCATGCTGTGGGATAAACTTCAAGTTTTATTGAAAAATAAAAATATTCAAGTTGAAAGAGTTCTGGGCCACTCGGTAGGTGAATACGCCGCTCTGGCCGCTGCTGGTGTGATCGCGTTTGAAGATGCCGTACGTGCAGTACATTTTCGCGGAAAATACATGCAGGAAGCTTCTCCTGCAGGTAAAGGCACTATGTATGCCATACTCAAACAGCCGGAAGCTTTGATCCGTGAGTGTTGTGAAGCTGCTTCAAATTCAGATCAATCAGTATCTCCGGCGAACTTTAATGAACCAGCCCAGATCGTGATCTCGGGCGATAAAGTAGCTTGTGAAAACGCTATCCGTTTAATGGAGCAAAAATCCGGTGGTCGAGTAAAGGCCATTGAGTTGCAAGTTTCAGCTCCGTTTCACTGTGCTTTGATGAAGCCAGCCGAGATTAAACTTAAAGCGGTGCTGGATCAGATTATTTTTCATCCACTAAAAGTTCCTTATGTGGCCAATGTGGATGCAATTGAGTACGCAACTGATACTAATCCAGCAGTCATCAAAGAAAATCTTTTGAAACAAGTCTGCGGTAGCGTCCTTTGGACACACAGTATTCAGAAGCTTTCTGACGATACACTCATCATCGAATGTGGTCCGGGTAAAGTTCTCGCCGGTCTGATAAAAAAAATTAACCCTAACCTGAAAGTCATCAGTCTTGATTCAGAGACGGGATTTTCTGAAGTCGAGGCCCTATGATCGCAACTTACTCTGACCTAAAAGACAAAGTTATTCTGGTAACCGGTGCGGCCCGTGGAATCGGTAAGGCAATCGCCGGCAATCTTGCAGCACAAGGTGCTCATGTGGTGTTCAACTATCGCGGAGATGAAGCTAAGGCAGCAGCTTTGAAAGAAGAGCTTGAGAAAGCTGGCGGCAAGGCCACTGGTCTGAAGTTTGATGTGACTGATTATGAAGCCATGACCAAGGCGATCGATGAGTTCACCAAGAATGTGGCTCCGATCTCAGGACTGGTGAACAACGCTGGTATTTCAAAAGATACATTACTCCTGCGATTGAAGCCGGATGAAATTTCTCAAATCATCGACACCAATTTAAAAGGTGCCATGTTGGTCACTCAGGCACTCTCAAGAAATTTCCTGCGCGCTGAAAATGTTTCCATTGTTCACATGTCTTCCATTGTGGGCTTGATGGGAAATGCTTCTCAGGCAGCCTACGCTGCTTCGAAGGCTGGTCTGATTGGATTTTCAAAATCTGTGGCCAAAGAATTAGCATCACGAAATGTCAGATCCAATGTTATCTGTCCGGGTTTCATTCAAACAGAAATGACTGATGCTCTTCATGAAAAAGCTAAAGAAGAGTACTCCAAAGCGATTCCTTTGGGACGCTTTGGTTCTACCGATGAGATCGCAAGCCTCACTAGCTTTTTACTTAGCAAAGCTTCTGGCTACATGACTGGTGAAGTGATTAAAGTTGATGGCGGATTGTATATCTAAGAATAGGAAAAAAACTGACATAATTACCCATGGCGGCATGAGTTTCTACGCATAATTATAATAGTTTATGTAGTTCTGGCAGTGTTGAAACATTGATAAAGTTTGACGATGAGGCGGAGTTTTACTAAGTTATCTCATCTCACTTTTTGGAGGATATTTTAATGGAATTACAAGAGAAGGTAATTAAGCTCGTTTCTGAAGCTACAAAGATGGACGCTGCTAACATCAGCCTGAACACCAGCTTCGTTGACGATCTTAACCTCGATTCTTTGGACATGGTTGAACTCATGATGAAAATGGAAGACGAGTTCGGCGTAGAAATCCCGGAAGATGAAACCGAGAATCTTAAGTCAATCGGTGATGTGGTTACTTACCTCAAAACTAAGTCTCACTAATAAAACAGCCACCTTCGGGTGGCTTTTTAGTTTTTGGAATACCTTATGAAATTAAATCGTGTTGCAGTAACAGGAATGGGTGCGATCTGTGGTCTGGGAAATACCCTGGATGAGATCTGGCAAAACGCTCTGGCCGGAAAATCCGGTGTCAGTACTATTGAAAGACAAAACACTGAAGGCTGGCCTGTCACTTTTGCTGGCGAAGTTAAAAACTTCAAACTCGATCCATCATTGATGGATCTAAAAGATCAGGACCGCTTCGATCTTTTCAATCAATATGCTCTTCACTGTGCTGATCAGGCAATCAAGCAAGCAGGACTTCTGGAAGCCAAATACCCTTCAGAAAAGATTGGTATCATCTTCGGTACCGGCCTGGGTGGATTCCCGCACATTGAATCAAATCATAAAAACTACATGGAGAAAGGCGCTCGTCGTGTATCTCCGTTCTTTATTCCGTCGGTGATTCCGAACATGCCGGAAGGCCTGATATCCATCCACTACGGATTCAAAGGGATCAACTTTGCCGTCGCTTCGGCCTGTGCCTCTAGTGCTCACGCTCTGGGACTGGCCGCCACTGAAATTATGATGGGCCGACAGGACGCCATGATCACCGGTGGAACCGAAGGTGTCATCACCGGTTTCACCATCGCGGGCTTTGCCAGCATGAAAGCTCTTTCTAAACGCAACGAAGAACCTTCCCGCGCTTCTCGACCTTACGATGTTGACCGCGACGGATTTGTTATGGGTGAAGGTGCCGGCATTCTGGTAATCGAAAATTATGATAAAGCCGTGGCCCGTGGAGCAAAGATCATCGCAGAAATAGTAGGCTTCGGTGCCAGCTCTGATGCTCACCACATCACCGCTCCTCATCCTGAAGGCTTAGGTGCATTGATTTGTATGAACCAGGCCCTGGAACTTTCAGGAATCAAAAAAGAAGATGTGGGCTATATCAACGCTCACGGCACATCAACCCCTTTGGGGGATGTCGCGGAAACTCAAGCCATCAAAAAAGTTTTTGGGGATCATGCCTACAACTTAAACGTAAGCTCAACCAAGTCTATGACGGGTCACCTGTTGGGTGCGGCCGGTGGTCTTGAATCGATTTTCTGTATCAAAGCCTTGCAAACAGGAATCCTTCCTTCCTCCGACAATCAACCTGGAGAAGCAGGATCCGCAGTGTGATCTGGACTATGTTCCAAACCAACCAAAGAAGAAAGACGTGCAGTATGCACTTAACAATTCTTTCGGCTTTGGTGGCACCAATTCATCGACTATTTTCAAAAAAGTTTACTGAAAAGATGAGGAATTCCCCTCATCTTTTCTTCTAAGAGCAGTGCGCCGTTTCGTTTATCGGTATGCATCCCCGATTGAATTTCTTAAAATAAAATAACCTCAATCCGGAGACATCTGAATGCAACACAATCTCAACACTGTTGATCCTGAAGTTTATAAATTCATTAGAAAAGAACAAGAGCGCCAGGAACTAGGCCTGGAACTGATTGCCTCTGAAAACTACTGCTCTCAAGCTGTGATGGAAGCTCAGGGTTCATGTCTGACCAACAAGTACGCAGAAGGGTATCCAAAAAAGCGTTACTACAATGGTTGTGAGTTTGTAGATGAAATCGAAACACTTGCTATCGAAAGACTAAAAACCATTTTCAACGCCAAATTCGCCAACGTTCAGCCCCACTCTGGTTCGGGTGCTAACATGGCCGTTTACATGGCCATGATGAACCACGGCGATTCATTTCTTGGAATGGATCTGGCGCAAGGTGGTCACCTGACTCACGGTTCACCTGTCAACTTCTCAGGAAAACTCTATAAGGCACTTCACTACGGTTTGAATAAAGAAGAGACCATCGACTACAACCAGATGGAAGACATTGCTAAAAAAGAAAAACCTCGCATGATCATCGCTGGTGCATCGGCTTACCCACGAATTATCGACTTCGCTAAAATTTCTCAGATTGCTAAATCTATCGATGCTGTACTGATGGTGGACATGGCACATATTGCAGGCCTCATCGCTGCAGGTCTTCACCCATCTCCGATGGAATACGCTGACGTTGTGACCTCTACGACTCATAAAACTCTTCGTGGACCACGCGGTGGTTTGATCATTACTAACAATGAGGAGTTGGCCAAAAAATTCAACTCACTTATTTTCCCAGGAATCCAGGGTGGACCTCTCGAGCATGTCATCGCTGGTAAAGCTGTTGCTTTCAAAGAGGCTCTTGAGCCATCTTTTAAAACGTATCAAGAGCAAGTGGTGAAGAACTCTAAAGTTCTCGCCAACACCCTGATGGAAAACGGAATCGATCTCGTTTCCGGCGGAACGGATAATCACCTGGTACTTTTAAAAACCGATTCTGTGAACATGAGTGGAAAAGAAGCTGGTGAGATCCTGGAGAAAGTAGATATCACTTGCAACAAGAACATGGTCCCGAATGATAAACGCTCACCTTTTGTCACTTCCGGTATCCGACTGGGAACACCAGCTGTCACGACTCGCGGATTTAAAGAAGCTGAAACAAAACTCATGGCCGAACTGATTGTTAAAGCACTTAAGCATCCAACGGATGAGAAAGTTCAGCGTGAAGTTAAAAGCAGCGTGCATGAATTGTGTGTGAAATTTCCGGTTTACGGAAAATAGGAGTCCTTATGAAATGGTTAGTTTTAATCTCGCTTTTTGCCTGTACCTCACCTTCTCAGAACGCTCCTACGGCCGGTGAGTCCGATGCCAAACCAGTCACAGCTTCAGAGGTAAAGGCTCCATCGTGTCTGTGTAACAAAATGTATTTGCCGGTTTGTGCTGATGGCATCGACTACGGAAATTCTTGCGAGGCCGAGTGTCATGGTCACAAGAAATGGGTCGATGGTAATTGTCCGGAAGTAAAGTAATCAGATCTTAAAGTTCTTACAGGCCTTGGCACGGGACTCATCGGTTTTGTTGCCAGGCTTGTTTCTTCGAATCGAAGCGTCCTGAAATCCTTTCATTGCAATCTGAGTTGATAATTCCTTCCCCAAGATTGTTTCATCCGGCGTCTCCATCTTTTGGTTAGGAATAGAGTATTCCGAAAACTCATTCGGGAAAAACTGCTCCCCAAGCATACTTTGCAGGATCTGCATTTTGTCCTCTGGTTTACAGACAGCTTTATCTCCAGCCGCTGCTTTCGCAAAAGACATCATGTCAAAATCACCCTTGAAATTATGGGTGCTGAAAATTTTGGCGAGTTTGGTTTGATCCTCAAGATACTTATCTTTGGTATTAAACAGTGTCGAGTAATACAGAGCTTTTTGCTCCCACGGGCTGGTCAGCGTTTTTTTGTATTTTTCGCAAACCGGGTAAACTTTCATCGATGAGAATTCTTTTTCAAGTTCCACTAATTGAGTAACCTCTGAAAGCAGTTCCAATTCTGTACCGAATTTATTCTGGTAAAAAGCCAGCAATCCCTTAAAGCAAGCAACCCCATCTTCAAAACCAGGTTTTTTTGCCTTGGTAAGGACTTCAGGCTTTGCTTTGATATTCTTCAGAAAAAAGGATTTGTTATCATCTTTAATTGAGACATCAGTAAAGCCCATGAGTAATTGAAAAACTTCATTACTGACTGAAGGTGAAGCGCAGATAGCGGCGTTAGCCTCTTCCTTAGTATCACAAACTCCGTCAAAACGTGTCACAGCATCGATCTTCTGAAGCACATTCATACCGAGCTGGGCAGTCTTGTTCATGAGGTACTGAGAAATTCCTGCTTCACTCCAGGCAGCAGAGGAAATCATTCCAGAGTTGGACTCAAGAAATATCTGTTCCAGCGTCTGACCGGACTCAGCACGGCTAAGGACGTTACTTAAATCATTTTTCCCGCCATAGGTAATACGACCAAGTTGTGAAGAGGTCACCAGACAAAGATTTTCCAGACTCTTGGTATCCGCACCGACGTCAGCAATTAATTTTTTGCGCATGATCTCGCCGGAAAAACAAGAGTCAATGGCTGCTCCCACCTTGTGACGCTTTGAAAGACGATTAAGATTCGTCAGTACTTCATCGGCCGTGGCATCACCGGAGTTACAAGCAAAGGTTCCGTCACTACCGCCATGAGTGCCCTGAATGATCAGCAGATCTCCCGGCGGCAACATTTCAGCGATGATGACAGCCTCAGTCCAGCCATCCACTATTGTGCAATTATGATTTCCAATTTTGATGATATCTTGTTTGTACATGGGAAGATCGAAGACATTATTGTGATCTCGTTTGGCGCCCGAAATGATGACACAAGGTTTGTTGTTATTTGGTGGCGTCTTTGACCACAGAGAAAAACTAAACAAGATCAGAAGCAAAAATTGGGATAACTTCATAGGCTGCTTATCGACCTGAAGCCCCTCTAACCTGAGGTAAAATGAACTTAACCCCCTGATTTCTGGGAATAGTCCTAAAGCCGTCTTTTCAATGATTTATGTTCCTAAATGGGTCCTGAAATGCTATGAATAGAGGCAAAACCACAATATCTAGTATAGGTCTGCATTATGAAATGTCCTTACTGTTCCGCTCCCGACACCAAGGTTCTCGATTCTCGAAACTCTGAAGAAGGTTGTGTTATCCGTCGACGTAGGAAATGTGAATCCTGCCAGAAGCGTTTCACCACCTTCGAAACCATCGAATTGGCCATGCCTATGGTGATCAAACGTGATGGACGACGTGAACCTTACCAGAAAGAAAAAATCAAACACGGTATCGAGAAGGCCTGTGAAAAACGCCCTATCTCAGCTATCCAGATTGATCGCATCATCAACAATATTGAAAAAGCGATCCTGGACATTTCAGATAAAGAAATTAACTCAAAAGACGTTGGTAATCTGGTGATGATGTATCTGCGCCACCTTGATCCGGTTGCGTATGTTCGTTTTGCTGCTGTTTACAGAAAGTTCCAGGATGTTGAAGAGTTTGTTAACGAACTTAAGCACGATGAGTACAATCAATTTAAAATAGCCCCTACTACTTCCCATAAGGATGAAAGCCGTGAGTACTAAGCGAGAGGCACGTGAATTCTGCCTGCAATTTCTTTATCATTTCCAGTTACCCGCTTTTAATGAGCTGAAAAAGGAGCCGGATTCGGTAGAAATCTTTGATCGTTTGCAGGAATTCAAACAGACTTTGGGGATTGAATTATCTTCAGAGAATCAGGCATTCGTGGCAACGATGGTTAAAGGCATTCTGAAAGAACATCAGATTCTGGAAGAGATGCTGGTGAAATATCTTAAGAACTGGAAACTCTCCCGTATCTCCAAGATTGAACATACCATTTTCATCATGGCGATCTACGAGCTGAAGTTTCATCCAGAAGTTCCAGGCAAAGTTGTTATCAATGAAGCTATCGAACTTGGTAAAAAATATTCCACCAAAGAATCTGCCGGTTTCCTGAATGGAATTCTGGACAGCATCTATAAGCAAGAATTGAAGCGCAATGACTGATCTTTTAGCCCAGGTCACTCCACTCACGAAAGGTATTATCTGGCTCACCAGTGGAAGCATCTCTGGACAAAAAAAGTTCTATAAAGAAATCGATTACCTACTCAACGGTCTGCTTACGGCAACCCTGGCGTCTCAGCCAGATTTTTCCCATGTTTTAGTGAGTGAAAACTTTGGTCAAACCTTCTATGTTTTCGCCGGCAGCAATGCTCAGACCAAGGACATTGAAAGCTTCTTGGAATTAATTAAGTCACAAGTTGAGGTAGAAAATAATGTTCTGCTGATTGATGAAAAAGACAGCTTCAAAGATCTTCGCAAAAGCATTCCGATTGAACTGCAAAATAAGATTCAGGTGATTCAATAATAAGGCCCGTTCCCGGGCCTTATATTAGTCTTAAAGTGAGATGATTCGGATTGTTTTCAGATCATAGTTAATCCAGCGTTCATAGATATTGCCTTCACCATCCACGGTAAAAAGCTTACCGGCTCCATCCATGAAATAGTTGGCACCGAGTTTAGAAATCGCCTGAATTCTCAGAGAAACCGGAAGTGCCGGAAGTTTAAGAGACCCATCTTTTGCGATAGTATAAATGAGCCCCATGCTATCCACGAAATAATTGCCACCTTTTTTGACAATAATACCCACGCGATCCTGAGGTCGCGTGATAATTTTCCCATCATGGGTAACAGTATAAAGGTTCCCACGATTAGTCATAAAGTAATTGCCACCCAGAGTGATGATGTCTGCAGTTTTTAAACCTTCAACGACGACTGGTGCGTACTGACCAGTTGATGTCACAGTGAAAATCTCTTCGCCCGCGATAAAAAAGTTTCCACCGAACTTGGTTGCAGTTTTAACTTTATCATCTGTTTCTGTTAGAACTGAATATCCCTGAGCATCGATGGTAATCACAGATGAGTCTTCACC
>JBEIEO010000081.1:0-10840 GCA_040382895.1 Halobacteriovoraceae bacterium
AGTTGTTGAGTAAAAAACAGATGACCCGGGGTGAACTGGCCGATGGGTACGTGGGTCTTTTAGGTGAGATGGATCGGGCGCGAAGAATTTCTCTTCTCTGGAGTTCCTCTCTACTTACCGCGCAGTATGCGCTGAATGCCTTTGTTTCAGATGATATCCCTCAGGACATGAAAGACATTTATTTCTTTTTAGGAGGAGTGAACGCCATCATTGCTTCTTACTCCTTTTTTCATAAATCTGATTATGAACAGTACTTCCTACAACAGCAGCAAACCAATGTGGGATTGATTCTCGTTCCGGAGCTAAAGGGTGGGATGAAACCTGGAGTGGGTATTACGCGCTCTTTTTGAGAGGCTTAACTTCGTCTGCTATCAGCTGAAGCATGTAGGCCGAATAGAAATTCAAGATCCCGTCTTCCAATCCATTTATGTATTCAAGATAGGCTTCATGACTATGAAAGTCTTCAGGCTTCACTTTCTTGTAGGCATCGGCGAGGAGCTTTTCTTTGAGGTTACAGACATCGGATTCTTTCATAGCTTTCTCATCGGCAGAACCCTTCTTGTCCTAAAACCCACAAATTGCTGCCAAAAATAGGCTACCTTAGGCAAAAACGAATGTCCTGATTACAGTTACTTAAGTGTGGACTTGGTCTGTGTCCTGATGAGATTTACAAGCATGGGATTTTATTTAAAGGAGCTTTTATGAGGACCTTCATGTCCTTTTTTGGCATCACCACGTCTGCCCGAATCTCAGTATGAATGACGCAAAGCACAAGAAGTAGAATTTACACCACGCCTGAATTTGTCTATCCGCATTAAATCATCTTGGATAAATCAGGGCCATGAAACTCAAACTTGCTCTGGTAATAATTTTGTTCTCCATTAGTGATCTCACGCACGCTCTCTATGGCGCTCGTCCTTTGCTCACTGGCCAGCATCAGGCAGTGGTTTCTCTTCATCTGAACGATCCTCAGAATCCCGAATATGATTTTTTCTGTAACGGAGTGGTTATTTCTCCTAACAAGATTCTTACTGCCGGTCATTGCATCGAGGGGATGGCGACTGAAGTTTATAGGAAGTGGTTTATCTTTAGCTACGAGCCTCAACTGCTGAAAGTGAAAGTAGCTGGTGTGAAATATGAAGTGGCGGAAGTGACCCTTGCTCCTAGTTACACTGAGAACGCTGGTTTTGCGGGAGAAGATCTCGCGATTATTCAGCTGAAGAAAGCTGTTTCGATTTCCCCTCTGAAATTTGCCCGCAGAAGGGATCTTCAGGCAGGCACTCCTGCTTCTTTAATTGCCCGGGGAAGAATTGCAGATAGTACCATTTCCCGCTCTGTTTTTATTGGTGGTAACACAGTCACTTACACTGATGGTTCTCGATCAGGTGTTTGTCAGGGAGATTCGGGTGGTGCTCTTATCATTCGCAAGAATGGTGAGGATCTTCTGGCAGGTATCATCAGCGTTCAGACAAATGAATGTGGCAGACAGGAAGCTACGGCGGTTTTTCCCAAGGCTAAATTCTGATTTAACTATTTTCCTTGGTTCATCTAAATCCACTCCTAAATATCAGTAGTTGCTGGTGAAACTTTCTGTTGGAGCGGCTGGAGTAAGAAGGGGCCCGAAGGCCCCTCTCATTACAGAACTGTTTTCAAAACTTCTTTAGAGTATGCTTCCACTTCTTTGTGAAGGGAATTGCCATGAGCATCCATGGTTACTACTACTGGGAAATCTTCGACAGAGAGTTCCCAGATTGCTTCCGGCAGACCGAATTCTTCTAAAAATAATCCATCTACGGATTTAATTTTTTCTGCCAGCACCTGAGCAGCTCCTCCGACAGCATGGAAGTACACACAGCCGTATTCTTTGCAGGCATCCAGAGTTTTCTGGCCCATGCCACCTTTACCAATCACACCCACGATACCGTAGTCACGGATTACTTCCCACTGATAGGGCTCTTCTCGGATTGAAGTCGTTGGTCCTGCCGCCGTGACGGTCCACTTGCCGGCCTTATCTTTCATGGTCACAGGACCACAATGATAGATAATCTGATTTTTAAGATTCACTGGTGGCTTGTTTCCATCATGGAGATACTTGTGAACGGCATCGCGGCCGGTGAAGAGTTTCCCCGTAATGAGAACCATATCACCAACTTTTAATTCACGAACAGCTTCTGGAGAAAAGGGATAGTTTAATTTTTTCATGTTTTTCTCCTAGTAAAGCCACTTCTTGATGGCGTTGTTTTTATCCAGCACAACTCCCTGACGGCGGAAGGCCCAGCACATGTAGGAAATAGACACAAAAAATGAAGCTGGCACACGGTTGGCGTGAGTGATCTTGCAAGAAAGGAGAGTGGTCTTTCCACCGAAACCCATCGGGCCGATGCCGAGCTTGTTACAAGTCTCTACGATTTCTTTTTCCAGCTTATCTAGATCTTTATTAGAATTCTTATCATCGAGCTTTCTTAAGAGTTGTTTTTTAGCATAGTAAGAAGAGTCGGCACGATCACCACCCACACAAACACCTAAAGCCCCTGGGCCGCAGCCTTTACCTTGAGCTTTATGAACGGCATCGATGATCACTTTTCGAACGCCCTCAAGGTCACGGCCAGCACTCAGTGTGGTGTCCGGCAAAGAGTACTGAGCGGATACGTTTTCGCAACCGCCACCTTTGAGCATGAGTTTTACTTCGACTTCTTTTTTGTTGTGTTCATAGAAGTGAATGGAGGGGTGGCCTTCGCCTAGGTTCGTTCCCGCGTTCTCTCCAGTAAGAGAGTTCACCGAGTTCTGCCGGAGATATCCTTTCTTCGTCGCCAGAGTCACAGATTTCTTGATGAGTTCCTTGAATGGAGTCTGATGAAATCCTGCTGGGTGGTAAACGTAGAAGATTACTGTACCGGTGTCCTGACATAGAGGCTGGGATTTGTATTTGGCCAGATCAATATTGTCCTTGATGATCCCCATGGCGTAATCAGCGGTGGTATTTTTCTCTTCATTCTTTGCAGCAGCTACGATGGTTTTAAATACATCATCAGGAACAACAGTCGAAGTGATGCGAATGAGTTCTAACAAAGACTCTATAGTCTGTTGTTTGGCATCGAGTTTGGTAACAATTTTTGCCAGCTTTTTTGGCGCAACTTTCTTCTTAGCTTTCGCCTTGGAAGCCACTTTCTTCGTCATGGAAAACTCCTGGAGTATAAGAATGAAATAAGTTTATTCATCCTCATCGGCTTTTTGAAGGGAAATTCTGAGGAAAAAGCCTGATCTTGTGCAGCAACCGGATTTGACGGGTATTAGAAAAACATGAGACTGCGATCTTGACGTTGAAAAAGTCGCACCCATCTTTATGGTTGTAAGGGAAGTACTAGTGAAATCCCCTCATCGAAACTAAACAATTCAGGAGGCAATATGTATAACCTTGAACTTCGTCCCCGTCGTCACTTTTGGAACACCCATTCATTCTTTGAAAAAGAACTAGATAAGCTCTTGGATACAAAGACTGAGGAGTTCTACACTCCGGCCTGTGAGATCTCCGAGACGGAAAAACAATACTCGGTCAGTATGGATATCCCGGGTATCAATAAAGAAGACATTGGCCTGGAAGTAAAGGAGAACCAACTTTACGTGACTGGTGAGCGCAACTGGGAATCTAAGACTGAAAAGGACAACGTCCTGAGAAGCGAAAGACGTTATGGAAAATTTTCCCGGGTTTTCACCCTTCCGCAGAATGTGAATGCGGATATGATCGAGGCACGATTTGAGAACGGAGTTCTTGAAATTTTGCTGCCAAAAGAAGAGAAGGCCCAGACCCGCAAAATTTCCATCATGGATAAGAAAGCTGTTGATACAAAAGTGAATTAAAGCTTTTCCCTCCCAGGAAAGGAGACAGACCCTTTAAAGCATTCTATGATGGAGGCTTTAAGGGGTCTTCTTTTTTGGAGCAGTTTTATGTCATTGATGCATATTCGTTACCAGGGTAAATTCCGCACTCAGGCCACTCATCTGGATTCACAAAATAAAATCATTACCGATGCGCCCAAAGATAATCAGGGCAACGGTGAAGCTTTTTCTCCCACCGATTTATTATCAACATCTTTGGCTAGCTGTATGTTGACGATTATGGCGATGAAGGCGAAGGCGCTGGGACTGGACTTTCCGGAACTAGAGGTTGGTCTGGAGAAGAGGATGGCTTCAAATCCACGGAGGGTGGCGGAGATTGTTCTTCACTTTGACTGGAAGGGATGGGATCAGAAGCTTTCTTCGGCTCAGCTGGAGGAGCTAAAACAGGCTGGACTGAATTGTCCAGTTTATCTGTCTTTGCATCCTGAAGTGAAGAAGACAGTTCACTGGTAGCCTGGATCTCTTCGATTTCCTGGGGCATGATTGGCTTTGGAATGACATCCAGAACTTTCTTTTGTAGGACATCAGCTGTCACCGCAGGCGGCTGACCCATCCTAACCGTATCTTCCATGGGGATCAGGCCTGAAAGTGCTAGAGAAATAGCCTCATCTAGTTTTAGATCATTGGATAATAGAGCTGCCTTGAGAGCTTTTTCATTATTCGCAACTCCACCCGAAATCAAACGTGTCTTTAAATGTTCCTTCACATCACCAGTTTCCAGAATAATGCGTTTTACATCTGAAGCTTTGAGTCTTTTATTAATGTTCAGGATTTGGGCGGCAAGGTTTGATATGTAGGGCGCGGCCATGGAAGTGCCACTGGAGGGTGAATAAAGATCACGCCCATCCCGGGAATAGACTTTAGGAACCAAAGAAAGAATGGCAACACCAGGAGCTCCGATATCTACGTGGCGTGCCCCGTAGTTAGAAAAGTTGGCCAGGAATTCTCCGTTCATGGCCCCCACCGAGATGGTGTTCGGGAGTTTAATTTTTGAAGGGTAGTGCGGATACTGATCATTATCAATGCCAGAATTTCCCGCGGAAAAAATAAAAAGCATCTGGGGAAACTGACGGATAATTTTCTCGGTTCGACGAAAGAGTCCGTCAAAGTATTCCCTAACGGTTGTTTGCAGGAGAGTTTCTTCGATCTCTCTTTTGGTAATCTCCCGGTACTTTTCACGAAATTTAGAGGTGATATTTTTGTAGGTGATGCCGTAAGAGGCGTTCACCACATCAATCTTATTCATGGAAAGATATTTACAAATCTTAGAAAACTTTTTAACTACCCGGTTTTGAGAGAGGCTAATCTCTTCCCGGAATTTATCCTCAGGAGTCCTACTGATAAGATTCACTTTCTCAGGAGCAGAAGTATCTTCGACAGCGATCACAGGCGAGGGAAGATGTAGTCCTCTGATGGGAAAGAGCTGGATATTTTCACCTTCACGAAGAGCGATACCGGCCACAAAAGTGCCATGAGAATGCTTTTTGAAAGCTCTGGCCTTTTCCAGGAAAGCTTTGTTGGAGCTGCGTTTTTTGTACCATTCAAATTCATCCAGCGAGAGACCTTGTTGATGGCCCTTGGCCCGGAGAGTCCGGTAAAGAAGAATTTCTTCTAGCTCTGTTTGATCCTTGATGATGGGTTCTTTTAAGTGAGAATTGTTGTGGAACTGCCATTCCTGAAACTCCTCGAGCTTCGGAGACATTACTTCTTCATCTGTTTCCTGCTTCAGGATTTTTGGTTTGAGAAATTCATGATCCAGATCAAATCCGGTATCGATAATAGCAATCGTCGCCGCCTGGGCGAAAAATGTCCAAAAAAATAGAGCAGGATAAAACCAGCGCATGAGAAAATTGTAATGGGAAACGTGCCGACTTTCGAGGGAAAAATGGGCCCCTGAAAGGGGCCCGGGAGGATTACTTATTAGCTTTGAAATCAACAGCAAGAGTGAACTTGTCTTTGATTACACGGTCAGCTTGAAGTTTGAACCAGTTCTCAGAACCATACTTCAGGTTCCACTTAGTACGATCTAGCTCGATGTTTGACTTACCTGTTAGGGTATTATCTTTTTTGTCTAGAGTTACCAGGAACTCTACCGGCTGAGTTGCACCGATCATAGTTAGATTCCCTTTTACTAGTAAACCTTTCTTGTTTTTCTGTGAGCCAGTGATTACTAGCTTAGACTCAGGGTTTTTTTCAACATTAAAGAAATCCGGTGATTTCAAGTGACCTACCAGTTTACCATTCTCTTCAGCGGCCACTGGGATATCAGTACAAGTGATAGTGTTCATATCAACGATGATTTCGCCACCAGTGATTGCGTCACCAGTGAAAACGAATGAACCGCTTTTAACTTTCACATCACCTTCATGTCCTGCGCCGATTTTCTTATCAGCTTTCCAGTGAACGTTTGAAGCAGTCGTATCGATTTTGTAAGTTTCAGTCATAGGTTTATCCTGAGCAACAACATTCAGAGAAACCGCAAGTAACATAGCAACGAGTGTTTTCATTTTTTATCTCCTTCAAGATTTTGGTCACACGCTAAATTTAGATCTTGTTATCATCGGAGAGTTTCTGATAAAAAAAAAGACAGATTTATTCATGATAAGTATAAAAAAAAATTATCGTTATGACCTTTGAGCAAGTCCTTGTTTTTCATAAGATTGTGCAGTTTGGCAGCTTTAAAGCTGCCGCAGTGGAGCTGCGCAAAACGCAGCCAGCTATAAGTTTTTCTATTAAGAAGTTAGAAGAAGAAATGGAAGTTGAGCTATTTGATCGCTCCGCTTATCGGCCTAGGCTCACGGCCCATGGCAAAGCTTTCTTTGAAAGATCCCACAAAATTCTTCAAGGGATGATGGAACTGGAAGGATTGAGTAAGAGTTTCCAGCAAAAAGAAGAGCCAGAAATTGGGATTTCTCTGGATGGAATTTGTCTCACCACTGATCTTTTGAAATTTTTCAAAATTTTTAGCGATAAACATCCTCATACTAAACTCAATCTTTGCTTTGATATTCTCTCGGAAGCTGAACGCAAAGTTCTCGCTAAAGAGAGTCATCTTGCGATTACACATTTTGTTCAGGATACCAATGCCCTTGAAGTTAAGCCCGTAGCTTCGGTTAGGATGTTGCCGGTAATGAACCGAGAGCTCTACAAAGAGCGTAAAGTAAAATCACAAACAGATCTTTTAGAAATTGAGCAGATTGTGGTCGGGGATAAGAACGGCTCTAGGGGGGCAAGTTTCGGCTTGCTGGACAATGGCAAAAAATGGCGACTACAGGACTCCAATTTTAAGCAGGAAATCATTCTGGCGGGCATGGGTTGGGGCCATCTTCCGGAGAACTCAATTCATCGGGAAATCAAAGAAAAGAAACTCATCGTACTGAATTTTGATGACGTCTATCCCCGTGAGCTTCCGGTTCATTTAATTCGCCTGAATAAACACCATCATGGACCCATAGCAAAGGAGCTATGGGAAGAGCTTATTGCTTTTCATTCCTAGAGGAGAGTTGTTATCCTTGGATCACCCATTTTTTCTCAGGATGATCCATGTTCATTTTCCTCCTTAGCTTTTTTTTTGCGCAAGCCTTTGCCGTGATCGAAGCCCCCAAAGCGGGAATAAATTTTGAGCAGAATCCATCTCATCTGGTATGGAAAAAAATTGATTCTGAGCATTTTGAAGTTATCTTTCCGGCTGAGGTCGAGGAGGAAGCCCAAAGGGTCACTCATTTACTTGAAGTTGCATATCCACTGGTGACACGCTCATTGGAAGTGGCACCTCCAAAAATTTCTTTGATCCTTCAAAACCAATCCACTGTTTCCAATGGCTTTGTAACTCTCGCACCAAGGCGCAGTGAATGGTATCTGACACCAGCCATTGATCCGGAACTATCTAACACCGAGTGGTTAAAAACTCTGGCGGTTCATGAATTTCGACATGTCGTGCAGTTTCAAAAAACTCGTCAGCATTTCAATAAGGTCTTTGAATACATCCTGGGTGAAATCGGTCAGGCCTTAGGTTTAGGGCTGACACTTCCCCCCTGGTACCTGGAAGGAGATGCGGTTGGAATCGAAACAGCTCTCACGAAAGGGGGACGAGGTCGTCTCCCGATGTTTGAGCGCGATCTAAAAGCCTTACTTTTGAGTGATCAGGATTTTGATTATGATAAGGCCCACCTTGGTTCATTTAAGCACTATATCCCGAACCACTACTTGTATGGATATTTCTACACCACCTTCATGCGAAACCGGCATGGTGATCTTTTTCTTTCAAAGCTTGCCAACAGATCTACCACCGGCACTTACAATCCTCTGACGTTCTACAATTCTTATGAAGCAATGACAGGTGAGGATTTTGAAGAATTCTATCGATCCACCATGAAAGAGCTGATCAAAAACTGGAAGGAGAAAGAAGACCAGCTTTCACTTACTCCTTATGCCGTACAGAATCTTAAACAAAAATATGGTTGGACCAATTATCTCTATCCTCAGATGCTTGAGAATGGGAAATTCCTCGCTTTGAAAAAAGGCCTCTCTCATATTGAGCAGTTTGTGATTACAGACGGGAAGAAAGATCAGGTACTTTTCTATCCAGGGCCTTTGCAAAACGAATATCCCTACAAAATCCGAAATAACCGTCTGGTGTTTTCAGAATGGGAAGTCGATCCCCGTTGGGGCTATCGGGACTTTTCCCGAATCCGTGTTTATGATTTGAAAAAAAATAAATTCGTGGCCGATTTAAGAAACACCAAAGGTCGTCTGGCACAATTGGATCATAAGGGTGAGTTTATCCTTTATGTTGACTGGTCAGAAACTCAAGGCCAGCGGATAGTAGTGAGGGATCTAAAGGGGGAGGAGATGATTTCTTTTCCTTATCCTAAAGATAAAGTGATCACTTCACTGGACTGGATCGATAGTCAGAACATGGTCATGGTACTCAAAGATCATGAGGATCAGAAACAAGTTGCCGCCTTAAGTCTCACGACTTTAAAAGAAACAACTCTTCTTCCCAAAAGTACGACCAATCTGGGTTTTATCGCGACTCATGAAAGGCGTATTTTGGTAGAAAGTCCGCTGAGCGGAATTGATAACATCTTTGAAGTCAGAGATCAGATGTTAGTACAACTCACGACCTCTCGCTTTGGTGCCTACGCACCAAGTGTTAATGATGGGAAGTTAGTTTATTCAGACTACTCAGCCCTAGGTATGAACATTGCCACTAAAAAATTAATCTGGGATGAGCCGCAACCTTCCCAAGGAAGTTTTGTTCCGTATTATGAGAAACTTTCGACCTTCGAAGGGCAGGAAAAACTGGATGAAAATATTTTCCAAAAATCCCGTTATCCTGTTTCTTCTTATTCACAGCTCAAAAAATCGGTAAATTTGCATAGCTGGGTCCTTCTGGCACCGCCACTTTCAAATACCTTGACCGTTATGGGACTTTCCCGGGATGTACTGAATAAATTCACACTTACCGCTGGTAGTACGTATCATCTGGATGAGCAAGAGATTGAAGGTTTTGTTTCAACTGCGTGGTCTCATTATTATCCGGTGTTTGATTTGCGCGCAGGCTATGGAGGCCGCAATCAAAATGTGAAAGTGGGAAATAAAGAGATTGAAGATCATTGGGAGGAGGGAACTTTTGAAGCAGGCGCTTCCATCCCTTGGCAAAAAGTTTCCGGCCGCTTCTTTCACAGTTTCACTGCGCGCGCCTTTGCCAAACTGATTAAAGTTACCAACAAAGTAAATACAGATTCCACCGATGTAAGTAATGGAGCTCTTTTTTCACCCGGCACTGAGCTGATGTATAGTTTTACCTCCCGAACTGCCCGCCGGGACATCAATCCTGAATGGGGAATTATGCTTTCTTCTCGTTCCGAAGAAGGAACTGACATTACCGGTAAAGATATGACCGGATCGCTTTATTCCGGCGATGGTCGTTTATTTTTACCTGGCATTTTAAAACATCATTCTTTTTATCATCAATTTGCCTACGAAAAACAAAGAGATGATTCATATCAGTACGCAAGCACAGTAGCCAAGCCTCGGGGTACCAGAAATGTATTTCTGGAAGAGTTGAGAAAATACTCTGGGAACTATCTGTTTCCGCTGGCCTATCCAGACTGGCATCTGTCTCGTTATGTCTATTTCAAACGAGTCGCCCTGAATCTCTTTTACGATGAGATCAATGGCTACTACCGTGGCTTCAACTATCATGGAGCCTCAGCCGGTTGGGAAGCCCTCGTAGATACACATTTTTTCAGAATCTTCATTCCGATCACACTTGGAGTTAGAGGAAGCTATCCGATCCACGGCATGGAAAAAGACACAAATTATGAAGTGTTCATTACCACTTTAGGTGGTAATTTCTAATGGATTTGAAGCTCTTTGAGCAAACGGAAAAGGAAGTTTCTAAGCGGGAAGGCAGCTATAGCAATTTGTCCTCCGAAGCACTTTTAACTTCAATCGCTGACTTCCAAAGAATTTTTGAGTCTGTTGAGATAGAATCCTGGTGCGAACTAGGTGCTGGTTATGGCCTTGGAACCCTGCTTTTCTCACAGCTCTATCCTGATAAAAAATCTTACGGCATTGAGTTTGAGGCGGCCAGGGTGCAATATGCGATGAAAGAGGCTTCTCAAAAGAACTCTTCTGCTCATTTCATTCATGCGGATCTGCTAGATTGTGACATCCCAATGGTTCAAACCTATTTTTTTTACTTTCCCACCGGCCCGGTCCTTGATCGTATTTTATTTGAACTAGGGAGTCGGCTTGAGGACTTTCAGATTGTTGTAATAGAATCCCACGGAGATTTTTTAGAACGCTTAAAACTTGAAACATGGCTTGAGCCAATCCAAGAGATCTCCTTAACCAGTGCCAGACATTATCAGCAAGCTGTAGTCTTTAAGAAGGTCGGTAAGAAAAACTCATCGCTCTTCGATCTAAGTTTTAA
>JBEIEO010000082.1:0-10671 GCA_040382895.1 Halobacteriovoraceae bacterium
AGTCAACTCATTATGAGAACACTTTCCCTTTGGTTACTTGGATTATCCCTGGTCCCGACTCTTGCGCTGGGGCAAAACTATAAGCTCGATCGTAACTCAGATCTGATAGGTAGCTGTGGTTTTATTCACTCGGATAAATACAGCTTCAACGATGTCCTCACCCTGATCCAGGAACAACTCAAAAGTAAACTCGACGCCGACCAGGCCTGTGCCGCTCCTCTCGCCCAATTAAATGCTCAACTCATTCATCTGGATAACTACTTCAATCGCCAGATCAGTGAGAAAGAAAAAAAAGAACTCTCGCGAAACGCCTCCACTGAGTACCTGGTGGATCTGGAAGCAGAATTAATGCTACTCAACCCTGCTGATCCCAGCAATGCTCCAAGAATTGCTTCCTTGAATGCTATCATCGATTCCGTGAAGGGAAGACTTGTCACTATCGGTGTAGAATCTCAGATCGCCGCAATGGAGGATAAAGAGCGTGACCAACAAATCATACTTCAGAAATGGGAAAACGTTTACGCCACTTCGACTTCTGCGCTGACCACACTTAACTCTTTACCTCCTCAATGTGTGGACCGACTTGGTGGTTGGAAAAATATGCTCCCAGTGGCGATGAAACTTGCCTCTGCATCAGGTCCACTAGTCGGTGGAGTTGTGGGTGGTGTGATCTCGGCTGGCTTCGAGGCCGGAAGCCAGGTGGCTTTACTTCTTCGTAACAATAAGGTGAAGCGCGCAATCTCGGATACCAATCGTGTTCAGAATGCGCAGATTCTTGCCTGTACTTACTCCGTTCTTCAGACTAATGCCTGCGAACTCCGCCGGGCCAAGAAACTAATGGATGATAAAGTAAAAATCCGGGAGCTGATCAATCAGCGTGTAACGAATACGAAAGAAGCTGAGTATGAAGCTTACTTCCTTCAAATGTCTCGATTACCCCGGATCCAGGCAATCATGAAAGACATCGGAGCGATGGGATCTGCCCTTACTCTGGATCTTGAACTACTAGGTCGCTACTTTGCAGCTGTTCGCCTGGATCCGGAAAGCATCACCGATATTCCGAATTCAGAAGCGTCTGATGGAGAACTTACGGATTTCTTTATCCGCATGAAGGCACGCGGTCTGGACTGGAATGAATTTTCCCCGCAGGGTCCGGTCTCCCTGCGTGATCAGCTCACTCAGGTGCTCAACTTGATTCGCGCTGCCAAGAGTGTGATCAAGGCTGCCGAAGACCTTATGACCAAAAAACAATCCTACTTCATTCTTAAATCAGAAATTCTGAGTAACAATCAGTTTGTCGTCAAGGAACTGCAAGGTCTTAAAAATTATTTCCATTTGTACATGGATTCCGCCAATCTTCCGCCACAGTACCGCGCTGATTTTGCCACCAACTCCATCATGATGGACCGATTGATTGGCTTCCTGGGCTACGACTACATCGGTAATACGGACGAAGAATATGCCGCCTATCTGATGGAAGTTGATAAGCGTGGACGCAAAGTCTTTGAAGAAATGGCCCGTGGATCAGTCGCTCAGATCACCACTCAAACTGTTCTGATGATTCCAGATGTGGCCTTCCGTCGTTTTAATCGTCCATTCCGCCAGCTCGAGAAGTACTTCATCACCAACGACATCATTAACAAAGACGATCCGACTCACAAACCATTCACAGACTTTGTGATTAACCGATCCATGCAATCTAACTTTGCCACCTATCCAGACTTTCACGGTACGAAAGAAGCGTTCCGAGTGGATACCTACCTCGCTGCCCGCAACGGTTTAGAGAAAGGATTCCGCCGTGAGATGATCTCCATGGTGAAAGAAGCCATGGAATCTCGCTCTGACATCCTGAAAGATTTTGAAGGAAAAACCGCAGCTCACTTGTGTGCTTTGTATGCCGGCTTCTTAAAAGAAGAAGCACCGAAACTATTCCAGAAGTGTCAGGAGAATTACAAAACTTTATCACTTCTGCCGATTCTTTCGGAGGCCAATCGTCCGTCCTCAATGAAAATTGATTACAACGATCCGTGTTTCTATAATTCATATAAGCAAGAAGAAGAAGGTCAGCGCCGTTTATTCGAGAAGCTGATTGACTACGGTAACAGGAACAATCTAATCTTCTCAAAATGATCGTCTATGACCAAACCAGCATCGCTTTTATCCGCCGTTGTGAAGATCTCCTGCGCGAGATCCTCACCGAAATCGGTATTGAAGTAAAACGTAATCGTTTTGTTATCCGCAGCTATCTCTATCCCTTAAAAGTCGTTGTCTTCGAAGGTTCGGACCTAGGGCACTTCAATGCTCCTTTCTACCAGATCGGCATGAATAAAAAGCTGATCTACCAGGCTAAAGACTCTGTCGTCAGAGACATACTCAAGCACGAACTTGCTCACTACCTGACATGGATCGACCACGGTCAGGTTCAGGCACACGGACCTGAGTTCAGAGAAACTTGTCAGCGATTTGGGTTTCCGGATGAAGTGGCGCTGTCTAAAATTAATCTCGAAGCCGCTAACCTTTCTAAGGAAGGCGATCTTGAATCTGAGCGCATCATTGAACGCATCAAAAAACTTTTGCAACTCGCTCAAAGCTCTAACGTCCACGAAGCTGAAGTTGCAACGATGAAGGCCAACGCACTTCTGTTACGGCACAACCTGGATCATATCCAAACACAAGAGGATGAACCGCTCTATATGGACCGGGTGCTGGTTCAGAAAAAGAAAGATTCCAAGATGAGTGCCATCTACGAAATCCTTCGTCACTTCCTGGTGCGTCCGGTGATTAGCTTCGGTCGTGGCATGTGTTGCCTGGAAATCAGCGGCACTCAAACCAATGTAAAACTCGCTATCTACATTGCAGACTTTTTGGATAAAGAAATGGACCATCTTTGGCAGCAGGCCAGGAATGAATATGGCTTTCAGGGTCTCAGAGCTAAGAATTCATTTTTCCTAGGCATCGCCAAAGGCTTCAACATGAAGATGGAAGCGTCGAAGTATGATTTGCCCGCCGCTGATCAGAAATCCTTAATGGTGGTGGAAAAAAGTCTGGACGCTAAAATCCGTCAGGTTTATGGACGTCTCACTTCTTCGCGCTCTGGTCATAACCCGGATGAGCGCGCCGGAGCAGTAGGAGTCATGAAAGGCCGAAACCTTACTATCAGACAAGGTGTCGAATCCTCCTCAAAAGGTCTGTACCTGGGGTTTTCAAAATCGTAAACTAGATCCATGAGCACATTCAGCCTGGATCAATTCGTCACACTTTTTCGTTCCATCAATAAATATGACCTGGATAATGGTCTCTCCTTTGAGATCCATGAGCCCGGCTCTATTACCTACCGGATGAAAATCACCGAAAAACATTTGAGTTCCCCTGATACCGCCCATGGCGCGGCCATCGCAGGTTTTATGGACTGTGTGCTGGGACTTTCAGCTCTTTCGGAAGCCGTGATGAAAAGTAATCTAACCTCTACTGTGGAATTCAAGATTAACTATGTCCGCCCCGTGAAGCTGCATGAAGAAATCATTGGTACCGGAAAAGTCGTTCATAAAGGTAAAAGTCTCATCATCAGTTCAGGTGAAATCAAAAACACCAGCGGCGAACTGATTGCCTTAGGACAAGGAACCTTTAACACCTACCCATTTAACAAGAAGGATTTTCTCTATGAATTCACATCCGCAGGTTAAGCAACAAGTTGTTATCGCAAGCTCCATTCTCGCTCTTGCTGTCTTAATCGGAGCCTTTGGTGCACATGGGATGAAAAATCTTGTGACACCCGAGAAGCTTGTGACTTTTGAAACGGGTGTGCGCTATCACTTCTATCATGGATTTGGACTTTTGCTGGTGGCCTTGGCCCAACAGCTTTTCTCCGGCCTGAATCTCAGATTCTCATTCTATTCTTTTCTCGTTGGCATTCTGCTTTTCTCGTTCAACTGCTACTTCTATGTTTTAAGCGGCATGAAAATGTTTGCCATGATTGTTCCGGTGGGTGGAGTCTTATTTTTGATTGGCTGGGCGAGTTTTGCCTGGAAAACTTTAAAACTTCGGTAGTCCAAAGTTACAGTGATTCTGAAGATAGATTTCAAACGATTCATCGGTAGGGAATTTAAATTCGATAGGACTCACATCCATATTGTCCCAAAAATCAGTCTTAGGACGGCGGCAGCGCTCACCCGTTGTACCGTTGATGATCAGCACTTCTTTTGAACCCCGGTTACCAAAATCCATATCAATCTGATTGGGCCCTTCACCTAGTTGTGGAGCTTGTCCGCGAGCATTCACTCGCAGGATCACGCCTCTTCCCTTGTAACGGAGATCAGGGTAGCTACGTTTCATTTTATCCGAGCTTGAATCCAGAGGACCTTCCTGAAACACACCCCCGATAATTTCTTTGGTGTCTTTATTAAAGATCATCTTCTCCCCGGTAGGAAGAGTGACATCTAAAGTTTTCCCATGCTGCTCGAGTGTCGGGAGTTGCTTTCTGGGAAACAACATCAAATAGGAATGCATCGTGTGTGAAACTGTATCATTTGGAGCATCATCGACCATTAAAGCGATATTTTGTCGGGCATGCTCCGGATACTCAAAATGAAAAGCCCTCGAAGCATTTCTGCCTTTGATGATTTTGTTTTCACCCACATTCACGAAGCTAAACTCTTCGGTTCCGGAAGCCGGAAAACGACTGCCTCGTCCGACCATAACTTCGCCATGAGATTTTGATTCAACATATTCATGATCCAGTGGATGCAGCCTATCTTTCACGGGATCGACTGATGCTTCTAAGACCACAATCGGACTTTTAATTTTATTTTTCCAATCGACCTGCATTCGCACTTTTGGGCTCTTCACTCGTGGAAGAAGATCTGCCTTATAAACACCTTGTTTGAGTGAAAACGGCTTGGCTTCAATTTCATGTGATGAGGCCAGCGTGAGATCGGAAGGATCAACACTGGTTAAAAGTGCTCCCTCTTTATCAAAGAGTGTAACGATCATGGCCGTGGAGTCCATGCCACTGGCAAAGACTTTTTGATTTTTAAATGCGAGTTCAATCCTTGCCACTTTCACATTTTCATCAGTGAGGCTTGCCAGGTATCTTTTTTGAGATGTGAATTTGTACTTCAAGGGTGTTGAAGATGAGCAGCTGAATAGGAATAGCAGCATAAGAAAGCGCATGCTCCCTTATCGGTGAAGATCGCCTAAACTTGAGTGTTTTGTTACACTAATCGTTCCGAAGGGCCGTAAGCCCACTTGTGCTGCTGCCCGATCACCCGGAAAGGTAGTCCAAAGGCTTCATTTAATTGGATAACTTGTTGGAATCGGTTCATAGGAAAGGCTTCACCTGGCTCATAACACGGGGTCAGACACCAAGGGGCCATAGGCACTTTTTGGGCCTTCACAAAATGGAAGGCATCGTAGGTGGATTCAAAATCTTTTTTGTCTGCCACAACCGCTTTGATCTGGGCTTTTTGGTAATAGTCTTTCAGGAAAGTCGCCAACAGTTCTTTGGAAGTCTTCACCTGAGTCGAAGGAGTTTTGAAATCATAAGAAATGAAATCTACTAGATCAAAAATCTCACGCACCACTCTGGTTCCAGCAGCTTCGATATTAACAAAGTAACCGCGAGCTTTGAGTTCTTTCACAAGCTCCACCACTCCCGGAACATGGGACGGATGTAGCGGATCTCCTCCGGTGATAGAAACACGCTTAATGATATCTTGAGAGAGAACTTCAATCTTCTCCATCACGTCATCTAATGATTTCGTGAAGACAGGATCAAAGTCCCAGGTTTCCTTGGTATCGCAGTTCACACAGCCAATGTGACAGCCTTGAAAGCGCACGAAAATCTGAGGAATCCCGATGTGGATGCCTTCGCCTTCGGTTGCCCGGTAAATAGAATTGATCAGCAGTGTTGTCATGGCGACCGATACTACCATCTTTGAATGTGAGTGAAAACCACGAGATAACTGAGGATTGTTCAGGAGTAAAATTTACAGATCTAAATCAAATTCATACAATCTCAGAGTATGATTTTAGCCTGTTAAAGGAAAATAACTCTATGAAATTTCAACACCTTACGGCTTTTTGCATCCTGGTTTTGTCGGTGGGCGGCTGTAATGATGTCTCCACCAACCGCAAAATGGGAACTGCTCAACCACCTCAGGCGGTGACTGCGGACTCCCTGATTGTTTCCGGAATTCACCGTGAACAAGGAAAGCCTTCGGTTTCTTATGCTGATGAAATTAAGGCCGACGGCAAACCTGCCAACTCCCGCTTTATTCCTGATAACCGTCTCGATGATGATGGTGCCGATGGAGAAAATGCGACTTTTGCTCTTCGCCCTTCTGTTGAATGTGGCTTAGGAAGATCAGTTTCTCTTATTAATAAAATCAAAGATTGCGTGGATAAAAACGCTGACCGCGCCTTCTGGAGTGGAAAAGTTAACGGCTCATCAGCTGAAACTGATTGGAAACTAGTTATGCTCTCCATCGTGGGTACAACAAAAACTGAGATCTGGTATGACACCAGAACCAAGATGCTCTGGTCAGACATTGTCTCCACGACGGCCAACTGGTGCAAGGCCTCTGGCTCCGATCAACCTTCATCCGACCTTGTCTCAATTGAATGTAACAATCTCATCGGCAACGAAAGAACCTGCGTGAATTACAGTCACGCGGAAATGCCAAATGTTCATTGGCGACTTCCTTCGCGAGTCGATTACCTTCAGGCCGACATAGATGGTATCCGTTTTGTTCTTCGCCGTAGCGCTGATACTTTCTGGACTGCAACCACTAGCACCTTTAAGTTGGGGGAGAAACGTGAGAATGCCTGGACTTATGATCTAGAGACCGGAAACTTCGTGGCCGTGAAAATGTCGGAAGCCAGAAGTGTCCGATGCATCGGAACATCAAATTTCTAATGGATCTTGAAAGCCGCTATCAGAAAATCATCTCAGAACTTGAGCAAGGCTCCCGTGCCCTCATACGGTTTAATCGTGATGAGGTCTCTGAAATTTCTGTCCTTTTTATTCAGGAATTAGATCAGAATAATCACTCCCGAATTGAAATGATCTTGTGCCTGATGGATCACAGTGCCGCTGATCATCGCGAATGGGAAACCATCATTCTGGATGCTTTAGGGCGGGAGTTGCCTCCCAATCTTATGGTTTTCACGTTGAATTGCTCCCGCAAACACATTCTTCAGGCCCGCTTCAAACGTGGTCACCGTCTGGAATATACTTTCCTCGAAGCTCTCAAACGCCTCCTCCACTCCTCCTCTCCTGAAGTAGTTGAGTGGACCCTGCGAACAATTGAGGAATGCGGAAACCAAGGTGTGTACTTCCTGAGTGAGTTTGATAAAATAAAACCAGCCCCGTGGAAATGGTTCAATGCTCATCAAAGGGCAGTACGTGAAATCATCACCATGCTAGAGAGGCGCTGGAGACGTTTTGAAAAACCTTGATCCAAAAGAATTAAAAGATCCTTCATTAGTTCTTAACTACATCCGAAAACTCCAAGAAAAAGTAGAACAGCCGCTGTTTGATCTAGAACGAAGTCAGGACGTCCAGGTGAAATTCCGGGTAGATGAAAAAGTGGCTCCTGCCATGTTCAAGCCGGACCCACTTATCCCTGGTGGTTACGTAGCAAATTCCCTCACTCTTCGGGCCATGCGTTCAGATCTTTTTATCTTTGGTGAGGGTACTGAAGATCTCGAATCCATTTATCACTGCGCCTGCGGAAAAGAGTTGGACGTTCAATTTTGGAAATTCTGTCCTTTCTGCGCCCGCGAGTTTAAATTCTAATTTTTGACGGAGAGAGAAAAAAAGCTGAGAATAGCAGTAATGCTAATAGTTCAGAAATTTCACTCTATTCATGAAATCGACACGGAATTTATTCCGAGCCTGGAACTACTGCTTCAGGAAGATGCTCCCAATTTCAACAGCCTTGTAGAAAAACACGATTCTGCTCCGGCGACTGAAGTCTTCACTTATTTTCTCTTCTTTGGTCCCACTCAGAACGCCCCAATTGGATTCGCTCAACTGTGCCTGCATCAGATGCCCGGCGAAGAACTTATTAGATGGCAACAGAAGATGAAGTTCTGGAGTAAAGATCATCTCCACTGGAAACAACTTACCTGGAAAGTCGGTGATGGGAATTCCGGTCTTTTTGTCTTTGATCCGCGATTTGCCCGAAGTGGAAAAGAAAAGATTCAGGAACTGATCAAGGAATACGAATCCCGCGAAGACATCATGGCGCAGGAAATTTTCCACATCAAAGGGCTTCAGGATTTTCAATCCAGCTGGGAAGCCCCGGTGAAATGGAGCAAAGAGAGATTTGTTCTGGAGCCGCTCATTAAGACCCATAAAAATTATCAAAGTTATATGGAGTCTCTACCCGCTGACATCAGTGAGCTCATCAAACGCAGCTGGAAAGACTTGCATCGCAAAGGTCAGATCGAACTTGGTGATTATCCTAATGCTAAAGAGACACCAAAAACCATTCCGGTGGATGAGAAAGTTCTCAAACTCTGGGATCGCCTTGGAGCTCAAGTACTGACTTTCGAAAAAGATTTGAAGGTACTGGGTTGCTTACTGGTACTGAAAGGAAAGAATGGGAATGTCTTCTTTGAGCCATTTCCTTTTGAGCCCGATGGAGAATCTTTGGTCAGTGATGAGCTCTACACACAGTTTGCGTTGCTGAAATTTTTTGAAATGCCAGATGCGCGCAAGTGTCACATGCTGAAGTTCGGGACCAAGCTTGTGTTCGACGAGAAAGATGATCTGAAGTTTTTTCAAGAACAGGGCTTTCAATTTAAAACAGTAACACAATCTTTTAGTTCTAAAATCCCCAACTTCACCAAGCCGCTATGACAAAAGAAGAATGGATCTTTGCGGTGGTAAAATCCTTTTATGATAAGGCGAAAACCGATGTGCTGATCGGATATCATTTTCGCATCATCCCCGACTTTGAAGAGCATATTCCTCGCATCGCCGCCTTTTGGGAAATACAACTCTTGGGCGGAACGCAGCGTACTCTGAGTGAACCTTTTGATGTGATGAAAGTTCATATTCCCCTTGGGATTAAGCGTGGAGAACTCGGGCGCTGGATGGTCTTATTCAAAAAGACATTGGAAGAGAAAAGTACTGAAGAATTCTCTGATCTCAAAAAAATCTGGTTGGAAAGACTAAGTTTTTTTGAAGGTGTTTTCTTACGGTTTTTTAGCTTCCAAAGCTGATTCCACAAATCGCTCTAATACCGGCTCACCAGTTACATCATCCAAAATCCAATTTCTAAGATAGTACCCACGAACTTTCTTGGCAGCAAACTTCGCTTGATCTTCGGTCATAAATTCCACTGCTATAAAATCTAACTTCTGAACCTGTACGGTATGCGCCGAGAGACAACCATCCGCATAGTCTTTGCAGTTCACACCCTCGGCCATGCTCTTAGGCAGAATGAAAGTGGTAGAAGGATCGGCTTTATAGGCCTTGAAGTACAATTCTTCCTTCGTGTACTTGAGTTCTTTAGTGCAGGATATTAGCAGCAGCAGGCCAAATAAATGCTTCATATCAAAAGTTTAATCCAAACTCTTTACGGGAGGAAGGACTTTGATACATTGTGCTTAACACCTGCGACATCTTTAACATCTCAGCCGCGGCGTTAACGTCAGCTCAATTTGCCATTAAGAATATGCGCTCTGCCTTCCCAAAGCTCAAGCTTCAAGGATAAACCTCCTCCTCAAAGTTACGAGCAAACTGGAGGCTCAATGAGAAACGTCTTATCCTTGTGTTTATTTTTCTCTGGCGACATGGCGTTTGGGGAGGTCATTCGAAGCTCTATCCACTCGATGGAACTTAGCAGAAGAGAGATGCCTCACGTGATTAAGTTCAGCAATGGGCGCGTGGCCTTTCTTGAGAAACAGGAGCAGTTCCTGGCCCGGGAGCTCTTAGAGACCTCTCGCCGTGGCGATGTGGTTGAGGTTAAAGTCAGCGAAGAACAAAATCTTGTTTCTATTCAGACCATCAAATATAAAGTTCACCTCAAACAACTCAGCGTGATGGAAGAAGGTGTGAACGCGACCTATGAACCGACCATACTGGGAAGCTATCAGGAGGCCAAGAAGATATTTAACAGTTTTAATTCAGGCTACCAGCGCTCTTCAGAGTGCACCAACCGCGCTCACATCTGGAGCCATGAAGAATTTAAAAAGAACGGAACCAAGTCCATGAAAGCCTTTATCTTCTTCACCAATTCCTACCTCGTTCGCAATAAGTTTAAGTGGTGGTTCCACGTGGCACCGATGTTTGCAGTCAAACACGATGGAAAAGTGGAGAACTATGTATTCGACTACATGTTCAACCATCGGCCAGTGACCGTCAAAGAATGGAAGGACAATTTTCTTTTTTCAAAACGTGATTGCAAACTTGATGGGACTTTCACCGAATATGATCAGCGCGCCGATCAAGGCCAGGATTGCTACATGATGTTTAGACCTATGTTCTACTGGATGCCGGGTGATTTTAGCGCAGAAGAAATTTCCAACTCTAAAAAATCCGATTTCCTGATGGGTGAAATTCGTGCTGCGTACAGTGAAGCGTTCTAATTATCAATTTTGAAGGATCATTTCATGAAAAACCATATGAAGTATATTTCGGTTGTAAGTCTTCTTGCTCTGGCC
>JBEIEO010000083.1:0-10665 GCA_040382895.1 Halobacteriovoraceae bacterium
GAATTCGGTAATCCGGTTCATCCCAAAGAGACACAGCACGAAGCCAAAGGCACAGGCCAGGGCCAGTCGAGTCTCAGGTTTAAAAGTCTTTTCCCATTCGAGTGAGTTTTTAAGTTTTAAAATGACCCAAAAGGATCCCGCCAGCACTGCCAGCATAAAATAATCATCCGGCTTCAGATAGGCGCCGAGTTTAAAGCCATAGTCTTTCAGCATACCAACTGACTTGATGCCAATTTTGGGCACCACCACTCCGTCGGCCCCAATCATACCTCTTAAGACTTTCCAGGCATCCTCGATGGATTTGGCCCGAAAAATGACAAAGCTTACGTTCACAAAATTAAAGGTTATAAACCATGCTAACCAACCCGGAAGTTTCTTTTTTTTCTTCTTCCAATTGTGATTCACAATCAGGGCAATCCCATGGAGCATTCCGTAGATGACAAAGGTCCAGCCTGCCCCATGCCAGACGCCAGAAATGAACATCGCTAGAAAAGTGGCGATCATGGTATTGCGGAAATTGATCTTCGGCATGGCCCGTACTATCGGAGTGAATACATAGGTCGTAATAAATTGGCTCAAGGTCATGTGCCAACGGGACCAGAACTCGATAATGGTCTTAGAGCGATAAGGAGAGTTGAAGTTCTGGGGAAGCTTCACATTGAACATATGACCAATACCGATGGCCATATCCGTGTAGCCACTGAAATCAAAATACAACTGGAAAGTGTAAGAGAGACTGGTCTTCCACGCCGCTAAAAGATCCAGGCTGGTCGCCTCATCAAATCCCGTTTTCGCAAAGCTCGCAAAGGCTTCTGAGATCAGAACTTTTTTCACTAGTCCCATACAGAAGAGAAAAATACCGAGGGAAAAATGATGGGTGTTAAAGCGCTTGTTGGCCTGATCTTCGATCTGCGGCATGAGCTGACCATAGTGAACAATGGGACCAGAAACCAGTTGCGGAAAAAATGAAACAAAAAACGCGTAGTCAATGAAGCTCTTTTCTTCAGTTAAGCCTTCATAGGAGTCCAAGAGGAAAGCAATCTGCTGTAGAGTGAAAAAGCTAATCCCTAAAGGCAAAGCCGCGATGATGGGATTGATTTTAAGTTCAAACAGCCAGTTGATATTCCAAATAGCAAAGTCGGCGTATTTAAAAAATCCAAGGAGACCGAGGTTAAAAATCACCCCCAGCCGAAACAAATTCTTCTTTGAAATCCAGGAAAGCTCACTATGGAAAGCATGACCGATAAAGTAGTTCACGATGATCGAACCACATAGAAGAGGAAGGTTCTTCAAACTCCAGAATGAATAGAAATACAGCGAGGCCAGGATCAACCACACCTTGCCTAAAGTGATCTGATTAAAGCGGTTCAATAGATAATAACCGATCAGTGCGACCGGTAAGAATCCAAAGATAAAGGCATAGGAGTTGAAGAGCATGGGTTACTTAGAAAGTTTCTTCTGGATCAAGGCCGCCATATCACCGACATTTTTCAGTGCCTGAAGCTCACCCAGAGCAAATCTCAGCTTATATTGAGCTTCGATGGCGGTGATCAATTGAATATGAGTCATCGAATCCCACTCATCCACGTCGGCTGCCGATGTATCGCTGGTCACGTGTAATCCCGGTACTTCCAGGACTTCGCGGATAATATTTCCAACAGTGGTAAGGATTTCTTCGTTAGTCATGGAGTGGCCTTCGTTAGTGATTCCAGATAATGAGCTTTAAGTGTTTTACGACAGACCTTGCCGGAAACATTCGTTGGATACTCGTCCACGAAGATAATCTTCTCTGGTACCTGGTAATCCAACAACAGTGCGCTGAGATCTTTTTTTATCTCTTTCACGGTTTTCGCTTCTTTTAGGATCATAAAATTAATAGTTTGATTTTCTGTTGCTTCGTGAGGAATCGCAATCGTCACCGAGTCCTGCACATAAGGGATACGTGTGATATAGGAGTCGATATCCAGCAGATTAATCCGGAAGCCACGGTACTTGATCGTATCATCGGCCCTGCCGACGATGAAAAACTCGTTGCTTTCACTGCGGAAGGCGAGGTCCCCACTGCGGTAGAAAGTTTCACCGTTTAAGCTCACCAGAGCTTTCGCCGTCTGCTCCGGATTATTAATATATTCCTTCATTAGCTGCACATCTCCGATATACAGCTCACCACGTACATGAGGATCTGCGATCTGACCGTCAACCACAATGTGCGCCTTCACATTCGGTAGAGGTCGACCAATGGAGACATTTCCTTCCACCGTATCCAGCGGTTCCTGGTAGGTGATTTTTTTCACATGACAGTAGACCGTGGCTTCGGTTGGTCCATAGAAATTATAAATCTCCACGTCGCGCTCAAAATACTTCTGGCACTTCTGATAAAGCCCATAAGAAAAGCGCGCACCACCGATGAAAAGATGCTTGAGGCATTTATAGTCCATGCGCTCGCACACCAGATCCGAGAGAAACATATTCAGGTTATTTGGAACAGTGTTAAGAACACTGATCTTGTAGCTTTCAATTTCAAAACCGAGTTTGAAGATATTATTCTCAAAATTAGAAAAATGCAGGGCCACATTGCGGGTCAGAAAGAAGGCGACATCCACCAGAGAAATATCGAAGGTAAACTCTGTGACCTGCAACAAGTGATCATCCTGATTGATCTTCGGGAAAGCTTCACCCATAAAAACAAAGAAGTTTTCCAGAGCTTTGCGCTGGATGATGACCCCTTTCGGGCGCCCGGTACTTCCGGAAGTGAAGATGATATACATCGCCTTCTCCGGGGGGAGGTTAGGAAGAGTTCTTTTCAATGTGCCGGTGTAGCCGAGAATCTCGGTCGTCTTGGCATCATCCATCAGTAGTTTGAAGTCCGCGTCTTCACGAATCTGCTCCACTCGATCTAATGGGTAATCATATTTCATCGGGATGTAGGCAATCCCAATTTCCATACAAGCTAGAATGGTCAGGAAATAGCGATAATCTTTGTGCTGGCGAATCGCGATGCAATCTTCGGCGTGATGATCCAGCAAGTACTGGCGGATTCGCTGATATTCCTGTCGAACCTGATCACATGAAACCTCAGTTCCATGACGATCAAAGATTTTGAATGGGCCTTCCAGTCGACGCTGGATTATTTGGCGAATGAGCACGATTTAACACCCTATGTAATAAGGAAAAAAATATCCCGTTCCAAGGCCATCGTAAAGCATAAATTCAGAGGGAGAACTTGATCAAACAACCTTCACAAATTGCTGCTTCGGGAAACGAATCCGCGGTCCATAAACGCCGTTTCTCGCACGCTTTCCAGCACTGATAACCATGCAAATTTCAGAATCACTTCCCAGCCCCAGAATCTTTTTCACCCGGGCCGAATCATGACCTTCCATAGGACAGGTATCATATCCAAAAGCGGCAAAGCCCAGCATGATATTCTCGCAGGCAAGTGCAGTTGATTTGTGCGCCCAGATTCGCATGTCCGCAATGGATTTCGGCTGGCGAGGAATGGGGCGGAAGAGTCCCACCACGGTCATGAAAAGTCGCTTGAATGGACCAAAGATTCCCAGCGGTCCTTGGTTGTAGGCAATAGGTACTAGCTTTTCATAATAAGCGCGGGCCGAGTCAGGGACGCGGGTTTCGCTCTTATTAAAGACGTCGATCATTTGCAGACGGTGAGTCTTCCAGGTTTTTAATTTTGCCACGGCTACAATCAATTCCTGGGCGGTCCTTGCAGCTGGCTGAGAGAAAAGAGCTTCAACTAATTTGGCTTTTTTGGTCGGGTCTTTGACCCAATAAAATTCCCAGCATTGAAGGTTAGAAGAGTTGGGGGCGAGCAGGGCCCAATCTAAAACTTTCTCAACCACCTCAGAAGGAATTTTCTCATCCGTATAGACCCGCACGGAACGGCGATTTTCAACGATGTTATTAAAAATTTCATCGGAAACTGGTTTTATTTCTTCACAGTATTGAAGGTCAGGAATCTTGCTAAAAATGTCAGCTTTACTCATTCAATTACTCCAAAAGGTACCGCATACCTTTTTGACAAAGACTTCTCGGGAAAATGATCTTAAATTATAATAATTGATGAGGTTTTAAATGTCAGAAATTAGCTTGATACGTCTTCGTAAAGCCCTGGATTCACTTAAAAAAGGTTACAAGGATAATCCGTCTGAATTGGAGAGGGATGGGCTAATTCAGCGATTCGAGTACACCTTGGAATTGTGCTGGAAGTCATCCAAGAAGATTCTTTATGCAAATGGAATCGAAGTCGATACCCCCAAAAATGTAGTTCGAGAACTTGGTCAATTAGGTTGGATTCCTAACCCAGAAGATTGGATTGATTACCTTGATAAGCGAAATGAAACAAGTCACATGTATAATGAAGAAGTTGCCATAAAAATTTTTAGTGTCATAAAAAGATTCATCTCTGACGTTGATTCACTTTTAGAGATCCTTGAACTGAAGAAGAAAGAGAAATGAGCTTTGGACTTAAAGAAGAGTATCTTGAAATAATAAAAAGAAATATTCAAGACGTATTTGGCCCTCAAACCGATTTGAGGGCTTATATATTTGGTTCTAGAGCCACCGGAAAACATAGAAGAAATTCTGACATCGATCTTGCTCTGAAATCAAAATCAACGGATCTAGACAAGAAAATCTACATACTCAAGGAAAGGCTCGAGGAATCGAAAATTCCATACAAGATGGACATTGTAAACTGGAATACCATTTTAAAAGAATATCTTCCTCAGATCAGAAAAGATAAAAAATTAATCTGGAGTAAGAAAGATGTTATAATTACTTCGCCTTGGAGGATTTGTCCAATTGGCTACCACTGGGTAAAAGAACATTTAAAGGATGGAAACAAAGATACAACCAATTCCCACTGTAGAAAAAATCCAAAAGGAAAAGATCTTCTATCGATAGATGAGATTCATGAAATTTCAAAAATAAAACTCTTTCGTGAAGTGAAAGTTAAAGCGAGTACTATAAACTTGGGATTTAAAGGTCTTGAGTCGAATTACGATCATTTGATTAATGGATGGTGTGCTTATTGGAATGATGTTTTTAAATTATCAGAGCCTCTCCATCCAAATCATGTAAAGGCTTTAATTGCAACTGAATCAAGTTTTAATATGAATCCACATAGAGATAAGAGGCACACAGCTATAGGGCTACTCCAGTTAATGCCAAAGACTATAAACCTCCTTTCAAGTAGTTCTAAAGAATTAAAAGACCACTTCTTAGAAATCACTCAAGAAGAAGCGTTTGACCCAAATGTTAATATCTGTGCTGGAATTCGCTGGTTATTTAGAAAGTACGAAATAGCCAAAGTTCGTAATAAGGATGTCACGTGGCAAAAGGTGATGGAGAGCTATAAAGGGATTCAAGGTCAGAGAGGAACCAAAACAAATCGAATAAGGAGCGATTACAAGACGTTTTTTAATAAATTGGAGATCAATTGAAAATATATCTTTCTATAGCAATTTTTTTCTCCCCACTTCTTGATGCGCAAGAAGTAGTAGTCAATCAAATGAACGAACGTTTCATGTCAGTAACCGCTCCTACTAGGTACATGAGAGTCTTTTTATCAAAACCAAAAGACGACTTGGCAATTTTCTCTATTGATATTAAGACTCCTGAGCAAGAGTTCAGTTTTATTTCACGTAGAGCTGTTCCTTGGGATGAAGCTATTGGAAGAGTTCTCGAATTAAGGAAGTTTATCAAAAATTATCGTACCGCTGAAGTAATAGGAAATAGAGCTTCAAAGGATAAAAAAAATAGTTATTACTCAATGTGGGAACTCATCAGATCAAAAAATGAATGTGTTGGTTACTTTGGTCAATGTGAGAATTTTGAATACGCCAACACTCAGTTTTCTGATTTTAAGAAAGATCCGATCGATCCCAAAATCTATCCTTAACTTAATAGATGCTGGAAATCTTCCATATTGAGCTTACCGCTGAAGTACTCATCATCGTCTTCTGCCATCAGATCACGGAAGAGTTCCCGCTTACTTTGCTGTAGAACCAGTACTTTTTCTTCCACCGATTCTTTGATGATCGGACGATAAACCGTAAGTTTATTTTCTTGCCCAATTCGATGAGCTCGATCGATGGCCTGACGTTCAACGGCCGGATTCCACCAAGGGTCCATCAGGAAAATATAACTGGCAGCCGTTAAGTTTAATCCGAAACCACCAGCTTTAAGAGAAATTAAAAAGATCTGTGCATCACCATTCTGAAAGAGTTCCACCATCTCTGTTCGCTTTTTGATTGTCTGCGAACCATCGATGCGTGCCATCTTCCAGCCTGCGACACGGATCTTATTCTCAATCATATCCAGATAAGTAGTGAACTGCGAGAAGACTAGAGTCTTGTGACCTTCTGTCACCAGCTGTTCCAGATTCTCCATCAGAAAATCAATTTTGGTAGAATGAAACTGAGGCTGCTTCTGCCACAAACAAAGTTGGCGCATCTCAAGCAGAGACTTAAGCACCTCACCATAGCGCTTGGATCCAGAGGCCAGCATATTGGCCCGGACAGCGTTGAGTTTTTGCTTATATTGCTCTCGCTCTTCCGGAGAGAAATCAAGGAATACATGGTTTTCAATCTTCTCAGGCAGCTCTTTGAGAACCTGATCTTTGGTTCTTCTCAAAATAAAAGGTTTTACCGTTCGACGAGCGAGTAGACGATTTTTGTTTTTAGAATTTGAGCGCACCAATCCTAAGTCACCCCAAACACCTGGAACACAAAGATCCATGATGTTGTAGAATTCCGAGAGATCATTTTCTACCGGAGTACCGGTCAGACAGATGCGGAACTTAGCCTTCAACTGTCGAGCAGCATTGGCCCCCAATGAGCGGATATTTTTTAAATGCTGAACTTCATCGAAGATGAGGATATCGAAATTTTCTTCGGCAAAAGTAGAAAAAGATTCTTTTTTCATCAGCCCATAAGAGGTGAGGATAACTTTTGAATCCGTTTTAAATTCTCGCTCATCCCCGTAATAAATAGAGTAGGTCAGATCGGAGAACTTCTCTAATTCATTTTTCCAGTTGTAAAGAATCGAGACCGGACAAATGATCAGGATTTTGTTCACTTTATCTTTGAGTGTTTGAAGTAGCATGATGGTCTGAAGGGTTTTACCCAGACCCATGTCATCGGCCAGACACGCACCAAACTGATGTTCGTATAAAAAGCGCAGCCAGTTATAACCGGCCAGCTGATACGGACGGGCAATCTCGGCGTAGCGCTCATCCACATCATAAGTCGGCATGTTTTCCATGGTCATAATCTTATGGCAGAACTCTTCTTCTTCGCCGGTAAGCGCCCCTTCAATGCCCAGACGTTTGAGTTCAAATAACTCAAAAATTCTTGAGCGCTGAAGCGAGAGACCAAACTTCGAAAGGCCTTTAGAGCCAGCTTCTTTCTTCTCACCTTCAAACTTCGTATAGCGCTTCATAAAGCGCAGGATATCTTTCTGCTCATCAGAGAGAAGAACAAGTCCCTTATTAGAAAGGATAAAATTGTCGGTGATCTCAGCGTTGCGTATTACATCCAGATCTTCATCAGAGACCACGAGATCCAGCTGGAACCAGTCCAGGCGTTCTTTATTGCGCTCAAAACGAATGGTGCTCTTCCAGGTGCGGATCTGTTGCTGATCATAAAAGATAGCGATCTTGAGTGGAGTGAGGAATTGATAAAACGCCGCTACACCTTCAAGAAGATTATTCTTGGGAACCTGGAAAACGATTTTGCGCTCTTCTTTGAAGTAAAAAGAAGTTTTAAAACCCAGTTCTCCAAAGCTATCCAGAAACGCTACAAAGACTTTGCGGAAGATCTTGGTATTAAGCATGAAGATCTTCTTAAAGGCCGGATCAAAGAAAGGAATCTCGTCATCTTTACTGATGAGATTAATCCATTCGGTCATGATCGTTTTTCTTGAAGCGGAATGAAGATATTTACGATGAAACTGAGTTTCTCGTTCAAAATCCTCAATCAGGGTCTTAAAAAATAGAAGTGCATCGTTTTTTGTACGAAAGCTTCCCGCCCACCCTTGTTCACTCACAAAGAGGAGAAAAGGCGACGGCATCGGTACCAGTTTCTGGTCTTGAGTATAAAGTTCTAATTCCAGGTTCAGGAAACTCTTGCGTGGAGATGGATTGATCGAAAAGCGATACTCCATATCTTCCACTGGAAAGCTGTCCCAGGATTCACCTTGAATCAAGAGGTCCCCAAGACCCTTTTCTTTCATCGGTAAAAAGATACGAATATAATCCTGAATATCACCGATCACATCGGTGAGTTTCAGTTTACTCACGAGTTCGCGCACTTCATTAGGCAGATCCAGAGCTTCCCCGGTCTTCCAGTTATAAAGATAAAGCACATCAAAGATTGAAACTTCTTTGAACTCATTATCTCCATCCAGAAGACTGAAGCGGTAAGTGAACTTATCTTCCACATAGAGGGATTCACGGTATTCTTCCAGTTCTGTTGCCGGAACCAGGTTAATGATGAGTTTTCCTTTCCAGCGAGAAGGGGCCGGGAAGTTAACGACCTTGCGATTGGTGAGTGTGTACTGAAGTGAACTAAACGTTGAGTTCATCTTAGCACCTGTGAGCTGAGGAGCTGCTTTGATCAAAGTCCCGTAGCGCTCAACGTGCACACCTTCATGGGCCATGAAAGAAGGACCGATGGGAGTAATCACTCCGGTCTCATTTTTACTTTGAATATCGTTAAACTTTAAAAGTAGGCTGGCAGCGTGATGGCAGGGCTTTTCAGCACTCCAAAGTTTGCAGGTACACTGAGTGGTCAGTTTGCCCTGTTTGTAGCTGATCTTGGATTCGTAATTGGTGTTATTTTCGGCTACAATTCCGGATACAATGAAGTAGGTCTCGTAGCTTCCTTTCATAAAGGAAAGAGAGACACGACCAAGTTCGATCATTTTTTGAGCTTGAAAAATGACTGCGGGATCAAAAGTATTTTTGAGCAGTGACTCTTCTTTGTTGTGCGTATATTCCATGGCGACCGAGCTTCCAAATTAAAAGATCAGTATAGGCTAAAAGCGCTCTTTCGCCCAAAAAAAAAGGGCCCTTTCGGGCCCTTGTGAGATTAATTATCTAAATAAGACTTAAGCAATTTCGCACGAGACGGGTGGCGCAGCTTTCTGAGAGCTTTTGCCTCGATCTGACGGATACGTTCACGGGTTACGAAGAAATCCTGACCAACCTCTTCAAGAGTATGATCTGATTTTTCACCAATACCAAAACGCATACGAAGAACTTTCTCTTCACGTGGAGTGAGAGTTGAAAGTACTGAACGAGTTTGTTCAGATAGAGTCACACTCATCACAGCGTCAGCTGGGGAGATGATCTTCTTATCTTCAATAAAATCACCCAAAGATGAATCCTCTTCTTCCCCGATTGGAGTTTCAAGAGAGATTGGCTCTTTTGAGATTTTGAAGACTTTTTTCACTTTATCTACCGAAAGCTCCATCTTCTCAGCGATCTCTTCCGGGGTTGGCTCACGACCAAGCTCCTGGATGAGCTGACGAGAAGTACGGGCAAGCTTGTTGATGGTTTCAATCATGTGCACTGGAATACGGATGGTACGACCCTGATCCGCAATGGCACGTGTGATCGCCTGACGAATCCACCAGGTCGCATAGGTAGAGAACTTATAACCACGACGGTACTCGAATTTATCAACTGCTTTCATCAAGCCGATGTTTCCTTCCTGAATCAGATCCAGGAATTGAAGACCACGATTGGTGTATTTTTTAGAAATAGAAACCACGAGACGCAAGTTCGCTTCCACCAGCTGTGACTTCGCTTTATCAGCTTTTTCTTCACCGGTAACGATGATGTTATAAACCGACTGGATATCTTCAAAGGCCATACCGGCATCGATGGCCAGACGACGTAGCTTACGAAGAATATCTTCCTGAGTACGGATCATCTGTTCGATCTTTGCATCAGTGGTGAAGAGGTTACGAGCAAGCTCACGCTTGAACGCATCATCTTCCATTAGACGGTCATAAAGAACCTTGTAAGCGTCGTCATTATTCACTTCCAGGAACTTATAGATACGTTCCTGCTGCTCATAAAGCTCGCGGAACTGAAGGTAGTAACTTTTCACTGGTTCAGTGAAAGAGTTAATGATCTTGCGGTTAAACGTCAGGTCTACGAGTTCATCGCCGACCTTCGTCATCATCGCTTGCTCTTCTTTATCCATCTTCTTCAGAGTACCGTCTTCGTTCACGATCTTGCTCAAGAGATCTCTAACGTGTTCAACCACGGCGTAGATTCTGTCACGAGTATCATGAATTTCTTTTTCTGCGGATTCGTCATCCAGACCGCGGACAAGATCTTTTACAAATTCGTTCTGCTCTTCGGCCTGAACGATTTTGTTTTTAAGCTTAACGATCTCTTCAAGGGCGTGTTTAGACTTAAGGCATGAAAGAACGATCTCTTTTTCACCTTCCTCGATCTCTTTGGCGATTTTTACTTCGCCTTCACGAGTGAGGAGGGCAACAGATCCCATTTTCTTCAGATATAATTTTACCGGGTCACTGGAGGACGCCCGAAGCTCAGCCTCTTCATCAACTGAAAGAGGATCTTCGGCGACTTCAGTGCTGGCCTTTTCTGTTTCTTCTTCATCCACATCGGGC
>JBEIEO010000084.1:0-10572 GCA_040382895.1 Halobacteriovoraceae bacterium
AGTATGGATAACTGCTTGAGTTATCCATACTGAAACTTTCACTCAATATACAAAAAGACTTTTTCTATCTCGCTGCCTTCAGAATTTTCGATGCTTACTCCGCTACTGACATCGAGTTTTTTGCCATCGTTTTTGAGATCTTTAACGATACTACCTAGCTCAATTTTCTGACCACGGGTAAGCTGAACGGTGGTTGTAAGATTTGAAGTCTCTTGCGGCGGTGGAATTTTTGCATCAGGAATAACAACGACAGTACCAGGTAGAGTAGGAGGTAAGAGCGGCCTCGCTTCTTTTTTAACTTCTATTTTAATTTCATAGCGATCCGGTGTGATGGCCCGGCATTCACCTAGAATGCTTTCTTGATTCATCGCCAGTTCAAATTCTTTCATGGTTTGGATTGTAGAGATGTCCTTACTCTCTCCCCGTTGTTGGTCAGTGGAGATCCCAATACTGCTATTTGTTGCCATAGATCCAGCAGTGGTATCACGTTGGAGTTTTTTAATTTTCTCCACTTTGATGTGGCAGTGTTCGCGCTTAAATTCTACCGAAGAAAAACTTATGCCCACATTTGAATCAATCCTTCTTACATAGTTTTGAATAAGTTCTCTTCGATGTGATGGTGTGTTAACGGTGAAACAACTTCCGTCGCTTTGAACCTTATCTGCAGGCACCAGGATAAACTTCGTTTTATTTAAAACCATGAGCATTTTGGAAGGCGAAGAAAAGCAATATTCCTCAATGGCGTTGTCCTGAGCAAAAGTGGACAAGGATAAAAAAAGAAGCCAGATAAACATAGAGAGATTATACTTCAGAAATTATGCATAAGGAACTTTCTTACGAGACCCCCGAGGGTTACACGGTTTTTACCAGCCATTACCTGAAGAATAAAGGCACTTGCTGTAAGTCGGCCTGTCTCCACTGTCCATATGGGTACACACTTAAAAAACATGGGCTCCAATTCGAGGCACTAAAGGAAGAGGATTTTCCCCGAATTGAAGCCATACTTTCCGAAGTCGGGCAGCAGATTGATTGGAAATCTTTCTGGCCGGAAAATATTCGTTTAATCATGATTAAGAATCATGTCTGTGGTTTCTTTTTAAAAAATCATATTGTCATCAAACATTTATATCTTCGCCCTCATTTCCAGCAACAAGGCCTTAGTAAGGAAATGGTGGAAGCTTACTTCTTTTAATCATATCGCCCCCACCAGGCTGAAGAAGATGAAGCTTCCCATAAAAATAAGCAGTGAGCGGCTTATCCATAAATCTTGATCTGTTACCATATGTCCTCCGTTGGAAAAAAAACAAAGCCGTCCCGAGCTCGGATCATTCGATCCAGAGAGTAAGGTCATTTGCCTTTGTGTGTGTCTAACGAGAATTATTTATTGCAGAAAATACTTCTCAAAAATATCGAAGTTACCTTCGACTGCTGAAAGGACTTCAATTAAGTCCCAGGCCATTTCTGAGGCGAGGGTGGAATCGACTTGATAGCGATTCACCAGCTCCATTTGAATTTTTGAGAAAAGTTCCGGTTCACTCATAGAATCATAATCATTCTTTGAAAGTACGTGTGCTAACATAAACGTCCTCCTTGACGCCTACCCAAGCTGTGTAGTGCATGTGTGTTGGTAAAAGGAAATCTAAATCTTAGTAGGTCCGGATTAACCCAACCATAACACCCCTTATCTCGCATTCTTTGTCTTTGACGATAATTGGCTTCAAGGTTTTATTGGCCGGATGCAATTCAATCTGTTTCGTTTTTTTGTAGTAGTGCTTCAGAGTGGTTTCATTTTCAACCACTGCCACCACGATCTGACCATTCTCGGCTTGAGTCTGGTGCTTGATGATAGCAATATCGCCACTCAGGATACCATCCTCAATCATGGATTCACCTTTCACTTTGAGGGCGTAGTATTTGCCTTTACCCAACATATGAACAGGAACACTGATCATATCGGTGTTCTCGATAGCTTCAATCGGCACACCTGCAGCGATGGAACCGAGAAGGGGAATCTCCTCTGTATTTTGCTGAACAGTTGATGGCATCAAGCCGCGTACGGAGTGAGAGTCATTCATCAGGTATCCGCCGTTAGTAAGATACTTAATGTAATCCTGAACTGAACCCAAAGATTTAAAACCAAAATTTTCCTGGATCTCTTTTTGTGTCGGAGAGTAACCGTTCTCGCGAACGTACTCAGTGATATAATCCAGAACTTCTTTTTGTTTTTTTGTCAGTGCCATGAGGATTTCTCCGTATTTTTTCCGTATGTAAAATCCAGTATAGGCGTACTTTTTCCGTAGTTCAACGGAAAAAATGTTTTTTTTGAGTTCTTTGGTAGGGGCGACTAAGTAGCAGTGGGGGCGGTCTTTTTGTCGAATCTCTGGATAAAAGTACACTTTTGACACAGCTCTTCAACCAGTTTGTGGCGCTTAAATCCATCCCTCATGGCCACCAGCTTGGGAGACATCAGGATACTCTCAAAACTTGTTTCCAAGACATTCCCTAGAGGAATGCCGGCTTCTTTATCTAAACAACAAGGCACGACTGTGCCGTCGGCATGAATCCCAATTTGTTGAGAGAGAGCATGACAAAATCCATTCTCTGAACGAACGGGATCGTTGATGTTGGGCCAGTCAAAGCGGGTGTCGAAGTGGAAGTAGATTCTTCCCAAAAGATTTTTACTCTTCTTGAAGCTGACATCGATTCTTTCATTAAGAGGAATCTGAAAGAACTCACAAATGTGATCGATGATTTCCTGATTCTCATCTTTACTTGCTGCAACGGTTGGAAGATTCCATAAGCGGTAGTTGATATAGAGTTCAGGCTTTTCAGTCAGGGCCAGTTTAGAGAACTGCAAAATGTCGAAGAGGTAAGGACGAATATCCTTGTCCGGATAATTATCTTTGAAGCTATGAAGAGAGAAATTAATTTGCCTCAGACAAGGAGATTTAAAGAATGTTTCAAAGCCATACTTCTGAAGATAGGTACCGTTAGTCGTAAGATGTATCACCGCTTTTTCTTCGTTGCAGATCTTCAATATTTCTGCAAATTCAGGATGGGCCAGAGGCTCTCCCATCAGGTGTAAGCAAACTTGTTCTGTGTGAGGGAGAACTTGTTTGAGAATTTTGCGAAAATTTTCCGGTGAGAGAACTTTCTTCTCACGTTCGACTTCAGGGCAGAAAGTGCACTGGAGATTACAGATGTTTGAGATTTCAATGTAGGTTCGGAAAAACTGCATGGACCTGGTTTAACATGAACCAGGTCCAGTCGTCATTAGTTTGAGGCGACGTCGCGGCTCTGGATAGCGGATTCAGTCACTACGGTTTTGACTAAATCATTGATACTCTTACTGATTGAAGCAAAAACTTGAGGTACAGAAACCTCTTTATTGAGGATCCAGTGTTCGGTTTCAGCATTGTATTGGTAGCTTAGTGATGTTTCGGTAGGTGTAATTTCCGTCAAAATAAATGTCGATGAGGATTTATCGAAAGCCGAATCTTTCTCAAAAAGAGGTGACGTGTATTTTTTTGCCTGCTCATCATTTAGCATCGTCTGAACGATCTTGATGGATTTTTTGTTCGCAGCATCCTTGGTTTCATAGATGCGTACTAGCTCATAGTACCCAAAGCTTCCACGATTATAGACCTGACGGGCAAGAAGAAAGCGATCGATCTCACCTGGTTCTTTGGTCCAGCCATTTTGCTTAAGTTTACGAATGACTTGGGTCTCTACCAGATGTTCGTTGTGATACTTGCAAATGAAATTTTTGTCTGTGTACTTACGACGATCTTTATAAGAGTTGTTACACTTGTCACCGAAATTGACGATGGCCTGCTTAACGCTTTCAATACTGTGAGGAAATGATTGAGAGATCTTGCCTTGATAAACGCGTTTTGAATCGTCTTTGCCAGACTGAACTGAAACGCCATTAATCTTATCGGTTTTATCGATCTTGGCACCGGCAAAAGCCTGAACCGCGATCAACCAACCTGCACACAAAAAAATCTTATAAATTGCCATATCATTCCTTCGATAGTGGAAACTCTATTTTAACTAGAAAATGGACTTATGAGACGAGGGAAAAAGTTGCGCTAGAAAAAAAAACGGGATGCGCTAAGTCATCCAGCGCATCCCTACGAATTATTGAGCGTTTGGAAAACGGCAATCGAATCCAGAAATCGCCGAACTTTGAATATCAGATGTTTGGAGAGTTCCACGATAGCTTCTGCCCCAACGAGGGATATTGTCCGGCCAGAGATCTACAACCAGACGTACACCGCCGCCAAGATACTGAATTTCATTGAATCCATTTAAACGACGAGAGGTGACTGAATAGGAAAAGGTTTCCGCTACATTGTCATTCTGAACAGTTACCAACATCCGTTTGAAGGTGGCATTAGATGGGAAAGGCATTTCTACGTCAGCTGTAATAAAATTTTCATTTTGCCGCCATTCACACTCAACTTCGTTGATGAAGGCCATGGCCGATACAGAGAACAGGGTCAAAGCACAGATTAAGAGTCTTTTCATATAAACCTCATTCGATCGGTTGATAGGATATTGTTACTATTTCGAAAGTGATTTCACCAGCTGGTATCTTAATCAAAACTTCGTCACCCTCTACTTTACCTAAAAGGCTGCGGCCAATGGGCGACTGCCAGCTAATACGGCCTTGAGCGGTGTCAACTTCATCCACTCCCACAATAGTGTAACGCTTTACATTTCCGTTTTCATCCTGAACTTCAATTGAAGCTCCGAACTGAACTTTTTCCGATTTTATTTGATTGGGATCAACCACACGTGCCGCATCCAGGCGGGATGTCAGGAAGCGAATTCTTCGGTCAATTTCCCGCAGTCTTCGCTTACCGTAAAGGTAATCAGCGTTCTCCGAACGATCACCATTACTGGCGGCCCATTGAACCAGCTTGGTTACTTCAGGGCGTTCAATTCGCACCAGCTGATCCAGCTCATCTAGAAGCTTTTGATGACCTTTGGGTGTGATGTAGTTATTTTTTTCAATCGCCATTATTCGTTTATCTCTTTGAGACCTTCATGGATGATGAGTTTCAATTCCGGGGTGCAATCATTTGAGTCTGCATAAGTTCGAAGCAGCGCCAGCGGAGGACTCATGATTTTTTTCTGGAGGAAATCATCTAATTGCTCGATCAATGTATCCAGCATTGGTTGGGGAGAATCAGTTTTATGCGATAGGCAGGATTCAAGGATATAGTTCATAACCAGGGGAACTTTATTTTCCTCGTACTGGAGAATTTTTCTTTTCTGGTAGAAATAATACAGCACGCCCAGAAATGAGAGTACCGCAATTTCGATTGCAAAATTCATCCAGAAGTTGGCCATTAATTAATCCCGAAAAAGAGCAGTAGTGGCTTGTTTAAAAAAAGTGGGGATGGAATCGCCACTACCAGCCACAAAAAAATTCTTCTTAACTTTGAGGGTGCCCGATGGAGATACTTTTTGTCCACCCATAATCCCAGGGCCTGGAGGAGAAAGTAGATGATCATATTCCCAAAGGTCAATTTTCCATATTTCAGAAGGTAAGGAAGATTCACCATGACTTCATGGAATAGGCCGGAAATGAAGAAGGTGATGAGAAGCTTTTTAACGCGAGTTCTTCTATGCGGACGTGCGATATCCCGAAGCCAATCCTGGACCCAAATGTTCCAGCGTCTTCCCCAGAATTCACCCAGAGTATGTGAAGAGAGAGGGTGATTATGCAGCGGAGAAAGTGCGGTGACAGGATAAAAAAGAAGTTGGGCGAAAACACCCATCCATTCCGTCAGCAGGTAGATCAGTGGGCTCAAAAGTAAGACATCTGAAAAGTGCGGACGAGCATTTAACTTATGGGCGATCAAAATCATGAAACCCATGAAGACAGAGGTCATGAAAAATTTGAGCAGAATGAACCATAAAGGTGAGGGATGTTGAATCCGATGACGGAACGCTGTGTAGGATAAGAGCGGAGTTGCAAACAAAAAACGTAAGAACTGAGGGTCTGATTTGAGCCCACTCATTTTCCAGCTGGCGATTTTCATCAATAAGACGACAAACAGAAAGTTGAGAATAAAGATGACTTGATAGCTCAGGAACGACTCCTCGGATAGTTTCCGTCGGCTATTCATCTTAAACTGTTAGAATTGGGTTCGAAAAGAAAAAGCAAAGTTCACTAACCTGCGTCAGGATTTTACCGATAAGAGTGATGAGCATTCAGGAGTAGAATCTCATGTACCATGCAAAAGGCCTCAAAGATTTATTAAAGACTGTTCCTCTAACCGAGGATTTCTTCCGCGATCTGGATCCGTTCCAGCTCAATTTTATTGAGATGTGCTTCAAAAAGTCGCTGGATGAGCAAATCGGTATGATGTCTGAGACAGAATTTGGTAATTATCAGCTATTTTTGAAGTACAAGAGTGAATACGAAGAAGAGTTTTATCCAGAGATTAAAAATATCAAGAAAGCTTCCTAAACGAATTTCACTTATTGCCACTGACTAGGCTATCATTTTCCTATCCTATGTAAGTCTATCTTTCCGCTCAGCGCTGAGAGGGAAGTCGGGGTATGATTCTATGAATTCATACTCAAAGCTATGTGGATTAAGGATTAATGTATGACTACCTCTCATTGGCTTCGACCTCATACTTTCAAAACACCTGATATGTCGGCAGACGTAGTCATCGTAGGCGGCGGATACGCAGGTCTGGCTTCAGCTTATTGGATTTCTGAGTATCGACCTGATCTCAAAATCATCATCATCGAACGCTCTCAGTTGGGGGCCGGTGCTAGTGGTAGGAATGCCGGATTTCTCACTCGTGGAAGTGCTACCTTTTACAAAAGCCTCTCTAAGGAATGGGGGAAAGAGCGAGCCCTTTCTCTTTATCAGTTCGGTGATGAATCCATCAATCTGGTTCATCAACACATTCTAAAATCATCACCGGAAATCAAATTTGAAAAAGCTAGCTCTCTCACTGTTTTTCAAACAGAAGCAGACAAAAAAAGCTGGGACGATCCAACCTTTAATCCATCTGATTTTAAATTTGAATGGAAAAAAGTTGAGGAGCTGGCCAATAGTCTCCATGGAAAATTTGTCGGAGCTTACGAGAATGGTCCTGAATATAAGATTAATCCGATGCAGTTACTCACCACTCTCAGAACGACTCTTGAAGCTAGAAAGATCCAGTTCGTTGAGAATCTTTCAGCTTTTGAATTAACGGCGGAAGGTGTTGCCACTGAAGTTAATTTCATCAAATGCCGTCAGGTGGTGCTTGCTCTGAATGGTTACTTCCCGCAGTTTCACCTAGCCTTTAAAAATCTCATTACGCCTTGCCGGGCACAGATGCTGGCGGTGGAACTTGAAGATGACATTGATTCACCCGCTCTTCATTACGATTCTCCAGAGCGGGTCTACTGGAGAAAATCACAAGATAAGATTCTTCTTATCGGCGGAAAGCGCCTGTTGGATGAGGCCGGCGAAACGGGAGATTATGAAAAACTCTCTCCGGTCATTCAGGCGGGGTTGGAATCCTATCTGCGTGATCTCCTGAAAGTTCGCTTCAAAGTGATTCATCGATGGTCAGGTACGATGGGTTTCACGGCCCACGAACTTCCGATCATCACCAAGGCGCAAGCTCCGTTGGAAGCGTTTGTCATCGGAGGCTTTAGCGGACACGGAATGGGCTTCGGTTTTCGATCTGCTCAAGAACTTGCAGAACTTGTTGTTGGTAACAAACAAAAATCATTCTTTGATGATTTCAAATCAGTGCAGATTAAATTATGAATAAAAGAACCATCGTTTTGGTCGTAGCTATCCTGGGATTATCAGTACTGACTTATTTTAGTTGGAAGAATCTGCGGATATCACCTCAAGGACCTTCGCTCCTGAGACTATCACTAGATAATGCAGTAGAAAGTCTTGATCCTGCGAAAGCTTATTCGGATGATTCTTTGGTGGTTTCTGCCCAGGTGCTGGAGCCACTTTATCAGTACCATTATCTTAAGCGTCCCTATGAGATTCAACCTTTAGTGGCCGAAGAGCTGCCGCAGTTTGAACAGCGTGGAACCATTTTAAAAATAAAGATAAAAAAGAACATCCGTTTTCACAATCATCCTGCTTTTAAAGATCAGAAGCGTTTTTTAAAAGCTGAAGATTTTGTGGTGCAATTTAAACGTCTGGCCATGGATGGTCTGAAGAGTCCAGGTCAAAGTTTATTTTCCGGCCTTATCCTGGGATTTGATTCATTCGGGCAGCAAATTAAAGACGACTGGAAAAAGATCCCAACGACTCCACTAGAAGGAGTTCAGGCGATTGATGATCATACCCTGATGATCCAAATGAGCCGGACGGAACCTAACATTATTTATTATCTTGCCTTGAATTTCGTCGTACCAGTACCTTGGGAAGTGGTAGAATTCGAACAGAACCATCTGGATAAAATTCTAGTAGGCACCGGTCCCTACGTTTTCACCGGTTTCAAAGATAACTACTTTGAAATGAAGAAGTTTCCTAACTACCGTCAGGATTTTTATCCCAGCTCCGGAGACCGCTACGCCAACGTAGAAAAGCTATTGGATTCTTCCAAACAAATGATCCCGTTTATTGATGAAGTGCGCTTTTATGTTACTTCTCAGGAAGCCGAGCGCTGGGACATGTTTCTCCGACAAGAAATTGATCTCATTGCAGTACCGAAAACGTTTATTCCGAAGCTCTATGACGCCAAGGGGGATCTCAGCGAAGAACTGAAAAACAACGATGTAAAACTTAAACACTTTCCCATCCTTGCAAACCGCTGGCTGGCCTTCAATATGAAGCATCCCTTAGTCGGAAAAAATGATTTCCTTCGACGTGCGATTGCTTATGCCATCGATTATTCTCAGTATGTACAAGTTCTGTCGCAAAATACCAACCTGCGGGCCAATTCGATTTTGGTTCCAGGAATCTCAGGTTATCTTCCGGCCAAAGATTTTCGCTTCAAGTATGATCCGGCCTTGGCAAAGGAATATTTGAAACTGGCGGGCTTTGATAAACCGGAAAAAATGCCCACAATTATTTATTCCACTCGCGGTAATCAAGGCATCAATCTTCTGGAAGCTGACTTTATCAAAAAGCAACTGGAAGCAATTGGTCTGAAAGTCGAAGTTGAAGTACTGGCCTTCTCAGATTTCCTTCGAAGAGGACGCGCCGGAGAACTAATGTTTTTTACTGATAACTGGCTTTTTGATTATCCTGATGGAGAAAATATTCTCCAGCTTTTGGTTTCCAGAAATTTCCCAGGGATCAATAAGTCGGCCTATCATAATCCCAAGATCGACGCGCTCTATGATGAGCTGAAACAAACAACCAATCTCGATCAGCGGGATAAGATCATCCATGAGATGGAGGAGATTGTTTTTAACGATCTTCCATGGATTCCTATGATGTATGAAAGTTCTTTTGTTCTACAGTATCCGGAGATAAAAAACTTCCGAAAATCATCCATCATCAGAAACTACGTAAAATACTTAAAATTAGAGAGATGAATATGAATTTAACCACTGTCGCTCAAACACTCAGAGATACCATACATAAAGATGGTAATTTCCCGCCAGCATTTCGAAAGCATAAACTCCAAGAGCTGAAAAAGGTTATCTCGACTCATGAGTTGGAAATCATTAATGCTCTCAAGTCTGATCTCGGAAAGTCAGCATTTGAAACTTATGCTACCGAGATTGGCTTCATTCTGGAAGAAATTAGCTACACGCTGAAGCATATTGATGAGTGGACCAAAGTCAAAAAAGTGAAGACTCCTTTGACTCTGTTTCCAGGGAAGAGCTATATTCACCCAGAGCCTTATGGTGTGGTGATGATTATTTCTCCATGGAATTATCCGTTCCAGCTTTGTCTCTCTCCTTTAATTGGCGCTTTTGCCGCCGGGAACAGAGTCGTGGTAAAACCTTCTGAGTTTGCTCCGGAAATCTCGAAAGTCATTCATAAAATTCTCGGCCAGGTGTTCACTCACAATGAAGTGGTTGTAGTGGAAGGTGGACTTGAAGAAACACAAGCTCTACTCAAGCAAAAGTTCGATTACATTTTTTTTACTGGTTCCACCGTTGTTGGCAAAATCATGATGAAAGCTGCGGCTGAACACCTGACTCCTGTGACTCTAGAGCTAGGAGGCAAAAGCCCTTGCTTAATTGAAGAATCGGCGAATCTTGACATCGCCGCCAAACGAGTTGCATGGGGTAAATTTCTCAACGCCGGTCAGACCTGTGTAGCACCGGATTATGTGATGATCCCCCGAAAACTACAGGATTCTTTCATCGAGAAAGTTCAGGGGCACCTTAAAACTTTTTACGGGGACAATGTTAAAGCTTCTGCTGACTATCCCCGAATTGTGAATAACAAGCATTTTGACCGCCTAAATGCCCTGATCATGGATCATAAGATCGCCATTGGGGGAGAGAAAAACCGAGAAGAAAACTATCTAGCACCGACTTTGCTAAAAGATGTCGATTTCAGCGATAAGGTAATGGAGGATGAAATTTTCGGGCCAATTCTTCCGTTGATACCCTATGACCGAT
>JBEIEO010000085.1:0-10543 GCA_040382895.1 Halobacteriovoraceae bacterium
AAAATGTTAACCGGGTCTGGACCCAACTCAACAGCGCCAAACAAAAAAGGCTGACCCTTGGGTTCTAGTGCCTACTTTTTAGGCACAATACCCGCTAACCACGCACAACCTTTGTTTTTTTTAAAGATTCTTTTAAAGATGGATTGAAATCCATCCGCAGAGGCGTAGAATTGCAAAAAATTGATTATCTTTTTTCTACGATTTTGTTGTTGGACGTTTTTTCAAGCTGCACGTATGTGGGATCCAAAATCGGGAAAAACCGCAAGGCCAAGAGTTAGCTTCATTCATGCATTTATTTGTTTCGTCTGAAGCACGGAAATAACTTTTGTCCACTTCTTGCGCTCCTAATAGGAGTCTAGTCATGAAGACCGGAGTTTTAAACCTAGGTTTGTCCCTGGTATTTGCCCTCTCATTATCTGCATGTAACAAAGAAGAATTTTTCGAAAAAGAGTATTTAAATACTCCAACCGATGTTGCCACGACCGATGGATCGGCCAATGGTGGTAGCCAGGGAGGCACTGATGGCGGCACTGGAGACACTCATGGTGGAGTGGACAGTGGGGTTACTGGTGGCTCAACGGGAGGAGCCACCACTGGCTCTTCTACTGGTGGATCTACTGTTGGAGGAACCGACGGTTCAAGCACCACTGGTGGAACAGATGGAAGTTCTACCACAGGTGGCACGGATGGCTCTTCAACAACTGGCGGTACAGCTGGAAGTACCGTTGGTGGCACAACTGGTGGAACAACCGGTGGACAGTACGGAGACTGTAACCAAGGTCACGGAAATGACCCGGATGGCGTGGATGAATCAAACCCGACCATCGGAACCGATCCACGTTGTAAGCGAGAAAAATTCCGTCAAGCCGCTGAAGAAACCAAGAAACTGGATATCGTATGGATTATCGATAACTCCGGTTCTATGGGTGATGAGCAGACTTCATTAGGTTCAAACTTCTCTGCTTTCATCGATGATTTCATTACTAAAAACGTAGACTTTAAAATGGGTATCACTACGACCGACGTAAGCAGTGCTGACCGAAAAGGTCGCATGGTTACTGGTTCTGATATTAAGCTTACTTCGGCAAAAGCTCAGCAAAATGAGGCACAGTTTAAATCTGACTTCAGAAGTCTGGTTCGTGTTGGTACCAATGGTTCAGGTAACGAAAAAGGCTTGGAAGCTTCAGAAGGCTTTATGCAGAAGCATGCCAACACTTTCTTGAGACAAGACGCTTACCTGGCAGTGGTTATTATTTCGGATGAAGAAGATCAGTCTCCAAAGTCTGTAGCTGCCTATACTGATTACTTAAAACAGTTCAAAAATAACGACGGTTTGGTGAAAGTCTATTCTATCGTAGACGTTAACAATACCAACTGTTGTCAATCAGGAATCACCACTGGTTCTGAGCGCTACAAAGCGGCTTCTAACAACACGGCCGGTGTGATCGGGGATATCCGTGATGACTTTCATTCGGTGCTGGCCAATATGGGTGAAAGTATCATCAATTTGCTTGATAGCTTCGCTCTTTCTAACGAACCAGAGGAAGGAAGTCTTAAGGTTTATGTGAATGGTGCCGAAACTCAGAACTACACTTACGATGCAGCCTCTCGCTCAATTAAGTTCAATCAGAATGCTTTGCCACCAGTGGGTGCTGAAATCACTGTTTACTATGTGAAAAAATAAGAGGGACGTATGTTCAAAATCTCCATCCTCGCAGCCGTGATCGCACTACTTGTCTCGAATAAAAGCCAAGCCGGAGAAAAGTCGCTGTACGACTTCCTTTGGCTGGATCCGGATAAGAAAGTTTACGTCCTTCAGAATAAGCTCTACAAGAAAGAGTACACTTTCTATGCAGACGTTGGTTACATATCCAACTACACTTCTAAATTCCAGGATACCCGTGGTTTTAACATCAAGACAGGTTTTTACTTCCATGAAGAGTGGGGTGTGGAGGCTTTCTACAATAATTACATGAATAACAACAACGAAGACTGGCGTAACGTTCGTAACGTTAACGGGGCTGACCCTTTCGTGAGACGTTTGAATAATTCCTTTGGTGCGATGGCCATCTGGTCTCCGTTCTACGGTAAGATCAACACCTTTAACCAGATTTTTTATTTCGACTGGTCGTTCGGGTTAGGTTTTTCCAAGATCAATGCCGAAAGTAACCGGGAAACAGTTTCAGATACCAACTTGCGATCTTCTTACACAAATGAAAGTTACAATTCTGTAGCCTGGAAAACCAACGTTAAGTTCCACCTAAGAGAGAATGTTCATCTGGGTGTGGAATGGATGCAGCAGCATTACCGGGCCAAAGGACCAGACCGCAATGGGCGTAAAGCTTCGGAGGGTATGAAAGTGAATCAGGATCTTATCATCAGCGTTGGGTTTTCATTCTAAGGATAGTTCATGAAACTGTTGCTGCTACTCTTTTTTAGTTTGCCGCTATTTGGACAAACCCTGTCGGAAAGACTGGAAGATAAAAAATATTATTATTCAGCTCTCAATGAATTTTTCATTGAAACCTATAATCAGCGTATCGAAGAAAAACATGTTGAGCGTCTTGAGCGACTGTTGTTTTTTACCGGGATTGAGATCCTGGAAGACTACGATCATACCCTTCTGGAGAAGTATCCCACTTCGTCTACGCGTTTTATTCTCGCCCGTCGCTCCTTTCATAAAAAGGAATACAAAAAGTCTTTGGAATACTTTGATAAAGTCCATCCGGATCATCGCTACTTTCCGGAAGGCCAGTTACTGAAAGCTCAGGTCTTCGGTGCTAAAGGCGAATTTGATAAAGAGTCTGAGACCTATTTTTCTTGTCAGAAAGCAGCTGAGAAACAGGAAGGCAAAGTAGATGGCGAGAAAATTAAGCGCTACTACCGAATGATCTATGAGATCTGTCTTGTTAACAAGGCCCGACGTCTGTTTAAACAAGGAAAGTTCCAGGATTCATTGGAAGCTTATAATCAGATTCCAAAGCAATCCTACAAGTGGCCTTACATCATCTTAGAAAAGGCATGGGTCTACTACATGCTAGGTGACTACAACCGTACCCTTGGGTTGCTCGTGACTTACAAATCGCCACTCTTGGATACGTACTTCTTTCCGGAGGCGGAGTATCTGGCCGCCCTGACGTATTTTAGACTCTGTCTCTACGAAGATAGTCTTGTAATTATCAATCAGTACTATCAGTTTTATCGTCCACGTTTTAATTCTCTGGAATCAGTCTTGAAGAAAAACCGCAATTCCCAAAACTACTTTTATAATCTGATGTTTAAACCCGGCGATGATTTGAAAAACCACGAAGAGTTTGTTCGTCATATCATCACTCGTTTGAAAAAGCAGACGCGCTTTAGCCTGGACTTTAACAGTATTCACAAGATTGAGCAGGAGATGAAAAGGATCGCTAAGAATGAGAAAAAAGCTGCTCAAAAAGAGCTAGTGGGCCACCTGGCAGCGGTAAAAGAAAATATGATCTCTAAGATTAACTACAACGCTAAAACCGACATCTTCCAGTTCCTGGAGAGTGTACCGTTCTTTTCTTCTGAGCTCTTCAAGGTGAACCTGGAAGTGCTCTCCCATAAGAAAGACCTTGTGTACTCAAATCGTCAGTTAATCTCTGACCGGGGCCGAGGGGACTTTTCCAACGTGAAACGAACTAAGTATGAACAGTTCTGGAAATTCGAAGGTGCCTTTTGGGCCGACGAACTAGGGGACTATTCGATGGGTCTCAAATCTAATTGCCAGACCGTCCGCATGGATAGCGAAAACGAGGAGTAGAACATGAAGATTCTAGTTTTTTTTGCTGGTTTGTATTTTATGGGCGAGGCCTATGGTGAAGATCAGCAGGTCATTTACCAGTATAAAAAATACGAGAAATTTGATTTAGGAAACCTGGAAGTGAAGGGGGAGCTGATTGCTCCCGGAGATATTTCGGTGAGAGAGCGAGATCGTCGGCGTTTTGAGCTTGATCTTTACAGCCGCAAGGATTTTGATGTTTTTATTAAAAAGGACGTGGAATCCCTCAGATAGGTCGTTCTCATTCGCAAACGCCTCATAAAAGTGTCACTTCTTTTGACAGAGGTGACCATTAATTGTGGCACTCTTTTTCAACCCTTCATAACTTCGAAAATTTGAGATTTTTATTTCACTTGAATGTTGCAGCACATTTTCAGAAGAGTAGAATGTGCAAAGTTAATCGCTCTTTTTTTCAGATTAGTTGTTGGACGTTTTCTCTCGTTGCACGTGTGTTGTTGCCCAATCTGAAAAAAGTCTAAAGACCCAGAGTCTGTTTCACGAAAAGATGAAACAAATATCGTTCGCATTGTTAACCCAATCAATTCAATCATCAATGGAACTTCGTTTCAACGGATATATGTCTATCCTAGGAGGGATTTAATATGGAACAAGTAGCTGCACAGGTAATCCAGCAGGAAAGTTTACTTCAGTGGACCGCGCGCTTCATGGTGGAAGGCGGTATCTTCATGTGGATCATCGCCATCGTCTGGTGTGTGGGAATCGCACTGGCCGTGGAAAGACTGAAGAACTACTTCAAATACGACATCGATGGTAAGAGCCTTATGGCCAACATCAAAAAGCATGTCATCGGAAACCAGGTGCAGGATTCCATCCAGGCCTGTTCTGAATCTTCTTCCCTGAATGCCTTCGTTATGAAAAACGGTTTAAAGCGCGCCAACCAATCCAAGGAACAAATTCAGGACGCCCTTGAAGGTAGTATCCTTGAAGCTGTTCCTCTGATCGAAAAACGTCTTTCCTATCTCGCCCTGTGTGCCAACCTTTCTACATTGTTGGGACTACTGGGAACCATCCAAGGTCTAATTCAATCGTTCGCAGCTGTGGCCCAGGCAGAAGCCTCACAGAAAGCACAGTTGCTCGCAGAAGGTATTGCGGTAGCAATGAACACCACGGCCCTTGGATTAATCTCAGCGATCTCTCTGATGGTTGTTCACTCTTACCTGATGGCCAAAGGTGAAAAGATGATTCAGGAAATTGAGGAAAACTCGGTGAAGCTTCTGGATCTTCTAGGAACTAAAAAAGCCGGAACTCAAAGCGCCGCAAACGATAAAGCTGCTTAATTAAGGGATTAATTATGAAAGTGGGACGCAAACTTAAAAAGCCTGAGAAGTTGAACCTGGTTCCGATTCTGGACTCAGTGTTTATTTTCATCTTCTTCTTGTTAATGTCGGCCCAGTTCGTGGACGTTTATGAAATCGGTTCATCGCTTCCAATGACCAAGGAAGCCAAGCATGAGACACAGGAGAAAGATCCTCTGAATCTTACCCTGGAAATTACTAAGGAACAGATCGTTGTGAAAACCGGTCTTCGTCAGCCACGCTCCCGCAGTTTTGCTTCTACTCAGACCAAAGAGATGAAGGATTATCTGACTGAACTGAAACGGACCTATCCGAAGGAAAACACCATGATCCTGAAGGCCGATCCCAAGGTTCCGTTCCAGAAGCTTGTGACCGTCATCGATAGCACCCAGGCCCCAAAAGACAGCAAGGAAAAGCTGTTCGAACAGATTGTGTTCGACAACTCAGGAGTGAACAAATGAAAAAGCGTTTTTCTCGCAAGCGCGAACGAGAAGCCGTAGACGTGGATATCACCTCCCTCTTGGATATCTTAACGATCCTCCTGGTGTTCTTGCTTAAAAGTTATAACGCCTCCGATTTGAAGCTTGATCTGCAGAAAGGTCTTGAGATGGCCGACTCGGATTCCAAGCATATGACCCGTTTTGCACCTGTTGTGCAGATTAACAAGGAAGCCAAAGTTTTTTTAAACAATAAAGAGATTGGTCGACTTCCGGCATCTGGCGAGATGCCAGCACTTACAGCGAAGCTCAAGGAAGAAAAAGCAAAAACGGAAGAAAGTAACCGCACTAAAAAACAGCAATACAATGCTGAACTAGTGAACCTGGTTTTTGATAAAGATATGGATTACGCCATTGTTCAGAGAGTTATGCATGACTCGGCGCTGGCCGGATACTCGCAGTTTAAATTCATCGTTAAAGGGAATTACTAGAACATGAAAAAGCTGTACGTTGGTGTCTGTATTCTGACTCTCACAACTTCGCTTTGGGCCCAGACCTCGAAAAAGAGTCGTTGGGATGAGTTGATGAATCTTGTTAACCAGGAAATGAAGATCCTGGAAAGTGCCAAACGTAAAGGTCCGGAACTCAAGTACCGGATGCTGGAATTGCACTCCGAAAAGCTGAAACTGATTCATGAAAAGAACAACAAAACTTTCATGGAGAAGTCTAAGGTTGCTAACGTAAGTAAACAGAAAGAATCATTCTTTGCAGAGACCCGTTCTTATTATCAGTCCACTAAAGAGTTCGGTAATAAACTCCTGAAAGAGTCACCAGAAACCCGTCGTCGTGCTGAAGTTCTTTTCGCCATGGCACTGAACTCCCGTGATTATGGCCGGGATAACATTACAGAAAAGTACTTGCTGGAAACAATTTCTCTGGTTAAAGACCCGCATCATTCTCTTCGTCACCACGCTGAAACTGCGCTGGCCGATTTTTATTACAACGAAAAACGCTACCCAGAGGCGATTAACCTCTATGAGCGCGTGATCAAGAAATCTCAGGATGAATGGCTCCCAAAGCACTTTTATAATGTCAGCTGGTGCTATCTTAAGAACCGTGACTTTGATAAGGCGATTAAGTCTATCCGTGAGGCTTATTCACTTTCTAAAAACAAGATCTATGTGAACATTAAGGACCAGGTGCTTGAAAACATCGGTTCTTTTTATGTTTATGCCGGCCGTCCGATGGAAGGTCTGGATTTCTACCTGGACAATGAAAAAGACCCAATCCCGTACCTGATGCCAATGGCAAAAAAGACTTCGGATAAAGGGCATGAAAAAGAAACTGAGAAAATTCTGGGTGCGGCTCAGAAGTTGATCGATAAAAACGACTGGTTTCAGTACCAGGAAGAACTTTTTCACTCCTACCTGGATTTCTATAACCATTATAAGCGTTTCGCCGATCACGAAGAAACATCCCGTCAAATGGTTGCCTATTATAAAAGAGCAGCCATTGCTGATAAGGATTTGAAAAAACTCCTGAAAGTTGATCTAAAAGACGACACCATTGAGAAAATGCGCACACTCGCGGGATTCCTTCAGATCAAACTCGCCCGGGACATGAAAGCAGATGGCGGGAGTTACAAGGAATCAGAACTCAATATCGTTTTGAGCTATTTTAATCATCTCATTGCTTTGGATACCAAACGTAAAGTGGAGTACTTATATTTCCGCGGTGAAACTTATTACTCAGTTCGCCGATTTATTGATTCCGCTCCGGCCTATGTGGATGCATTGAATGAAGCTAAACTGGTTAAAAACGAAGTACTGGCTCGTAAATCTTTAAATTCACTTCTGGCGTTGACTGGTATGGAAGTGCTGGAAAAAGAACTTAATAAAAAATACCTGATTTTTGCCTATACCGAACATACCGGGATCTGGCCGCGGGATGAGAAGAGTGAGCAGATTTACTCTAAACTTTTTGAAATCTATCGTTTTGATAAGCAGGACGAAAAAGCCTCAGAAGTGGTTCGCTCTTACCATAAAGCTTACCCTGAGCACTTAAAGGACCAGCAGCAGCTGATGACCAAAGTTCTTGATATGTTCATTGATAAGAAAGACACCAAAAAACTCGCCGCCTGGATTCATGAATTCAAAAAAGGTTTTCTATCCTTTTCAAAGGCGACCATTGAAAAAACTGAAATTACTTTGGGGAACATGCTGTTTCTGGAGTATCAGGACCTTGCCAAGAAAGGGGATAAGGTTGCAGCAGCCCAAGGTTTTGAGTCTATCTATAACAACAAGCTCTATACCGATAAAGTGAAGTTCCAATCTGCATTCTTTGCTTCAATGACTTACCTGGAGCTTGGTGAAACGGAACAATCATACGATTGGCAACTTAATGCTTTCAGTAAAATGAACCAGGAAGAAAAACTAATTAAGCGCGATGAGCAGCTCAAGATGACTGAACGTACTTATAAACTTCAGGATTTTTCAACTTCTTATAAGCTATCTAAGTTCTATCTGGATAAGTTTTGCTCTCAAAAAGATGATATCCAGAATCGCTTCTACGAAGTGGGAGTCATGACCGCTCTGGTGGAAGAAGATACTGAAGGTGCAGAGAACCTTATCCGCCAGTATTCATCTTGTCTTAAAAGACCTGAAAGCAAGCAGATTGCACTGGCGCAAATGTACACTTTTTTTGAAAAGAAAGGTGATTTTCGACGTCTGCGCCTGCACGTTTATCGATACCCATCTGAAGATTTCACCAACAATTATCGCTTCACTCTCCAGAAGTGGTACTGGGAGAAGACTGATCTTAACCTGAAGGAACTTATCCGCAATGAATTCCGTTCTCTCAATCATCCTGAAACACTTGCCTGGTTAAAAGAGATGGATGAATATGCCCGCGCTCAAAAAACTATGGCAGAAATTAACAAGGATCCAATCTGGGATAGACTTGTCTTTGAGGGCGAGGCTTACAATAAAGCTCTGGAAACCCATCTGTTAAAGATTCAAAGTTTCAAGCAAAACTTCCAGCATCTAACTTCTTCTACTCAGCTGGATCTTGCGATCGTTTCAACCCGGATGTTTTCACAACTCTACCTTGGACTTGGAGAAAAAATTAGTAATATTCACCCGAAAGGCATGGACGCAGCTGTTTTCAAAGACTTTAGCGGTGCTATGAAACAAGTGGGTGGCCAGTTCCTTCAGGTTTCAAGACAGTTTGATAAACAGCTCGATAAGCAACTTAAAGATAAAGAGACACTGGCATGGGGGTCTCGTTCTATTGCCTCAATTGAGCAGGTGGAGAATCCGGTGTTCTCATTTTTTACCGGGTTAACGATGGATAAAAGCAGGGAGTAAGCCATGAAGAGTTTATTATTTTTAAGCATACTTTTTATGTTTGTTTCCTGTAGCTCCAGCCGCATCGAGAGAAAAATCGAAGATGTGAACTGGGACTCACTTGCCGATGAATCTTACTTGCGTTGGGGTGAACAGCGTTTGGAAAAACACGCCAAGACTGAACACAAAGTCGTTGGTTGCTACCAGGGTGAGGCCAAGGACACTCTTAAGCAGTTTAAAAAAGACTATCTGACTAAAAATCAGGATCCCTACTACTGGCTTCACGTTGGAAACTGCTATTTCATTGAGGAAAACTGGACGAAGGCCGAATTCTTCTATCGCATGACCCTGGAAGAAAGCAAGGTAAAGACCGTTAAGTCGATTGCCCTTAATAATCTTGGTCTCATCCACTTTCGTTATGAGCAGTGGGAGAAAGGCAAAGAATTTCTAAAAGAGTCTATGAATCTTGCCCCGAAGTTCAAGGTTCCGCGCTATAATATGTCCCAGCTTTACCTGCAGTTCGGGCTTTATGATAAAGCGATCGAAGTGCTGAACGATTCGGCCTTCCGTGGACACAAAGACATCGACGTTTATTTTTCTCTGGCAAATGCTTACTTGTACAAAGGTGATTTAAAGACATCGGCTGAATACTTCCGTTTGATCCCGAAGGAAAACTTTCGCCGGGAAGATATCGCTGCAACTTACGCTCTCTTCCTTCTGAAGCAGGGTAAAGTCCGTGAAGCTAAGAGTGTGATGGATGACCGGGATAGAAGTGGCGTGATGGAACTCACCGCCATCTCTCAGAAAATTGAAAAAATTCTCGCTCAAAGAATGAAAGAGGAATAGGACAATGAGTACGAAAACCATGCAAGGTCAATACTCCTTACGCTGCCTGGATCAGCGGTTTCAGCAGCCTCTGTTAATCGATAAGAAGAAAGTTCTTGTTGGTTCTCAAGAGAACGCTGACTTCCGACTTCAGGATAAATCTGTTTCTTCATACCATGCTTTCATTTGTTTAAAGAATGAAGGCTTCATGGTGAAAGATCTTTATTCAGAAGGTGGAGTTTTCGTTAACGGCACCAGAGTCGAGGAAGCCTTCGTTGCTGCTGGGGACGTTCTTACTTTTGGTACTATTAGTTTCGCCGTAGAAAGCCTCGATGCAGAAAACAAAATCTTTAATCCGGATGAAGCTATCTCGCCGGCAAGGGAATTAATCTCTTCCATCCAGTTGCCTCCTCGTGAAGGATTGGTATTCATCGATGGTGAGTACTGTGATATTCAGTTTGATGAATCAAATTTCCAACCACTCAAGGAACTTCCATCAGTCGCCTTTAAGGGTGATTATGTTGAACTGGATCAGACTGAAGAGGCACTTGAAATTTCACACAATGTGAAAACCAAGAAACTTGAGGTGATCAGTTACATGAACGGTATGATGATGGATATCTCATACCTGGAACTAAAAGATGGTGAGTACTCACTTTCTCCTGTTAAAAAGTCAGCTTTTGATATTCTTTTCCATACAGTCACTAAAACGAAGATCTTCACTATCTCAGGGGGCACCCTGCGATTCTTTGCTCAGGATTCGATCACTCCTTCAGTACCTTGGGACAAAGTCAGCATGTCCGATGCTCTTTTCCTCAC
>JBEIEO010000086.1:0-10534 GCA_040382895.1 Halobacteriovoraceae bacterium
GATGAAGAGTGTCTCTATGCATATGCAAAAGTCATGGATCAGGGGCTGGTTAGAGAAGTTCCTGTAACAACACCCACACCAGGTGTTATCTATGTTCCGACTGTTCCTAGTTCAACCAACGTCAAGAGCACTGCCGGTAATGGGTATTATCAGGACTGGCTGATTCAACAATTAAAAAAACCTCTGGCCGACCATTTCCAGGGACCTTTCAAATTTTCTGAAGCGCCATTCCCGGTTGGCTCAACAGATTCCTTCAATCTCTGGTTTGGCTCATCAGCGACTGCGACTGTTCCATCCGTATTCGGAGCGGTCAGTATCAGTAACACTAATTACTACTATCGCGGACCTTATCGCTTAGTGAATAGCGGCGACTGGCATTACAAATTCAGTGATCTCGTTGGTTTAAAACGTTTATTCAAGAGCAGTCTGAATTATGCAGGTGGTACTGGCGCTCCTGCTCCGATAAATAACAAACTTTATTACCAATCCTATTTGTTTCCACTAGCAACGAAGCTTGATCTGAGCACTGGTGTTGCCCACTTGGCTTCGACTGCATGGGATGCCCCACGCTCTGAAACAACCTTGTCTCTTCCAGGCAAGACTCAGTGGATGGACGGTGCTAATGCCCGCGCTCAATCCAAAAATTCTGATCTAGAGCACATTGGTTCATGTAACGTAACCGCTTCAATTGAAATCATCGCTAAAGACAACAATAACAATGAATACGTGATTGCTCTTTCAGAAGATGTAAAACTTCAGCTCGTAAGACCAATACAGCATTTTACAGATACTGGTAACGACGTTCTTTTTTCTAACTTTAAAACTTGTGCATCTAACGCCAGTTGCGGTGGTAACGAATGTTGCTTTAACAATCGTTGTTGGGATCAGACCCTGGTTTCACAATGCTTTGACAGTTCAACTTCACAAGGAAATAAACAGGTCGGTGAAACTTGTTTAACTGATCTTGAATGCTCGAGTCTATGTTGTAACCGAACTTCCGGCCTGTGTGCTCCACACAACTCAAATCTCAGCACGCCAGTACTCTGTAGTAAACCAATCGGGGATTACTGTATCGCTAAAGAATGGTGTCAGAAAGTTCCGATCATCAAGTGTTTGGTAGTAAGAACTGGTACGGATGCACTCGGAAACACGACCTGCCGTCAGCAGTGCTATACGACTCAGGAATACGGTGAATGTAAAAATGGAATGTGTTCTCCTCCATACCAAGAACCAATTCCAACTTTCGATCCGAATGACCCGGCAGCCTGCGAAAATGCCGTCCCTGCGCCTAACTTTTAATCATTGATCCGGTCATGTACTCTGAGGCATAATTGAGGCTTACAGGAGTCGGTTTCCCATGTCATTACCACTATCTCAGGATTGTATCCTTGATCATATTGCCATAGCCGTAAAGAGTATCTCGAGTGCACGTAAAATCTACGAAGACATGGGGATGACTTTTTCTGATAAGATAGAAGAAGTGAAGGAACAAAAAGTCCTTACCGCTTTTGCTCAAATTGATCAAAACGCCCATATTGAATTGCTTGAACCAACTTCAGCGGAGTCGACGATTCATAAGTTCATCGAAACCAAAGGCGAAGGGATTCATCATCTGTGTTTTAAAGTTCCTGACGTCAAAGCAAAAACAGCCGAGCTGACTGCCAAAGGTTATAAGTTTATTTATCTAGAGCCTCGCATCGGTGCCGGAAATTGTCTGGTGAATTTCATTCATCCGAAATCTACAGGTGGAGTTTTGATCGAAATTTCTCAAAGGCCAAACGCATGAACCAGTATCAATTCACAGCGCCACCACTGACTAAAACGAATAAAATTATTTTGATCGGCTCTGGCGTTTGCTTCCTGATTTTTTCTATTCTAAAAGCGGTTGGTGCCTTTAACCTGGTATCTCTACTGGGACTTTCTCCAACTGGCCTTATGAGCGGTCTGGTTTATCAGTTGGTAACCTATCCATTGGTTGAAACCAATTTTTTGAGTTTTGTTTTTAACGGACTGGTGGTTTGGTTCATCGGTTCGGAACTTGAGAATCAGTGGAGCCAGAAAATCTACATTCGTTTTCTTCTGATTAATATCATTGGTGTTGGTCTTATTTATGCCATCGTAAATTTTCTTTTTATGGGTGCTTCAACTCATGGAATCGCTTTGCATGGATTGTCTGGAATAAACTTTGCCATGCTTATGGCCTACGCGCTTTTATACCCAGATCGTCAGATGTCCATGATGATGATCTTTCCTATGAAGGCACGGACCTTTTGCTGGATCCTGGCAGGAATTGAGGCTTACATGGCCCTTTTCTCCAATTTTGCTGCTTCCTGGGCCCATCTATTGGCCATGGGAATCAGCTACCTGATTATCCGCTTTCAGACCCAACCTTTGATACGCAAAGCGCTGAATGCCTCCTTTGAATCTAAGAAGCGGAGCAAAACGCACCTTTATGTGGTCAAAGACGAGGACCAGAAGCCACCAAAATACTGGCAATAGGCCCAGAGGTTCTTGCCATCAGGCGAAAAGCAGTGGTACAAAGAGTTTCGTTTAAAAGTGAGGACTTATGAAACTTAGATTAGCTCTTGAAGAAAAGCTCATGGATGTTCGCGTACGTGACCGTCTGCTTGCCGAAGGTAAAATCACTAAAGAAGAAGTGAAGAAGTATCTGGATTCTATGGCTGATGAAGGTAAGAACGCTGTTCCTCTGGATCAAGACGAAGCTGCAAGAAACATTCAGTAATTCTTTTACTGAACAACAAATCCTGAAAAATAGATCTTATTAACAAGTGGATTGCCGGGTTGACCAAGAAGTTCGTTAACCCGGTCCTTCACTTTTTTCTCAAACAAAATCTTCCCCGATAAAGAATCTAAATCTTGCGGCTCAAGTTTAGAGGCGACCTCGATAACTACATCTTTAAAGATATGTTCACTGGCCTTGATCACTTCTTTTTGATCATTATGAAAAGGCTGGATATTCATCTCTACATCCAGGTAGCGCAAACGAGTGCTGCGGGAGTGCAGGTTAACTACAAACTTTTTGATGGGTACAGCTTCTACCTGAGTTTGCGCCAGAGCATCTGATTTCAAATTTTCTGTTTCGGCTGCCTGGTTAGTGGGCTCAGGCTTGACCATATTATGGGAATAAAAAACGAGTCCTGCGCCGGCGAGAACGACAACCAGATTAACGATGACCAGAATCTTCTGAAAACTACCCATGCAACTATGATAACACGGTTAGGTAAAATAAAAAGGGGTCCCTAAGGACCCCAGAAAGGATATTAAAGATATTTATCCAGCTGAAGCGGAGTATACGGTAGCTCAAGGTCACGGGCCACTTGTTCGTAAACCAGTTTCCCTTTGTAGATGTTCACACCAAGGCGAAGTGGCTTATCTTTCATGATAGCACGATCTACACCCTGAGCTGCGATCAAGCGAGCGTATTTTAGAGTAACGTTTGTTAGTGCGAAAGTAGAAGTACGGGCAACTGCACCTGGCATGTTGGCCACACAGTAATGAACAACACCATCAACCACGAAAGTTGGATTTTCGTGAGTCGTTGGCTTACAGGTTTCAATACATCCACCCTGGTCCACTGCGATGTCCACAACAACTGACCCTTTCTGCATTTTGGCGATCATATCACGAGTAACAAGTTTCGGAGCTTTTGCGCCTGGAACCAGCACCGCACCGATCACAAGATCAGAATGAATAACAGTATCTTCGATGTTGGCTGAATTTGAGAAGATGGTATTTACTTTGTTTTCGAAAAGCTGATCAAGTTCAGCCAGACGTTTCGTTGATAGATCGATCAACGTCACATCTGCACCCATACCAACTGCCATCTGAGCAGCATTTGTTCCTGCGATACCACAACCAATGATGGTCACTTTCGCACGACGAACACCCGGAACACCACCAAGAAGGATACCTTTGCCGCCTTTATCCAGCTGCAAGTAAGATGCGCCCACTTGAACTGACATTCGACCTGCCACTTCCGACATAGGAACCAGCAGAGGAAGAGATCCATCTTCAAGTTGAATTGTTTCGTAAGCGATACAAGTTGCACCTGATTTCATCAGACCTTCAGTCTGAGGCTTATCAGCCGCCAGGTGAAGGTAGGTATAAAGAATGTGGTGAGGCTTTAGAAGTGCGATCTCATTTGGTTGAGGCTCTTTAACTTTGATAATCATTTCACCAATGTTGTAGGCGTCTTCAAGAGTGTTAACGATTTTAGCACCGGCCTTAGTGTATTCTTCATCAGCAATACCAATACCCATACCAGCATTATGTTGAACGAAAACTTCGTGGCCATCCTGAACTAACTGACGGGCCCCACTTGGAGTTAAACCAACACGGTTTTCGTTGTTTTTAATTTCTTTAGGAACAGCAATCTTCATTGGGTTCTCCCTTAAAAGTGAACATTGAAAAAAATAGTGGTCCCAGTTTACCCGTTTTTTAGGACTTAGAATAGTAGAAGGACTTTCCATCAATAGCTGGGAAAACATTTCTAATGCCCCGCTGCTGAAGCTGATTGATCAAGTCAACATAGTCCATTTCATGGCCCATGTGAGTTAGAATGGCAGTTATAGGGGCAATCTCAGAAATGTAGCGAAGAGTTAAGTCCAGATGCAGATGCGTTTGGTGAGGTTGGTAGCGAAGACAATCGATAATAAGTAAATCCAACTTAGCATTGCGATAGGCCTTGATCAGACCTTCGGGAATCTCTCGGCAATCGATGATGTAACCAAATTTTTCATGACGAAAAGATAACGTTTCACTGTGGCCATGAGGAAGAGAATGAAAATCAAAATTTTCTTCACAAACACGCTGACTCCCTAAAGGCAGGGAATGCAGATCTAACAAAGGGATTCCACCGCCGATGATGGGTTTATCTGCGTAAACTTTTTCTCTTTGAAAAATGTAGGGAAATTTCTCTCTCAGTCCACTCACTGAGTGAGCGTCTGCGAAAACTGGCAGAGGGGTCTGACGCTTAAAGGTGAAAGGCCGAAGATCATCAATGCCATGAGTGTGATCAGCATGATCATGAGTGATAATCACTGCATCTAACGACTGCACGCCAGTATTGAGTAACTGAGCTCTTAAATCAGGTGAAGCATCGATAAGTATTTTTTTTCCCGTCTGAGTTTCCAGCAGTACCGACGTCCTGAGCCGTTTATTCCTCGGATCGTTTGACTGGCAAACTTGGCAGTTACACCCTAAAATGGGTACACCCGTACTTGTACCTGAACCTAAAATTGTGATCTTGTTCATCAATGAGGAATGCTACTATGAAATTTCGGTTTGTGCTTTTCGCTCTGCTCTTGGGATGCTCAACTACGAAGAGCTCTAAAAGTCTCTCGGATAATATTAACCTCGACGTCAAAGAAGTAAAATTAGAGAACGGATTAACAGCTTTGTTAGTCCATAATCCTAAGCTTCCTATTTTTTCTGTGCAATTTTTTTACAAAGTTGGAGGAAAAAACGAAATTCCTGGTATCACGGGCGCTTCACACTTCCTTGAGCATATGATGTTTAAAGGTGCTAAGAAGTACGGAAAAAATACCATCGATTTCATCATTGAAGGCAGTGGTGGTTCGACAAATGCCTACACCACAAATGATCAGACAGTTTACTATGAAAATCTTCCTTCCAATGAGCTTGAGCGAATTCTTGACATCGAAGCAGATCGAATGGAAAACCTGCTTCTCGACGTAGAAGACTTTAATAAAGAACGTCAGGTAGTGCTGGAAGAGCGTAAGATGCGCTATGAAAACTCACCTCGTGGTCAGCTATACCTTGAACTGATGCAGAATCTGTATGCAGGCACTCCTTACGGGCGCTCTGTTATAGGTGATATCCCTGATTTAAAATCAGTGACTCGCGAACAAATATATCAGTATTTTAAACGCTTCTATGCTCCTAATAACGCAACCTTAGTTTTAGTGGGTGATATTCCACTGGATAAGGCGACTCAAATCATCAAAGAGAAGTTTGGAAAAATCCCGTCGTCTCCATCAGTAGATGAAGCCCATAAAGAACTGAAAGAGGAAGCTTTCCAGCCAAAGCTTACTTCTGACAAAATCATTGCAAAGAAAGGAGAGTCTCCGGACCCTATTTTCATGCTGGCCTTTCCAACCTACAAAGCCGGTCATCCTAAAGGCTACGCTCTGGATGTTCTTTCTTCAATCATCGGTTCCGGCAAAAGTGCATCACTTATCAACCAGTACATCCTGATTGAAAAACCCGTGGCAACTTCGATGTATGCAGCTCATCAGTCTCTGGAAAAATCCGGATTCTTCTTCATCGGTGGATCTCTGGTGAAAGGTGTGAAACTACCGGAATTTAGAAAGGATTTAATTTCAAAGCTGGCCGGGTTTTGTGAAACAGAAATTACCGAGCGCAACATTCAGAAAGTGAAGAATAATTACCTTTCTGATCTGTACTCTAACCTAGATTCCAACATGGGCCTGGGTCAGTTCCTGGGAGAGCGCCAGCTGATCTTTGGTGATTGGAGATTCTATAAAAAAGAATTGGATATGTATGAGCAAGTGAAAGTGGAAGATGTCAAAAACGTCTGTAAAGATGCTTTCTCTAAGCCCAATGTATTTGTCTCTGTCTGGAATATGCATAAGTGAGAAAAAATATGAAAAAAATAATTGTTACAACCTGTCTTGCACTAAGCGCTGTTGCGCAAGCCGATTCCTACCTGGATTCTGTCGAAAGAACCAACTGGGGGGATCTTGAAGTCGTATGGGTAGAAGATAATAAATTCCCTCGTTTCACCGCTGCTGTTTATTTTCAAGATGGGGCGCTTTCAGACCCATTCTCTGGCCTTACACAGGGGACCTTTGATCAGATGACTTCTGGAACCAGTCAAGAATCTCAGCGTGAGATCGCTGAATTCTTCGACTTCTACGGTGTAAATCTCAAACATTCAGTGACTCATGAATATTCTGTTTTCAGCGTTCAAGGGCTGACTAAAGATATTGAGCCTGTAATGAGTAAAGTCTGTAACATCTTTAATGATGCTCAATATCCTCAAAAAGAACTTACATCCTATGTCTCACGGGCGAAGAGTCATTTATCTAATCTGGTAACATCTCACTCATCTCTGGCCGATCGTGTGTTTCGACAGGTCTCTTTGGAGGGTACTCCTTATAATTTACCCGTAGAAGGAAGCCTTAAATCTTTTGATAAACTAAAACCTCAAACGCTCAAAGAGCGCTTGAATGAACTCAACAAAGTTAAAAAAGTTCTTTATCTGGCCGGCCCTAAAGATGTATTTTCCATGAAGTCCATCATCACTGATAAATGTAAGTGGAAATCCGAGTCCAGTCTTAAGAAGCAGGAACTTAAAAAGCCTTCCCAGGAATCCGCGATTTATCTTATTCCTGTTCCAGGTGCTAACCAGGCGCAGATTCGCATCGGTCGCTATATGACGATCGAAGAAGTGAAGGGCAAATACGATCATTTTAATTTTCTTTCGGGTTTTTTAGGCGGTGGATTTACTTCAAAACTCGTGCAAGAACTCAGAGTTAAACGTGGCCTTACTTACTCAGCAGGTGCCTATGTTTCTATGCAAAGAGACTATGGTCGCGCCGGCATTATGACTTTTTCTAAAAACGAATCTGCAGCAGAAGTCATTTCGATCGTGCGCGATGTATTTCAGGAAGTAGCTGCCAAGAAATTTCAGGTGGAAGAATTTAAGCATCAACAGGGACATCAGATCGGAAGCTTCCTCTTTGGATTCGAAGAAACCGGAGCCTTTCTGGGACAGATCATGCTGTATGACCATCAAGGTAGAAAGTTGGAAGAATTGGAAAATTATCCAAAACTTATTGCCAACATGACTCCAGAGGCCCTGGCACAAGCGGCCCTGGAAGCATTCCCATGGGATCGTCAGACTGTTGTTGTAGTTGGGGACAAGAGCCTCGAAAAAACTCTTTCTCGAATCCGCCCAGTGCGAATTCTCAATCACCAAGATTTTCTTTAAAGATTAAACTTCCTGGGAGCTGGCCGTCATCTCGACCACAGCTCCTGGGTAGATTACCAGACGGGCAGATTTAATAGACCCTGTGACATGAGCACTGGCCCGGATCGATACCAATCCTGAACATTCAATTTCGCCTTCAACCTGGCCGAAGATTTCAAGGTCTAGGGCCTTGACTTTACCTTTCACGAAACTTCCACGTTCCAGAACCAGCTTTCCTTCTTCGCGCACTTCGATACTGCCTTCAACGGTAGAAGTGATGATGGCATCTCCGCAAAGAATCAGGTCGCCAACGATTTTGGATTTAACACCCAGAACGTTGTAATTGAACTGTCTGAAGTCGTGGTCGTTCATCATGATTTGTTTCCAATCTTGTAGCTTTCAGTTTCTTTGATAAGAAGAAGGTCACCTTCGCGAGTGAAAATATAAATCATGAATTTAACCGAATTACCTGATGGAATGTTTGAAAATTCAGCATTGGTAGGGCGCAATCGAGAAACAGCAAATGGTTCACCCAAAGAGTATTTCACGCCTTGATCAATACCAATGTTAGCATCTGTAGGATAAGCGACAATTCCGTTGCCAGAAATCATAAATACTAAAACATGACCGGTGACTCGATTTTCTGAATTGTTAGAGATGATCTGAAATTTCAAACTTGTTTTGTTCTTTTCAGGAATAAATTCAAACTGATCCAGGCTCACTCGATTTTCGCTTAAGAGATTCTGCATGCCATAAGGCTTGCGAATGACGAGAAGAAAGGGGTCTTCCTGACCGTTAGCGGTAGTTGAAGTTGCCGCATGTCCAGATAGTTTTTCCTGAAGAGCGACGTTACTGCTTTTTAGTGATTCAATTTCGGCTTCTAGGGACTGGACCTTGGCTTCTTCATCGGTGACCACCGTCGGCATGGTTGGGGCCGGTACATCTTTAGCACGGGAGCCAATTCCATAGGCAAGAAGTCCCAGGATCAAAAGACCTAGAACGATCGGGACCACCACGAATAAAGTGCGGATAAATTTTTTAGAAAAGCGCAGATACCGCGGAGGAAGAGGTGCATCGTAAATAACAATAGAGACTTCGCTTCCGCTCTGTTGAATAGGTTCTTTCATTCGCCCCGGTCTTTATTCTTTGAAAAATCTTTTTGATGGTGTGAATGCCAGATTCTCATGTGAAGTCTTCTGCCATAATTCACCGATGATTTTCCATTCGTAGTTTGCATCTTTTTTTAGAAACAACGTTTTTTTACCGATGTCATTAATCACAGCTGAACGATAGTCCTGTTGAAGATTGACCACGGCATATTCTGGATTGATTAAAATGGAGATGAATTCGATTTTAATATTCGGAGAGTCGGGACGAGAGAAAACTGCTTTCTTGTAAGCCTTGTAAGAGGCGTAGTTACCCTTTGAGCGATCGTAAAACTTTTGAGCATCATAGCTGGCAATATAGGTTTCAAAATCTTTCGTCTGCCAGGCCCTGGCCCATTTGGTAACAGCATCATTGATGTCTTTACGGTTTCTTTCCCAGGTCGTTTTGGATAAAAACGTCACATCCTGAGTCACGATGACCGGAGTGTGCTCAAGTTCGATGTATTGAGAGATCTCTTTTAGATCAGCATTTTGAACCACTACACAACCGCGGGAATCCAGGCCTTTGTAGATGCGGTTATCGTCGTCGGTTGAGTGAAGCCAGATACCGCCGCCAGTTTTTCCAGCACGCTCGTCCATGAAATTAGGGTAGTCCATAGGGAAAGCTCCGCTACCATAAATTTCAGCGTATTTTCCATGACGACGAAAAAGTTCATCCTTAGAAAGGAATTCGTAGATTGTGTAAATTCCCTCAGGAGTCTTATGATCACCATTGATGAATTTATCACCTTTGAATTTTCCTGTGGCGGCGTTAAAAGTCTTCACCAGCTTGGGAAAAGAATCAGAGTTTTGGTAAAGGTGTAATTTGTGTGTAGCTTTCTCAACCAGAATCACATGGTGAGTGAATTTAGAATCCAGCATAAGGATGTTGGATGGAAAAAATTCTTCCGCACAAACTTGCCCGACTGAAATGATCAGAAAACAAGCAATCAAAAACAGCTTTTTCAAGTAGCCTCCCTCTCAGAACAGTCTCAATTGTATTATGTCGCTGGAGATGAAGCAATATACGTTTACAGAATCTGTAGGTGCAATCTTTGCCGGAACTGCCCGCGGGTCTGTGGATAAGTTATGATTATCCATAAGGAAACCACATGGCTTACTACATTATTAGCCTTGAGCCTGATGGCATGAAAACGTTCCAGAAACGTTTTACCTTTCTGGATGAGTTTATTTCATTGGAAGTGGGAAGTTTAGTATGAGTGATAGTGGTAGCAAAAAGAGTGGGGGCACTCAGGTCGTTCAGATATCTGCAACCGAAGGCGTGGATGATTTTAAAAATCATCCTAAGAGCAAAGAAATCGACCAGCTCTTTGGCCAAGTGTTTAAGAAGGCTGAAAAGCCTAGCTATCAAACCGTGGGTGCTCTTGCCCAGCAATCCGCACCGGATGAATTA